>JAYVFS010000025.1:0-6016 GCA_043772905.1 Saprospiraceae bacterium | reverse complement strand
CCATTTGTTCTGCCTTTTTGACATAAGAAATGGCACGCCGCGTTGACCCCTCAGTAATATTGAGTACGACAGGGATTTTTCCCTTCACTAAATCGAGCGTAAAAGCCAATAGCTCAAATTTCTCATCGTCGTCCAAAGTACTCGCCTCGCCAAGCGAACCGCCGAGAATGAGCCCATGCACACCCGCATCCATTTGTGCTTGAAAATTTTTGCCAATCGCATCAAAATCGAGTTTATCGTCGGCTGTGAATTTGGTTGTGACCGCTGGATAAACGCCTTCCCAATTAGGTATCATAGTTTTATTTGATTATGTTATAAAAAAAGAGGGCTAATGCCCAATGATGTTTCAATTTCTTTTGCAAAGAAAAAACATCATTTGGTATTAGCCCTCTTTTTTAGACTTGATTTTATTTTATCACTTTATAATCGTCACATCGCCTTGATATTGATAGACTTTGCCGTCCACAAATTCTAACCTAACAAAATAAACATAGACATCGGGCGGCAAAACAACACCCCGCATGGTGCCATCCCATCCTTGATTTTCATCATTTGGCAAAAAATCATTTTGCTCAAAAACAGGACTACCCCAACGATTGAAAATTTTCATGGTTTGCACCTTTCGCACTTTGGCATCTGAAAAAACCGTAAAACGATCATTCACACCGTCTTCATTAGGTGAAAAACTGGTTGGCATGAAGACAGGACGATTTTTGTCAACATAAACCGTTAAGGCATCGCTGACTTCACAGCCAAATTCGTCTTTAACGGTTAATTTATAAACCGTTGTTTCTAAAGGGCTTACAATTGTTGAAACACATGTATCGCAACGAATTTGACCGTCTTTGGGAGACCATTTATAACGGGCATTTGTAAAATTTATAAACGGATTAATTTGTATTGAATCGCCTAATTGTATGGTAATATCCGCACCAACATCAATTTTTCGTTCTGGTGCAGGCAACACTGTTAACGTCGAATCTAATGTGCAACCTGCTCCGTCAATGAGTTTAAAAGCATAATTTCCTAAGCGAATATTGCTTAAAGCCGTTGGTAAAGTCACAATATTTTGCGCCACAACATTTGAAGAAAAGCGATAAGGCGCTGTGCCGCCACCAACTGAAACAATCCGAATACTACCCATTTCATCTCCAAAACAAGGTGGTGACACGCCGACAACGTTTATACTGAGGGGGGGCGGATTTTGGATAACGATGGAATCAACGAGGCGACAACCTTCTGCATCTGTCACAGTTACGGTATAAGAACCTGCTTTCAAATTTGTCAAACTATTGCCTTTTATGCCATTACTCCAATTGAAATTAAACGGTGAAAGTCCACCAGAATTAATTTTTATGGTCAATACACCATCGGACAAACCGTTACAACTGATTGGTTTTGAAACAGTTAACGAATCTTTCATATTACTCGGTATCAATCGGGTATGGGTGATGATAACGGAATCACAACCTCGATACCCCCTCAGTATATTGACAGAATCGCCGACTAAAAGTGGATTGCAACTTGTTTTTTGAACAATCGTTGTATCTTTTTTCCAAAAATCTAAGGTCAAGACGAGTACGGAATCACACCCCTCCCTATTTGTCCGCGTTTCAAAAAATGTGCCTTTGGTTTTAATCCAACGACCACTGAATGCCAAACTATCGCCCGCACATATAAATAGGTTGAAATGGGTTGAATCACGCCTGTTCAAGGTGGTTTGAACAAAAACGATGGAGTCGCAGCCATCTCTATTTATCAAATTTAACTGCTTGAAACCTGTATCAATTGGATTACAAGTCTTTGAAAATAAATAAGTTGTATCAGCTTTTTGTAACACATACGTCTTTATGACAACTGAATCGCAGCCTAAACGATTGCGCAAAATCTGAATGTTATCACCAACTAAATTGGGGTTGCAAGTCGTCAATCTAAACCGTGTCGAGTCACTGAGTGAGAATGTCGTTCTCGTAATAATAAGCGAATCGCAACCATTCCTATTAATACGCCGCATCGTATCCAAACCGACACGGGTTATATCGCAACTTGTCGCTGTTTGGTAGGTCGTATCTTTTTTTGTAAAGGCAATATTGGCAATGACGATTGAATCACACCCTTCATTGTTTTTGAGGTTAAACCGCGTTTCGCCGCTTGTTTTTAACCAAATATTATTTACAAAAACGCTATCGCCTGTGCAAATAACATAGGTGTAGCGAGTCGTATCATGCCGTCCGAAAGTCTTTGTTGTAATCACTAAAGAGTCGCAACCATATTGATTTCTAAGGAGTTGTGAAGTCGTGCCGACTTGTGCTGGGTTGCACGTTTTGGCTGAAACACGCGTAGTATCGCCTTTGTTTAGTGCCAAATTCAAGACAACCAATGAATCGCAACCGTACTGATTTCTAAGCACTTGGGAAGTTATGCCAACCTGTGCGGCGTTACACGTTTTGCCAAAAAGATAAGTCGTATCTGACTTATTGTATGTCAAATTTAATATAACTAATGAATCACAACCGTATTGATTTCTAAGCACTTGTGAAGTCGTACCGACCTGTGTAGCGTTACACGTCTTACCAAAAAGATAGGTCGTATCTGACTTATTGTATGTCAAATTTAATATAACCAATGAATCGCAACCGTATTGATTTCTAAGGATTTGTGAAGTTGTACCAACTTGTGCAGCGTTGCACGTTTTGCTAAAAATACGTGTTGTATCGAGTTTATTGATTGTTAAATTCAATACAACTATTGAGTCGCAGCCGTCCGTTTTGCGGAAAGTATCGCGGTAAATACCTGTTGTTTTATAAAAAATATTTTTAACACGAATACTATCTCCTGGGCAGATACTTTTACTGAGGGGTACGGTTGTGGCTGTCAAACATCGGCAACTTTTGACATGAATTTGAATACTCGGTGCATTGCTGCAACCTTGTGCATTGGTCACTTGATAACTCACAAGGTGCGACCCTGCCCCTGCCCTATCTGGGTAAAAAATGTTATTTTGAACACAATTTATGCATGGAATAGCTGCCGTTGCGGTAATCGTATAGACAATAAAAGTACCACCCGTTGCAGGACTGACGGTCAATGCACGAGGTGCGCCATCATCGCAAAGCGAATCTAAAACGGGCATAATCGTTACGACAGGCAATGGAATGATGGTAATAATCGCTTGTCCTGTGTTTTTACAACCATTTGCATCTGTTCCATTAGCCGTAAAAATATAGTACGGCGCGGGTAAAAACAAGGAAAAAAGACGAGCTGAATCTCCCCGCGCATCAAGGGCAGCTGCGCCAATCGGCGGAAAACTTGACCATACATAAGAAGCTGCACCGCTTGCTTTGAGGACAGGTACGGCATCGTTACATACCGTATCATTGGGGGAAATCGCAACATGAATGATGGGTAAGGCGTAAACATTTACAGTAACCGTATCTGTTTTGAAACAACCAGAAGCATCGGTTATACGCAACACATAATTCGTTGATTTTGAAACGATTGGCGAATAATTTAGACCTGTAGAAAGTATCGTTGGGTTTTTAGTTGTTAACCATTCAGCACTTAATGTGCCTGTGCCGCCACTTGTAGTACCCCTCAGTATAGCCGTTCCGCCAGGACAAAAAGAGGCATCACCAGTAGCATTGACGACGATATTATTGATTTGTGGTACAAGGATTTGAGATGAATCTATGCACCCAACGCCGTCAGTGGCTTTCATCTGATAAAGGCCTGAAGGCAAATTAGTAGCTACCAAACTGCCGTTTGGAATAGCGATTGCACCCGACCATGTAATATTATAAGGTGTCGTGCCACCTGTAACGGTTGTCGTGATGCTGCCTGTCGTTAATCCGCCACAGGCAACGGGGGTAGTGGACAAAACATTGATTTTTACTGAGGGGGGTGTTGGCTTTTTTTGAAATAAAAAATGGATGTTAAAATTGCCGCGTACATCATAAGCATAAATCTCGATTTTTGATTGCGGACTTAAAAAGCCTTGCCAAATGCTTGTACCACAGCCTGTTGAACAAGCGGGTGCATTGAAAGATTGGTCAAAATCCCAAATACCATCACCATTCTTGTCAATACGCATCCGCGTAAAATCGTCGTAATAGTTTAAGTTTATTTCATAAAAACCACATTCAAAACCTTTTCTTTTGGCTAAAATAGAAAACGAATCGGCGCGGACGTTGCAACCATTGTAGGTGGTCAAAGCACCCAGTAATTCATGGGCTTCGGATGCCCCTTGCGTACCGCCCCAACCGTCACGTATGGTGTTAAATTCAAAATTATCAGCCGTTGCGGTGCCAATACTGACGGTATGATTGCCTTTTGCTTGATAAAAGCCTTTGAAACTGCCGTTTGAGAAGTCATTGAAACCATCATAAGCGAGGACATTCCAGAAGCCGTCGCCGTAATCGGGCATGGCTGGAATCGTGCATAATAGTTTTTCAGGAGGCATGCAGACGACTCCTGTACCCGTCAAATTGCCTCCACCGTATATCAAAGAACCATTTGGATTCGGACGTATGTATGAACCTTCATTGAAACCCGGCGGTGCATTTGTGGTATTGAGATTGGGCAATTTTTTTGTGTCATAAGTAAATTGGGTACAATATGAAGAAGTTGCGCCACCAAACCGAAACTGTATTTGTCTTAAACAACCATTCGGCAAACAAGAGCCATTTTGTGGATAATTTCTAAAAATGGCTACACCCCGTGATTGGGCAGTTATTGTACCAAACACGACAAACACTTTTGAACCACATAAACGCTGTAACTCTCCTGGGGAAAGGTAGGCGACATCGGTAGAGTCCTTGTTATTGAACAATAAAATGGTAGAATTAGGTGGCACTATGCCATTATAAGGTGTTTGAAAAGCATCTCGAAAGACTGTACCATAGCCACAAACTGCACCCGCAGCATCATTTAGTAGGCGTAAAGCATTTGCATTGAGGTTATTATTTTGAACGGCAACCGAGCCAATAAAGGCATTATTTGTAGGATTTATAACGTTGAGACCGAAGTTTCGAATGTCAAAAGATTTATTATTTGTCTTCAAAACAAAGTACTCACTTTTGTATTCATCTGTCCCACAGGCATCAATCATGACTTCTGATACTGAGGGGTCATCGGGCAAGCATGTCGAAGTCCAACCTTCCGTTTGAGCTTGAGAAAGTGTTATTTTTAATACAAAAATGAAGGATAGAAGTAGTAGAGGACGTTGCATAGGTCGTTGATTGTTTGTTGTATGGAGAAAATTCATGTAAAATCAATACTAACGACTGCAAAGGTAGGGTGTTTGGGGTTGTAATGAAATACCTATTTTGGCATATTTTGTTAATGGTGAATATGGAAAAAGGTGAAAGGTAAAACATTTACCTTTCACCTTTCTTACTAAACAATGACTATTTTACCCTTAATGCCTGACCACCAACTTCTTCGTCTTTACTTCCTTTCCATATTGCAGCGTCACGAAATACGTCCCATTCGGATAATCAACCGTTGGTATCTCTATATTGCCCACCGTTACCCCCCTCAGTATTTTCGAGAAAATCACTTGTCCAGAAGCGGTTTTGGCTTCTATCGTTACGTCTGTGGGGTTTGTGAATTGATAGGTGACATTCGCTTGGTTGCGTGTGGGATTGGGGGATACAGAGAAACCTTGTTTGCCGATACCACTGCCATTTAACAAATCTGCATCGGCTACAGTTTGATTGCTTTGTGTTGAGGACAATTCACTCGTAGCGGGTTGTTTGTCCATAAGCATAGCTGTATTTGTAGGGTCATTGGTGTGGACAACAACACTTTGGTTAGGCGGCGGTGTTCTGGTTTTGATACCTGCTTTTGAAGGCAGCAATGCACTGATGTCTTTGCCTGTTTCTTTACCGACGCAGAAAATAGGGATGCGGATACTGTCTTTATACAAGCCCTGTTTTAGTAAGTGGATATTGCCGTTTGAGTTGGAGTTGTGAATAAAGACAAAGGCTTTTGCACCTGCTTTTTGTGCCAATAGACA
>JAYVFS010000024.1:0-6041 GCA_043772905.1 Saprospiraceae bacterium | reverse complement strand
TATTTACTGATAACAAAGAGTTATTTCTTGTATTTTTAAAAAATATCAACTTTTTCTAGTAAATCGTTTCTAACAACAATCTTGTGAAATAACCATGCCGCTCAACATTAAAGGGCAAATGAAGCTCGGTTCTACTGAGGGGGGTACTGCGGTTGTTGCCATTACGGAAGTGCATTGCACCGTGCCTTTTATCGGTAAATCGTTATCTAATTTTATTGGGGAGACTTCTAAAAAGGCGATTGAGCAAGAGTTCACGTATATAGGAAAGCATGTTTAAAATATTGAGGTACAATATTTTAGAAATAGTTTTACTTTTGTTGGAAAACTAAAATTTACTATTGTTAGAAAACTAAAACAAAACTGAATGACTATGACAACAACGGCACATTTCACCAACTTGCCCCGCGTACTCACTGATGCCATTCATACCGCCCAATCAGACATCCACATCGCTGTTTGTTGGTTCACATTGCCCGAAGTTTTTGATGCGCTCATCAAACGGCAACAGGCGGGTGTGAAAGTGCAATTTATTATCAATTTTGATCAGCTCAATTTTAGCCCTTCTGGTTTGCCTTTTGGTAAAATCATAAATATCGGTGCAAATGGTTTTGGCTACGTCGGGCATGGTTTGTTGCACCATAAATACGTGGTCATTGACAGGCAACGCGTTTTAAGTGGCTCATTCAATTGGACACGCAGTCAACACAACGATTGCTTGACTGATGTGAGTAACCCCTCAGTAGCGTCTTGCTTTTTGGACGAATGGCAACGTCTTTTACAACAAAGTAAACCCTTAGAAACGCTCGACGCACGGCAAGCAAGACCCCTCAATATCACGCATCTTTTTCAACCTAATTTCTGGAATATCAATGATTTACGCCGTCACCTTGTTCGGGGTGCAAATGTTTGGTTGGCACAAATGGACGTGCCTCATTCGGCAAAATGGGCGCGCTGTCTCGGCAGTCAAACCCTGTTTTTGCCAATCGGTGATGCGATATGTCGCAAAGCGGTTACTGCCGTTCAGACATGGCATCGTCATACTTTGATGCAATATATTGATACATTGGAATTGCCACCACATGGCGCGGCTTTTGCCCAAGCCAAATTGTTCTGCAACCGTTCCCATGAAGGCGATATTGTTTTAGGTATTGATAATCAATCTGTTATCGGTATTGGAGTTGTTATGTCAGACGTTTTATTTGATGAACATCGAGGTTTGCATTGTGCTGTTGAATGGCAAGTTTTGTCTCCTTCTAAACCGTTTCGTTGGGGTAAATTGTCGAAGAGACCGCTTGCGCGGTTGGCGGGTGGCGCTTTTGCGGTGGTAGATGAGTTGATGAAGTGAAAAAATGGGGTTTATACTGAGGGGGGTGTTTGTTCCATAAATATCCGCATCAACGCCTCCGCACCCCGAAACGACGATATTTTGCCTTCCAAAACCTGTTGTTCTATCTCTGAAAATGCTGCCGATACTGAGGGGGCTTTGTAAAACAAATTTCGCAGCGCAGACTCTATACTTTCCGTCAACCAATAATGCGATTGTGCTTTTCTGTTGGCATGAAAAAAGTTGTTTTCTTTTGTAAAACGTTGATAATCATTGATTAAATGCCAAATATCGGCAATGCCTAAACCGCTTAAAGCAGAGCATGTGACGGCTTGCGGTGTCCATTGGCTTTCTTTCATGGGTAATAAATGAAGGGCGTTTTTGTAATAGGCTTTGGCTTGTTTTGCCATTTTTTCGTAGTCGCCATCGGCTTTATTGACAGCGATTAAATCTGCCATTTCGACGATGCCCCGTTTGATGCCTTGCAATTCGTCGCCTGCACCGGGTAGCAAAAGAAGGAGGAAAAAATCGGTCATAGAATGGACTGCCGTTTCAGATTGACCAACGCCTACGGTTTCTACAATAATCACATCAAAACCCGCTGCTTCACATAACACAATACTTTCTCGCGTCTTTCGAGCGACACCGCCTAAGGAATCACCTGCGGGAGAAGGGCGAATAAATGCTTTTTCGTTTGTAGAAAGATGAAACATCCGCGTTTTATCACCTAAAATTGAGCCATGCGACATCTGACTCGATGGGTCAATCGCTAAGACGGCGACTTGATTGCCTTCTTTCGTAATATGTGTTCCAAACGCTTCAATAAATGTACTTTTCCCAACGCCCGGCGAACCTGTAATGCCTATGCGCATGCTTTTGCCCGCATGAGGCAGACATTGTTCGATGATTTGTTGTGCCAATGCTTGGTGCTCTGTCCGTGTACTTTCAATCAAAGTAATGGCTTGGCTCAACACAACGCGGTTGCCTTGCAAAATGCCTTCGACATACTCGGATACTGAGGGGGTGCGTCGAGGTTGGAATTGGAGATTTGGATTGATGCTTTGCATAAATCGTTGTTAAAAAGTAAAAACAAACAGCGTTTTTGAAAAATCTATTTCATCAAAGTTCACAAAGGTAATGCAAATCTCCTTTCCTAAACCCCTTCGTTTAGCGAATGAGAAAGTCTATTCGTCGCAAGAATCGAGCAAAATGTTGGCTTTTCGATTTAAAACTTTTATCATTACGTCTCTTTTTAATAAAAATAAATAATCTGTAATCAATGACATTTAAAATGCTTCGACTCAAACGCATATCGCTCTTTTCTTTTTGCGCAATTCTACTATCCATTTCCCTCAATGCACAAGTGGCACCTAAAAAGCCGACTTCGGCTGATATTTTTGATGGGATTCGGAAACTCAATACACTTGGTTCGGTGCTTTATGTGGCGGCACATCCCGACGATGAAAATACACGTTTTATTTCCTATATGTCTAATGAAAAGCGTATGCACACGACTTATCTCTCATTGACACGTGGAGATGGTGGTCAAAACCTAATCGGTACAGAGTTACGCGAAATGCTTGGCGTTTTGCGGACGCAAGAACTCTTGATGGCGCGCTCCGTTGATGGTGGAAATCAATTGTTTAGCCGTGCGAGCGACTTTGGTTTTTCAAAATCTCCTGCCGAAACGATGCGCATTTGGGGTAGAAATGAAGTGCTTTCTGATGTGGTTTGGGCAATTCGCAAAACACAGCCTGATATCGTTGTCAACCGTTTTTCTCGAGATACTTCTATTGATACACATGGGCATCACACCTCATCGGCCATTCTTTCAGAGGAGGCTTTTAACTTGGCAGCCGACCCCTCCGTATTTCCTGAACAATTGAAATATGTCCGCGTTTGGCAACCTAAACGTTTGTTTTTCAATACCTCATGGTTTTTTTATGGCAGCCAAGAGAAGTTTGAAGCGGCTAAAAAGGACAAAATGTTGAAACTCGACATTGGTACTTATTATCCGACAAAAGGTAAATCAAACAACGAAATCGCTGCCGAATCGCGCTCAATGCACAAATGTCAAGGCATGGGTTCAATGGGTTCGCGTGGTTCTGATGCAGAATATTTGGAGTTTTTGAAAGGACCTATGGGCAAACCGAAAAGTGACGACCCTTTGGAAGGCATTGATTTGTCTTGGAATCGCTTGGGTACTGAGGGGGCTAATATTGGAAAAATATTGGAAGCGGTTGAACGTAATTTTAGGTTTGACAATCCTTCGGCAAGTGTTCCCTCGCTTGTTTCAGCTTTGAAATTGATCGAAAGAATCAATGATCCTTTTTGGAAAGAACGCAAGTCGAATGAAATAAAAGACTTAATCCGTTGGTGTTCAGGTCTTTATCTCGAAACCGCTACGAATACGGCTTCATCTGTGCCAGGTCAAACGGTTGATTTTACAATTGAAGCGGTTAATCGTTCAGCGTCAAATATCAAACTGAATTCGATTGAATTTTTGGGTTTGAAACGGGATACGATCCTTGATTTTACTATGGCGAACAACGAACGGAAATTGTTCAGAATGAAAATGCTGATTCCTGACGATATTGCCTACACCAGTCCTTATTGGCTCAATGAAAAGGGTTCGCTCGGTATGTATCGCGTGGACAACCAATTACTGAGGGGTCTGCCCGAAACGCCGCGTGTCATTCGTGCTAAATTCAACCTCGTTGTGGAAGGGTATCCGATGACTTATGAGACCAATATTGTCAACCGCTACGATGCGCCTGCGAAAGGCGAACTGTACCGTCCGTTTGAAGCGACCCCCTCAGTATTTGTCAATTTGATGGAACAAGTCCTTGTTTTTGGTGATAATGAAGCAAAAGAAGTCGGTTTTATTATCAAAGCTGGAGCGGACGGTGTGGAAGGTATGCTCAAACCCGAAGTACCTAAAGGTTGGTCACTTGAGCCTGTTTCTCAAAATTTTACATTAAAATTGAAAGGAGAAGAGGCGGCTTTAACCTTCAAACTTACGCCGCCAAAAGGCGAAAGTGAAGCGACAATTGTTTCAAAAGCCTATTTGAAATCAGGTAATGACTATGCCGCAGTGCCAACAAAATCGGTTCGGATTATAGAGTACGACCACATTCCAACGCAAACCGTTCTACAGCCTTCGGAAGCTAAAATTGTGAAATTGGACATAAAAAAGCGTGGTATTAACATCGGTTATGTCATGGGTGCAGGCGACGATATGCCCGCTTGTTTGGAGCAAATTGGTTACAATGTAACTGAAATCAAAGACGCAGACTTTCAACATGACGGCAAATTGCAAAGTTTTGATGCCATTGTGGTTGGTATTCGCGCTTACAATACAAAGGAAAAATTGAAGTTTTATAATGATAAACTCTTGAAATACGTCGAAAATGGCGGTACAATGGTTGTGCAATACAATACCGCTGGGCGTGATTTGCAGTTGCAACAGTTTGGTCCTTATCCATTCAAATTGGGTCGTGGGCGGACAACAGAAGAAGATGCACCCGTTCGTATTTTGAAACCCGATCACCCTGCTTTGAATGTACCTAACAAAATTACTGCAAAAGATTTTGACGGTTGGGTGCAAGAGCGTGGCTTGTATTTCCTTTCAGAATGGGATGGCAAATATGAAGCTCTTTTGAGTTGTAATGACACCAACGAAAAGCCAGAAGACGGTGGTTTGGTGGTCGCCAAACATGGTAAAGGTTGGTATGTTTATACAGGTTATTCGTTTTTTAGAGAGATGCCGATGGGTGTGCCGGGGGCGTATCGGTTGTTTGCGAATTTGTTGTCGTTGGGTAAGGCGTTGCCGTGAGATTAAGTATGAATTATGAGTTATGAGTTATGAATTATGAGTTATGAATTATGAGTAAAGCCGCTTTAGCCTAACTCATAATTCATAACTCATACTTAACTAACTTACCATCACTTCTTCAGACTGTACAGAATCACTCTTCAATGAATTCGGTCCAATCGTTTTAGCGCGAACGACCAATTTAGAACCGAATGGAAAAGCCCATTCCATTTTTTTGCCCTCGTTGTACAAGCCTTTTTGCCATTTACGAAACAAAAATCGCCACAGGCACTGATGCACCACTTGCAATACCATTCTCACCTTGCGCAATCATCTGAAATTCATAAACCGTTCTCGATTCGAGATTCGTGAAAGTGTGTTCACCACTACTGTGGTAAGTACCGCTTTGCCAATCAGCCGCATCCAATTTTCGATATAAAAAGGCGTAGTTGATGGCTTTTTTGACGCGTTTACACTTCACAGTGGCACAACCAGACTTGTCATTGATATTTTTAGCTTCCACAACGGGCGTATCCAATTCCGTTACAACCTTTTTAGCGCCTTTAGATGTTTTTTGGGTGCTACGGACTTCAAAACCAGCGTCTGTGATGATGCGTGGGTCGTCCCCGTTGGCTTCTGCCGAAGTTTCAACGTCCAGCCCCACTTGCAGCAATACCAATGTTGTACGTTCGCCCTTCGTCAGGGTGTGTCAACCAGCATACTGTGTTCTATTACTTAGAGTGTGTCCCAGAAGCGTAGGAACAAGGCAGGCTCTTTTGCAAGGTTGGCGTTTGTATTCTGGCTTTGTGTGCATTGCAAATGTGTCTGACTTGGTGCGTCGGCAGTCTTGAAGCCTACAAGTTTTTAAGGTTCACAGCAAAATTTTCATGGTTTACCTCATTT
>JAYVFS010000023.1:0-19227 GCA_043772905.1 Saprospiraceae bacterium | reverse complement strand
AACACATTTAAACAACACTTTTTTTCGCAACATATAGTCACATAGAACACATAGAAGTATATGGAAATCAATCAGTTAAAGGCTATGTGTCCTATGTGACTATGTGTTAAAGAATTCCCGTTTATTTGAGTTGTACTACTTATCTATTTTTTATAAGACGTTTCATACGTTTGAATCCAATCTTTAACAGACATTTTACGCACCAATTCACCAATCAAATCATAAGGAATATGCTCTGGTTTTTTGAATCGAATACATGATTTACCCATGTCTAATTTCACTTTCGATTGTGCGGTATATTCATTTACAAACCAATACAGTAAGTTTTTATCGCTATAAATACCCATGTGATACAACGCAACAAAGTTTTTTTGGGAAGCAATATTCATAAAAGGTAGTGGTAATTTAGTGTCACAATGATACCCCGCAGGGTACAACACATGTGGCACAACCCAGCCAATCATACCATAACTCATCTTTTCTTCAAACCCTTCAGGCCTGTTTTCATTGATGACTGACCGCAGTTTTGTCATGCAGTCCTTTCTCTTCGGGCAGTTCGTTGATGTATTGCTCAACAGTCGTCGCTTTAGATTGCATAATTAAGTGAATAGTGAAAAGAGAATAGTGAAAAATGGGAAGTGAAAAGTGAAAAATACTTAGGGTTGCATTTTTCACTTTTCACTTATAACTTTTCACTTAAACGGTTTCTTCGGTTTTTACCAATAATTGGAAGCCATTGCCATGGATATTGACAATTTCGATGAGAGGGTCACCACTGAGGTATTTACGCAATTTAGTGACAAATACGTCCATAGAACGCGCTGTAAAATAATTATCTTCTTGCCAAATTTTCGTCAAAGCTTCTGAACGTGGCAAAACGTCATTAATACGCTGACAAAACATTTTGAGCAATTGCGCTTCTTTGGGCGACAATTTGATTTCTTCTTTTGTGCCATCTAAAAGCAAAATACGCAACGGATAATTGAAGTTATATTTGCCAATGCGGTAGTCACGTACTTCATCACGCGGGTCTGCTTTGGGTGCAGAACGTTTCAAAACCGCTTGGATGCGGTACAACAATTCCTCGGAATTGAACGGTTTGGAGATGTAATCGTCCGCTCCGATTTTGAAGCCTTGCAAAATATCCTCCTTCATTGTTTTGGCAGTGAGGAAAATAATCGGCACTACTTTGTCTTTTTCACGGATGTCTTTGGCGAGTGAAAAACCATCTTTTTTAGGCATCATCACATCGAGAATACACAGCGAAAAGCCCGAACCACGACGAAACGCTTCCCAACCTGCAGCACCGTCGGTCGCAAGTGTCACATCATAGTCATTCATTTCGAGATAAGAGCGCAGAACGTCGCCAAAATTAGGGTCGTCTTCTACGAGTAGAATTTTTGTAGCAATAGAAGCCATGAGCAATATCTTTTTAGTGATTGGAAAATTATACGCTTGTTGCTTTGGTTAAAACGACGAAATGTTAAAATTCGTTTGTCATACACCAAAATATTTAGTATTAAATTTTTTGTATCAAAAAAATACCTCTTGTGCCATCCTAAAAGTCTGTGAATGTGCTTCCACAATCGTTGCCACACGAGCCGAATAACCGCCGCCCATGCTCACAACTATCGGCACATTGTTTTTTTTACATATTTCAAAAACCAACTTATCTCGTTGTCCACAGCCGTGCATCGTTAAACTCAATTTACCCAATTTATCAGTTGCTAACACATCAACGCCCGCATTAAAAAATGCAAAATCGGGCTGCACTTCATCCATCAAAAGGCTTAGGTTTTCTCTTAAAACTTTGAGGTAAAAACCATCTTCCACACCATCGGGTAAGCCAATATCGAGGTCGCTTTGCTCTTTGTGAAGCGGATAATTATTTGCACCGTGCATTGAAAATGTAAAAACACCCCCCTCAGTATTTTTACCATTTTGAGCTGTTTTTGACCATTGATTTTTAGATTTTCTAAAAATTTCAGCCGTACCATTGCCTTGATGCACATCGAGGTCAATAATCAAAGTGCGTTTTGCTAAACCTTTGGTTATCAAATAATTAGCTGCCATAGCTTGGTCGTTGAGTAAACAAAAACCTTCGCCTCTGTCCGTAAATGCATGGTGTGTGCCACCTGCTACATTCATCGAAACGCCATTGTTTATAGCAAAATGACAAGCTTCAATCGTACCGCCTGCAATCGTCAAACAACGGTCAAAAAGGTGTTGGGTCAATGGAAAACCGATGCGCCGCATTTCTTTTGGCGACAGTTCCAAATGCTTCATTTTGTTAAAATAGGGAGGGGTATGCGTAGCAATAATAATGTCTTCAGGAAGCTGTTTTGGTGCGAAAAAATTATTATTTGTTACACTGCCTTCATACAAAAGTTGTTCAGGAATCAGCTCATATTTGAGCATCGGAAAACGATGACCTTCTGGCAATTCGAGTTTGTATATAGGCGAATAAGCAATTTTTAACATGAGAAGGAATGCTTTTGTAACATATAAATAATAACGCACCTTTTTTGTCATTCTGAACGCAGTGAAAGAATCTGTATAAAACAATGTAAATCAATGGTTTATACAGATTCTTTCACTGCGTTCAGAATGACAAAATGTCATGGTTACTTATGAATTAAAACGCAAAGGACTCAACAAATCAACCGAGATACTCATGGGCTGTTTTCCAACAATTTCAGACACCAAAAGCCCTGTTGCAGCACCTAAACTCAAACCCATCATGCCATGTCCTGTCGCTATCGTTACATTTTTTAGATGTTCCAAACGACCAATATACGGCAATCCATCAGGCGAACAAGGACGTAAACCACTCCAAACGGCTTGTTGTTGCGGCATTTGCACATTTAATTCAGGATAAAAACTATTGACACCTTGCACAATACCTTTTACTCGATTCATATTGACGGACAAATCAATGCCTGCAATTTCCATCGTCCCCGCACAACGCAAATCATTGCCCATTGGCGTAGCGGTTGCTCGTGCTTCAAGCATGATAGTTGGGATATTGATTTTATTGCCCAAACCTTCAAAACCCATGCTATAACCCTTTCCGCCTTGTAATGGCAACGAAATGCCTAATTTTTCAGTCAAAATACCTGACCAAGCACCAACGGCAATGACAATTTCATCAAATTCTAATTTATCGTTTTGAGTAATAACACCTGTTACACGTTGGTTTTTTAACTCAAAATTAAAAACTTCTGTATTACTCAAAAAAGTGACCCCCTCAGTATAAAGGTGCGTTTTCAAACCTTCAATCAATAAATGCGGGCTTAAATGCGCATCGCCAGGATAAAAAACGCCACCAATGGCATTGATTTTTGTATTCGCTTCGAGGTTTTGCACTTCTTTTTGAGACAAAACATGGGCTTCTATGCCCGCTTTATTTGCAGTAACTGCGCCTTCAGCTTCTTCATGCGCCATGTTTTGGGTTTGATACAACATCATCAAACCGCGTTCATGCCAACCGAAATCGAAGTGGTTTTGCTTCTGAAAGTCTTGATAAAGGTGTTTACTCAACAAACTGACATCCCTCAGTATCGGTATGGATTTTTCAACATTTGCTGCCGTGGCATTTTTATAAAACAACCTACACCATTTCACCAAACTGCCACTCAAACCTGGACGAATATAAAAAGGACTCGTCGAACTCAACATCCATTTCAAGCCTTTCGTAATCATACCCGGAGCCGCTAACGGAATGATATGACTCGGCACAATCATACCCGCATTGCCAAATGAACAGCCATCGGACATATCACTCTGGTCAATTATCGTCACGTCATGACCTTGCTTTTGGAGATAATAGGCTGAAAATAAGCCGTTTATGCCGCCGCCAATAATACCAATTTTCATAATTTTGATAAATTAAAATCTAAAAATGGAGTTGAAAAGCCTCGTTGATATAACAATAACATATTTGATATTAGGAAGTAGCAGCAGCCTGTACCATAGTAAGATACAATACACTATAAGTCGCAATCAAGACGAGTGTTTCATCTATTTCATGTGCAAAATCAGGATTGATATCTATTTTGAAATCATAATGTGCTTTTTTCCATTTGTAATCAGTTGTAAAAATGAGCAATTCAGCTTCCTCACGATTGAAGACAGTGTATTGAGATTTCCAAATATTGGTTGATTTTAACAAAAAATCCCTCCCAATACCATTTGACAGCATGTCAATCACAATATGCCCCCGCCAATTCATCTTGATTTCAGCAAATTCTGTATCACTTTTTGTTACACCAATAGATGTCCCCCAAAAGCCTTTGGAAGCAACATCATAAAAATCGCCATGATACCTCCAATACAATTATGCAAAACCTTATACAACTTTGGAAGCAACATCATAAAAATCGCCATACTGTGTCGTGATTTGGGCTTTAGTGGAAGTCCAATTCTCTAATTTTAAGCTGCCGAGAAAGATGTCTTCATCAGAAGTTAAAACGTATTCTTTTTTGTCGTTGTAATTGATTTTCATTTTGTTAAATATCTATGAGATGTTTAATGCCGCAAAAGGTAATCCTTTTTGTTGACTTTCTAAAAACTGTTTAGCCGTTTCCTCAATCGTTGCCGAAATATCTGAATATTGAAAATTAGGAAAAGCCGCCAACGATTTTTTATTATCAAAATAAAAAGTTGTTGCCGATGTCCGCGCCGTTTCTTTTGTAATTAAAGGACGTTTGCCTGTAAACTTACTTTTGAGCCATTCCACTCGCCAAGCTAATTGCCGTAAGAAAGGAGTAACAGCTATATTGGCTGGTTTTTTATTCAAAATCAAAGCGATTTTTTCAAACATCGTTTTATAAGTCATATTTTCACCATTGAGTATAAAACGTTGACTGTCAATGGGTGAATTCATTAATTCAACCATAAAAGTCACCACATCACGCACATCTACATAGCCCGTTGACCCCTCAGTATAAAACCGCAAACCACGCCACACTTGGTCGAAAAGTCGCCCCGTTCCTAGTTCCCAAAACTGCGAACCGAGGATAACGGTCGGGTTTACCATTGCTGCTCTTAGTCCTTCAGCTACACCGCGCCACACCTCTTGTTCTGCTTGAAATTTGGAAATAGCATAATGTGAATTAAGCGGTGAACGTTGCCATTTGTTTGTTTCACGAACCCATTGCTGATGTTCCACACGTCCGATTGCGGCAATACTGCTTGTATAAATCAGTTTTTCAATACCGACTTCAAGAGCCGCATTGACCACATTTTCCGTTCCAACAACATTGATATTATACATTTCTTCACGGTCTCTCGGGTCAAACGACACCACCGCTGCACAATGATAAATCTGCTCGATTTGATACCCCCTCAGTATATTTTCCAAAAAAGGCACGTCCAAAATGTCGCCTTCTGCCCAAATCACTTTGTCTTGCACTTCTGCGACCAAGTCCATACGGCTTGTCGGTCTTTTCAAGCAAACGATGTTTTTATAGCCTTTTTTGACCAAAAGTCGTGTCAAATAAGAGCCGACGAAGCCTGTTGCGCCTGTTATGAGTATGCGTTTTGATTGATTGTTCATTATTTTATCATTAAATCGGATGCAAACCGACTGCCAGCAATACGGTCCTCAAATTGACGACTTCTTCTCGGTTTAATTTCAGTTTTTTAATCGTTGCTCGACCGATTGGCGAAAGACCAATCATTAAAAGATAGGTATCATTCCAGCAAAAATGTTCTGCCCAAATGTGAATACGTGGATTGTACAGTGAGACAATTTGTCCTGTTAGAGGGTCTATGGCTTGCGTTGCGTTTGATTTATTGTTGTTGCAACCACCACAAGCGTTTGCTAAATTCTCAAATTCATCTTTTCCGCCTTCAGAAATCGGTGTTATATGGTCAACTTCATAGTAAGCTGTGCAGAAACGTTTTGGACTTAAACAATACTCACACAGAAATCGCGCTCTTTCTTTTACACGTTTACGGAGTGATTTGTTCATCGTCATTTGTCGTTAAGCCAAGTTGTTGCATCAACTCGTCCAATGAAATTTTCCTAATTTTTGATAACTCAATTAACAAGGTCAAACGCTTAACCGTAGCCGCTTCGATTTGCTGATTGATGGCGTCATATTCTGCGCTTTCAAGTGTGTTAATCGTTTCATTTGTCCTTTTTGCCCTAAGGAAATGGTAGCGTTCCCACGTTTCAATGGGAATAAAAGAGTTTATTTCTTCTAATAAAAGAGACTCCTTCTTAGATACAACGGGCGGTTTAGGCTTTTCTTCTGGAAAATTCAGTTCTAAAAACTGAACGATAAATTGTCCCAAGTCAACACCTTTTTTCAAGGCATTTTGACGCACCCTTTTTTCAAGCGAAGGATTGATGTGTAATACGAGTGACATAGGTAAAATTATTTTAATTGACATAAAAACCCAAAACGAGTCTCTTAGTTGTCGTTATTTAGACAAAAGTAATTAGAGTTTGTTGTTAAATCAAATTTAAACTCTCTTATGGTTGAATTGTAAAGCCGAATCCCCCAAAGGATTTTCTAAATTTATCCCCTCAGTATTTCTCTGCTTGTACTCAGTTTTATGCACGTCAGTCAGCAATCGCCAAAATTGACATTAGAGAAAAAATAATTTGTCATTATCGAAATTCCTCTCAAATCACCTATTTGAGCATCGCAACTTTGCACCATCAATCCACTTCAAATTATCTAACAAATTCAAAATCTAAATTATGAAATCCTTGAAATTATTACTATTGTCTTTGACACTTATTTTTACTACACAATCAGCTTTTGCGATTATTTCAACGACACAAACCTCTGCCCAAAAGTCAACAATTATTGCATCAAAAAAGAAAAAACCAAGTGTTTTTGAGCAATATCTGATAAAAAAAGCCCTAAAAAAAGGCTCGGAACAATCCAAACAAAAAGGGCTTTCTGACGGTATTGCAACTGTTTTATGTGGCATACTTGCCATCATTTTCTTCTCGCTTTCTGCCTCTCAGGTGGGTTTAATCGGTTTATTAAATTCCATAATCTTAACATCAGTCGCTATTGTTATGGTTATCCTATTTTTTATCTTTTTGATTCGTTGGCTTATAAATAAAGCTAAAACAGAGTCATAAGGATAAACTTGACGCAAGTTTTAAACTTGCGTCAAGTTGTGGATATAGTTTTATAAGTTTTCTAATTACTGACCCCGCCGATTCTCCAAAATTTTCAAAAAAGACCGCGACTGAATTTCCGCTATACTCAAACCCGTGACCGTTGCTTCGGCTTCCGAAATCGCACCACAGTTTAATGCCCGTAAAAAATAGTTCAACAAGCCTTGACCTGTGGCCGCATCGTCGAAAATATCACCTGAAAGCGTCGCTCGGGCTGCTTTTTCGACAAAATGTTGCAACCGCAAGGCGGCTTGTTCATAACTATCGAGGAAAAACGCATAAACCGCCGCATAACGCATCGGCAACTGCGCGGGATGCAAATCCCAACCTTGATATAAACCATTGATGAGCGAATGAGTTGTGTGGTCGTAGCCAATTTTCCAAGCATTATGCACTGTTTCCATATTTTCACGCAGTTGTGCAGCCGTCAAATCGGCACCTTTGTGCGGTGCAACGGGCATCACATTCGTCGCACCGTCCGAGAGCATAATGCCCGTAGAACCGAGTGCCACCTTTGTCATGTGGTGTGCAAAATCGCAAACAGAATGCCCCATCGTCTGATATTTTGCCGTAATACCTGCGCTGGCAGTATAGTCATACGTGCCAAAATGTGCCGCAATGCAACGTCCGTCACTCGCCCGAATGAAAGACATCAAGGGATTGCGCCCCTCGGCATCCATAATGGTTTGGGTTTGCTCGACCATAGTTTCCATTTTCAAGGTTTTATGCGGCAAATTGAACGCTTTTTCAATCAATTCAAACAGGCGCACCAAAGCCTTGATTTGTTCAGGGAGCACTACTTTTGGTAACATAACAATAAAATTATTGGGCAAAATGCCTTTTGTTTCGGTCAATAATGTCGTTAAAAAAATATCAAGTGTCCGAATGCCTCTTGCTTTTGTGTCTTCATTAAACGGTTTTATGCGAATGCCGATGAAAGGTGGCAACGAGTTTTGCGCCATGCCTTTTGCGACTTCAAGAGCTGCTTGCACTGCTGTTTCGTCTTCCTCCTTGTCGGAACGACTGCCAAAACCGTCTTCAAAATCAATTCTAAAATCCTCTAAAGCCTCGGTTTTTAGCTTTTCAACGACTCGATTATAGACCGTAAAAGCCAACCAAGCGGGGTGTTGTCGCCTTGTTTCGTCACTCATTTCAGCCATTTTTTGACCTATAAGAGCGATTTTCATTGTATCTGTGGGCAATTTTTCAGACCCTTCTAAGCCAATGACACGTGCTAAAGCAGCAAAATTGGGCGCGTAAGCGGTCAAATTCTTTAAAGCAGCAGCGGAAAAACGGGCGGCGGTGTCGTGTGCGAATAAATTTGCACCGCCATAAACGGTATGCACCGGCTGTCGGTCTGCGGAGTCACCTATATATATGTGTTGGTAAGCGATGTTTGCCGTTTTCAAATCGCTTAAAATGGGTGCTGTATCGGCGGTGGTAAATGTTAGTTTCATTTTTTAATATGGTTGATTTGATTAAGCGTTTTTTTAGACCACTGATGAGACTGATTCGACTGATTTCCACTGATTTTTTCTTGTCATTCTGTAAGAATCTAAAAAAAATCAGTGAAAATCAGTCGAATCAGTCTCATCAGTGGTCTAAAAAAATCAACTACCCCGATATGTCGAATACCCAAACGGGCTCAACAACAGCGGTATATGATAATGTGAATTGTCAGATAAATTAAATTGAATCTCTATAACAGGATAAAAACAAGGGCAGTTTTGTGCTGCGAAGTACCCCTCAGTATAAAACGTCATTTTGTAAATGCCAGTTGGTAAAACAGTGTCTTTGGGCAACAAATCGGCAACACGACCATCGGCATTTGTTGTGCCTTCTGCAAGGGTATGCCAATAACCATCGGCTGTTAGTTGAGTTAATTTTACAGGCACATCGGCGGCAGGTTTGCCCAAAGTGGTATCTAAAATATGTGTGGTAATTTGACTCATAACAACAGTTTTTTTAGCCTGATTTTAGTGATTTTATTTTGCTCAACCATGGCGTTGATGATTTCTTCAACGGCATCATTTTCATAACGTTCTTTCAAAATTGACAGCATTTCTTCTGCCGTTTTGCCAGTGGCAAAAATGATGAAAATAAAGCCGAATTTATGGGAATACAAGTCATTATAGGTTTTTAATTCTTCTAAAATGTCGTCAGAAGCGGCTTGTACTTTGCCTTGTTCGCCTGATGCCCATGTTGCCGTTGAAGCAAATTTTTTCTTTAAACTTTCGACATCGCCTATGCGTGGATGATGCGTAAATGCCTCCAACCAATCCGTTTTTTTACAAGAAAACCAACAAGTTTCTGCTTTTTCAAACACATCTTTTTGATTTAAAAAAGGACGTATTTCATACATCTTTTTGACCCAATTTTTTGAACCACAACATTTTGAAATATGCGTTTCAAAGACATCAAAAGGCAAATTATTCAGTTCTTCAACAGTTAAAACATCGGTTTCAATATGACCGAAAAGTCTTAAACGACTGATGCCACCATCTGGAAAAATGGTCAATCGGGCATGTGTAAACGGCTCATTTGTTAATAGTCCATTTTCAAAAAAATGCTCGTTATCGGCTTCCAATTTTGTTTCATTTAAAATCGTAGTCCACGAAACGGCATCTTTGTTTTCCAATAAAAATTCATCGTCTTTTGCTAAAACACAACCTTCTAACATAAATCTATCGGGATAGTTACCTTTAAAATGGGCAGTATCTATCAACACTTTTTGAATACGTCCTTTTCGAGCCAAACGCAAAATGAGCCAATCACGGTTTTTAGGTGTACGATTGCGCTTCGTTTCCCAACCGTCACCCATATTGACACCGCGATTGGGCATATTGATATTGTCTTTATGACTGAAAAATTGGTCGTTACAGACAAGGGCCTTGCCACCGTTTACGGCTGCTGCGAGGTCTATGAGTTCATCAGAAGGCACATTGAGCCAATTTTTTTGCACTTCACCATAGACTTTTAGACGTGCGACACCGCCATCGGGGAAAATATTAAGGCGTAAATGCGTCCATGCTTCGCTGTTTTCAATGGCATAAAAGTTTTGGCTGCCTGCATTTAAAGGAGATTTTGGAAGAATTTCAGTCCAAACAGCATTTTGAGGGTCAAATTCTTTGGCATTTTCAAAGTCCACTCGACAGGCTTCAATGCTTGCAAAAGGCGGATGATTGCCCAGAAAATGATTGGTATCAATGTCAACGCCTTGAATAATGCCGCTTGCACCGAGTTGAACGATGCACCAATCATACCCCTCAGTACGTTTGCGACGGCTTTCCCAACCGTCCATCCATTTACCTCGGTCGGTGTATTTGTCGGCGATGAAAATGCCGCGACCTGGCTTGATAAGGTTCTCTTTTTCTGCAAAAAAATCGTCGCTGCATGACAGTACGCAGCCGCCAAAACGTTCAGCCGCGAGGTCGGTTAGGCTTATAAATGAAGGCGTATTATCGTTTTTAGGTGTCATTTTTTATTCTTTTTCACGGCTTAATGTTCCTGTTATATAACCAAAAGCATCGCCCGAAGCGACAAATACTTCGTTATTGTTGTCCATGTCAAACGGCTTTAAATTGATGGGTAAATAATGCAAATTAGGCATTTTGAAACTTATTTCATTTACGTCCATAATGTTTTTCAAAACAGCTTCGCCCATCACATAAAGCGATTGTTGAACCGAATCGCTGTGGTGTGTAGCAAATGATGTACATAATTGATTTCTAATTTTACTTCTAACTTCTTGAAAATCAATGTCCTCTGAACGTTTATATCGCCAAATGGCTTCCATTTCAGTGGCTAAGATGCGGTCAGACGCAGGCGGCAGCGTTGTGAATTTATCAACAATATAGCCTTCAAAACTGGATTTAGTGGTTTTCAAAATCCTCATGCCTCGAATGCCTGAATGTACGGAAACGTCTTCTGAACGGCTGCGACGTATCTTTGTTATTTGTTGCTCGTTGCTGCCCGCAATATAGGTGTAAGGTTCGATGACAGTTCCGTTTGTCATGCGTTCCCAACGGATTTGGGCGAGGTCAACTGTTACGGCTGATACTTGTGGATTGTTGGTCAAAAAGTAGTCGGTCAAATATAAGCCGAAGTCTTCAATTGTTGTCAAAGGGTGGTCTTTGGCGAGTGCGAAAATGGTATTTTTCATGGTGTCGGTTGGCAATACTTTTGCGTTTGACCCCTCAGTATAAACGGTTTCAAAGTCGCCTTCGAGTAGGATATTGACGTGGATTTCCTTGAAATCATGCCCATCAACGTGGCGTGTGATTTTAGCTAAACGGACGGCTGATTTGCCGTAACTGTTTTGTATGAGATTGATTTTCATTGTTTTAGAATTTTTTACTTAATGGATAATGGATAGTTGATAATGGATAATACAATTCAACGTGTTGAAAATCTGTTTTTTCCTATAATGCGTTTAGGCAAACCATTTCTCATTAAGTAGATTTAGACACGAATTTCACAAATTACACGAATAAAATCTTATAAATTCGTGTAATTTGTGAAATTCGTGTCGTTTAAAAATAAAAATAAAAATAAAAAAGATGGAATTTGATAAAGCGATTCATTCCCGCCGCGTGGTGTTGCCAAACGGCATCAAAGAAGCAACGATTTTTATAAAAAAGGACAAAATCGTTAAAATTTCAGTTGCGGAACAAAATCCCGATGCCATCGGGAAGGGGGCTGTTTTTAACGATAAAAAAATTGAAAATGTAGGCGATGCCGTTGTCATGGCAGGTTTGATTGACCCGCACGTGCATATCAACGAACCTGGGCGAACAGAGTGGGAGGGCTTCGAAACAGCAACCCGAGCGGCGGCAGCGGGCGGCGTTACGTCGATGATTGAAATGCCTTTGAACGCCTCGCCTGTGACGACGACAAAGGCGGCTTTTGACCTTAAAATCCAAGCAACTGAAGGCAAATTGCACGTCAATTGTGGGTTTTATGGCGGTTTAGTGCCTAACAATTTTGATGATTTGCCTGATTTAATGAAGTCAGGTGTATTCGGTATTAAGTGTTTTTTGACCCATTCTGGCATTGATGAATTTCCGAATGTGACAGAAAGTGATTTGCGAAGAGCGATGCCGTTAATTGCCCATTTTGGCTTGCCTATTTTGGCACATTGTGAGATTGATAGTCCGCATACAAAGCAGATATTTTTTCAAAAACATCCCACAAATTACCTTGCTTACTTACATTCGCGCCCAAAAACGTGGGAAAATAGAGCAATTGACCTGATGTTGCGCTTATGCGAAGAGACCCAATGCCGTACACATATTGTACATTTATCGTCTGCGGATTTGATTTCAAAATTAAAAAATGCGAAAAAAAGGCTGCCTTTGACGGTTGAGACGACCCCTCAGTATTTGTACTTCGCAGCCGAGGATATTCCCGACGGACAGACGGTTTTCAAGTGTGCGCCGCCCATTCGGGAACGAGCGAATAATGAAAAATTGTGGGCTGCTTTAGTAGATGGCACACTTGATTTTGTAGGTTCAGACCATTCACCTGCGCCGCCGAATTTGAAGGAAATCGCTTCGGGCAATTTGGCGAAGGCGTGGGGCGGCATTGCGGGTTTGCAATTTACCTTGCCTGTGGTTTGGACGGCAGCGCAACAGCATGGTTTAGACATTACAGATATTGCGAAAATATTATCTGAAAATCCTGCACAATTCCTTGGTTTGAGCGAAAAAGGGCTGATAAAAGAGGGTTTTGATGCGGATTTAGTCGTTTGGCATCCTGAAAAAACCTTTACGATTGAAGAAAAAGACATTCAACATAGGCATAAAATAACGCCTTATTTGGGTGAGATACTGAGGGGGGCTGTTTTGCAAACTTATGTTGCGGGGCATTTGGTTTTTGATAATGGGCGGTTTGTAAATGTGCAAAAAGGGAGCGTTTTGAAAAGGAAATTTGATTAATAGTGAACTGTGCAAATTATAATTACCCGCTTCATGCTAATGTTATCTCAATCCTGAAGGGATTCAACACGAATAACCCCGAATGAAATTCGGGGAAATAACCAGTGATGCGCTTGAACTCCGGAGGAGTTGAACCGTATGAAGTGAGAAAGTTCAACTCCTTCGGAGTTAGAGATAAACCCCTACGCTTTTTCCCCGAATTTCATTCGGGGTTATTCGTGTTAAATCCTTTCAGGATTGGGTTATATAATGACGATTTTAGAATTTTTGTTTACCCCAAATTAAAATATCCATTCCTCTTATCCGTCAAACAAAATAAAATTTCGTCAATTCATCTACCAAATACGACACTTCATAGAATAAAATTGCATTGTACGAGCAGACCTTCGTTTATTTGTAAAACTAATTTAAGTATTTGATTATCAGCTTGTTATTATTGTTTTTATCCATTATTTTTTGTCTTATTAAACAGAAAACCAGAAAAACTTTGGAAACTTTTTAACTAAAATTCGTTTCCTGTGTTTCGGCGATATACTTTTGCGCCCGATATGACAGCAGAGATGAAAAATAATATTTTGCAGCGCACCGCAGCGATGTTTTTTCGCTACGGCATTAAAAGCGTTACGATGGATGATATTGCCCGTGAGTTGGGTATGTCGAAGAAAACATTGTATCAGTTTTTTGAAAATAAAAATGATTTGCTTTCGCAAATTATGGATAAAGAAGGTGAGCGAGATGAAGCAATTACCGGTGCGGTACTCACTCATTCTGAAAATGCGATAGACGAATTGATGGGCTATGCACGGCATGGCTTAGAAGAATTTACGAAGGTAATGTCTTGTCCTACAATTGTTTATGATTTACAGAAATATCATCGAGATATTTGGGATAGGTTTGAAACAGATATGAACAAACGTATTTATGAAGGCACGAAGAACAACATCGCAAGAGGGCAAAAAGAGGGTTTATATCGTGAAGGCATTGACTATGACATTATCGCCAAATTGTATGTCAAAAAAATGATGGCTATCATGGACGAAGACACTTTCCCCACAGCACACTATGATAAAATAAAATTATTCACTCAATTCCTTATTTATCATGTTCATGGTATAGCCACACCTAAAGGTATTGCATTGTTTGATATGAAATTAAAGGCTTTAATTGGACATTAACCCACTGTTTAAAACATTAAAAACCAATCTGTTATGTTTATTTTTTCAAAAAAAATCATCTTGTTCTTGGTCATGTTCACTTCGATACTGAGGGGGGCTGCACAAGACATTGTGCGTATGTCGCTCGACGAGGCGGTTAGTTATGCGATGAAAAACACGAATAGCATCACAAACAGTCAAATGGGTATCCGTGACGCTGAATTGCTCATCAAAGAGAATTTAGCTACGGGATTGCCACAGGTGAATGGCGAGTTGAGCTACAACTATTTTTTCCTTGTGCCCAAGGTTATTTTTCCTGATTTTTTTACCCCTGCGGTAACAGGTATTTTGGCGAAGCAACAAGTTAAAAACAGTTCGACCAACGAGGTCATTCAGGCACAGCCACCTGGAGCGGGTTCAAAAACAAGTTTTCAACTAAAAAACAACTTGTCAGCGGGTATAACTGCTTCACAGTTGATATACAGTGGCTCGTATAATGTCGCTTTGAAAGGGGCTCGATTGGCTCGACAATTAGCGGAAGTGCAATTGACGGCTAAACAAGCGGAGGTGCGCAATCAAGTCATGGACGCTTACTTACCTGGGCTGATGATTACGGAAAGTGTGAAGACCTTAGACAAAAATATCGACAACTTAGAAAAACTGCTTAAAGAAGTGAAAGCGACTTATAAAGCGGGTTTTGTTGAACAATTGGATGTTGACCGCCTTGAATTGTCTCTTGCCAATTTGAAATCGGAGCGTGATAATATTGACCGCCAACAAGGCTTGGTGCTCAATGCTTTGAAAATGATTATTGGTTTTCCGTTGGACAAAGGTTTAGAGCTATCTGATGACATTAATACGTTGATGTTGCCTGCGCCTGATGCGGATTTGGTTGGTCAAATTGACTTTTCAAAACGCACGGAATATGCCGTTCTCAATACGGTTGAACAGCTTAACGGCTTGACGGTCGAGTTAAATAAGGCTTCTGCCTATCCAACGGTGTCTGGTTTTGCCAGTTTTACGGAGAATTTACAGTCTGATAATTATTTTTCAAAGCCCGTTAGTTCGTTGCCGACGGGTGTTGTCGGGTTTAGCGCAAAGGTCAATATTTGGGACAGTTATCAACGTAAAACTAAAATCGAACGTGCAAAACTAGCGTTGGAGCAGCTAAAAAACCAAAAATCGGACTTCGAACGGTTGGTGACTTTACAAGTGTTGAATGCCCGTATTTCTTATACGAATGCACAACGCCGCCTTGAATCGCAAAAGAAAAACGAGGCGTTGGCTGAACGGATTCATACGACAACTCAAACGAAATATAAAAACGGTATCGGTTCGAGCCTTGAAATTACAACGGCAGAACAGCAGTTGTATCTGGCACAGCAGAATGTGCGTCAAGCACAATTTGATTTGTTGACGGCGCAGAAGGGTTTGCAAAAGGCATTAGGGAAATGATGAAATATGAATGATGAAATGTTTTTAACATTTATACATATTTCGTTGGGTGTTTTAAAATGTTATCATATTTCATAGGGCGTTACCCTATGCTATTATATACCGCCCTTTCAGGGCTTGAAGAAACGTTAAAATAGATAGCCCTGAAAGGGTGTGATTTGTTAGGATAGGGTAACGCCCTATCTATCAAAATAAATTAGGATAGGGTAACACCCTATTGAAAATTATAAATAATTAATTCATTATCAACGACATATAAAATACGAATTTTATGAAAAAGATATTTTCACTCCTTTTAATTACCGTTTTTTTTGCTGCCTGTGGTGGAAACGGAGGCGACAAAAAAGCGCAACTCGCTGAACTTAAAGTCAAACAAGCTGATTTATCGGCTCAAATTTCTGCGCTTGAAAAAGAGTTAGGCGCATCAGATACCACACGGAAAGAGAAGATAAAATACATCGCTACGTCGCCAGTGAGCCCCACTGTATTCAACAGTTTTATTGAACTTCAAGGGGCTGTTGTGGCAGAAGACGAGGTGTATGTCTATTCAAAAGTGCCTGGTTCGATTACAAAAGTGTATATCAAGGTCGGTGACCGTGTAACAGCTGGTCAAACGGTGGCAGAAATTGACGATGATATGATGCAAAGCCAAATGGACGAAATCAAAAAACGTTGGGAACTCGCCAATGATGTTTTTACGAAACAAGAAGCCCTTTGGAAGCAAAACATTGGTTCGGAAGTACAGTATTTGTCTGCCAAAAACAATAAAGAAGCCTTAGAAAAGGGGTTGGCAACGCTCCAAAAAAGCCGTGAGATGTACCAAATCAAAGCACCGATTTCAGGTGTTGTGGACGAAGTGCCTATGAAAATTGGTTCAGGTGCAGCGCCGGGTATGCCTTTGGCTAAAATTGTGAACTTCTCGAAACTCAAAGTACGTGTTGATGCGCCAGAGACTTACGTGGGTAAGTTGCGGGTAGGCAATAGCGTTCAAGTGTTGTTTACAGATATTAACAAAGAGCTTTCTTCAAAAATTAGCTACATCGGTGCGGGTGTTAATCCTGCAAATAGGACTGTGAAGGTGGAAATTCCGATTCGGGCAAATGAGCCAGGTTTGTTGCCAAATATGGCAACCGTGGTGAAAGTGGTCAACTATTCAAATCCAAAAGCGATGGTTATTCCTATCAATTTGATACAAAAAGACCTATCGAATCAAGACTTTGTCATGGTAGAAGAAGGTGGTTATGCCAAACGGTTAGATGTCAAAATTGGGCAACAATATGGTGCAAATTGCGAAGTTCTAACAGGCTTGAAAGCAGGCGATAAATTGGTCGTTGTGGGTTATCAAGACTTGAATAATGGGGATAAAGTAGCGACTAATTAAACACCCCCCTCAGTATTTAGCCCATTTTTTTGTAAAACATCCGTTTCAGACGGTCAAAATATACAGTCATGCTTGACAAAATAAAAGAATTTAAGCCTTCGAGTTGGTCAATAGACAACAAAACGTCTATCTATCTTTTGACTCTGTTCCTGATGGTTGCGGGAACGATGGCGTATATCAATATTCCGAAAGAGCAATTCCCAGAGGTTGTGTTTCCTCAAATCATGGTAAACACGATTTATCCGGGTACGTCGCCTGAAAATGTGGAGTCTTTGATTTCGAAAGAAATTGAAAAACAAGTGAAAGCGATTCCGGGTCTTAAAAAAGTGACCTCTAACTCGGTTGAAAACTTCTCGTCTGTGATGTGTGAATTTAACACAACAGAGGACGTGCAACTTGCCAAACAGCGCGTCAAAGATGCGGTGGACAAAGCGAAATTGCCTTCCGATTTGCAGGAGAAACCAACGGTTATTGAGATTGATATTTCGCAAGTGCCGATTATGAATGTGCACGTTTCAGGTGATTTGAGCCTTGATAGGTTGAAATATTATGCCGATATTTTGCGAGACCGCATCGAAGGCATGAAGGAAATCAGCCGTGTGGACATCGTTGGTGCGCTCGATAGAGAAATCCAAATCAATGTGGATATGTACAAAATGTCAGCTAATATGTTGACATTGACGGACATTGAACGGGCGGTTTCGAGTGAAAATATGACGATTTCAGGTGGTAATGTGGACATGAACAATGTCAAACGCAATATGTCTATTTCGGGTCAATTCACAAATCCACGCCAAATTCAAGAGATTGTACTGAGGGGTGGTGGCGGTGCGATTGTACGTTTGAAAGACATTGCCGAAGTTAAAGACACCTACGAAGAGCCTAAAAGTTATGCTCGTTTTAATGGCAAAAATGTCATTTCGCTCAATGTAATCAAGCGGGGCGGTCAAAACCTCATCGTTGCCAGCGACGAAATCAAGCGTATTTGTGATGAATTGAAGCAAACAACTTTCCCAAAAGAACTCCAAATCGGCATCACAGGAGACCAATCAACGAGGACTCGTGTGACGCTTGAAGACTTGATTAATACGATTATCATTGGTTTTATCCTTGTAACATTTATATTATTGTTCTTCATGGGAACGGTCAACGCCTTGTTTGTGGCTTTGTCTGTTCCGCTTTCGATGGCAATAGCGTTTTTGTTTGAACCTACTTTATTTACAGCGTTTTTGGGTTACAAAACATTTTCATTGAATATGATTGTTTTGTTCTCCTTCCTCCTTGCGCTCGGTATCGTTGTCGATGATGCGATTGTGGTTATCGAAAACACTCACCGTATTTTTGCCAATGGTAAAGTACCGATTAAAAAAGCAGCAAAACTCGCAGCAGGCGAAATCTTTATACCCGTTTTGTCGGGCACATTGACGACTCTTGCGCCGTTTTTTCCATTGGCGTTTTGGCAGGGAACGATTGGTAAATTCATGTTTTACTTGCCCATAACGATGATTGTGACGCTTTTTGCTTCACTTGTTGTGGCTTATATCATCAACCCAGTGTTTGCGGTGGACTTCATGAAGGCACATCCAGAAGGGAAGCAAAAGAAAGCGACACGTGCTTTTTTCATCACGTGCCTTGTTTTCTTAGTGATGGTTGTCATTGGCTATATGATTAATTTTGGCATTGGCAACTTAACACTGACGTTCTTCTTCCTGTATTTGTTGAATAAATTTGTGTTGAATGATGCAGCAGAAGCCTTCCAAAAAAAGGTTTGGCCGAAAGTACAAGACGTTTATGCCAGCATGGTTACGGGTATTTTGAAAACAAAATGGCGAGCATTAGGCGTTCTTTTAGCAACGATTGTTCTGCTTATTGTCAGTTTCATTTTGGTTGGCATTGCCAAACCTAATGTGGTATTTTTCCCCGCAGCTGAACCGAATTTTGCTTTTACTTATATCAAATTGCCTGTTGGTACAGACACTAAATACACCGATAAAGTAACCAAAGACGTTGAAAAACGGATTATGGGTGTCATTGGTGAGAAAAACCCGCTTGTGTCCTCTATCATTGCAAACGTGGCAGTTGGGGCAGGCGACCCACAAAACTTTGACCTTTCGACAAACTCAAATCTCGGTAAAGTGACCGTTGCTTTTGTGCCTT
>JAYVFS010000022.1:0-19455 GCA_043772905.1 Saprospiraceae bacterium | reverse complement strand
AATGAACTAACTATTTTTTTTCGATTACGAAACCTTTTTAAGCCTTTTTCGGGCACTTTACATGTACTATTTTATAATGCAAAAGTTGAGTTTATACTTAAAACATGTTCCAATTAACAAACAAAATAGCCGTCATCACAGGCGGCGGCAGCGGCATCGGACAAGCGATTGCAACTCTTTTTGCAAAGCAAGGCGCAACCGTTCACATCCTTGAACTCAATGAAAAAGCTGCAGAAGAGACTGTAAACCACATTCATACTGAGGGGGGGCAAGCCGTTGGTCATGCTTGTAATGTAGCCATTCAAAACGATGTAAAAGTCGTATTTGAGAAAATTGGCACAGTGGATATTTTGGTCAACAATGCAGGTATTGCACACATTGGCAACGTCGAAAACACGCCCGAAGCCGATTTTGACCGCATTTTTGCCGTCAATGTCAAAGGCGTTTACAATTGTATGCAAGCGGCGATTCCGCAAATGCGTGCAGCGGGCAGTGGTGTCATTTTGAATATGGCTTCTGTTGGTGGTTTGGTTGGTTTGTCTGATCGTTTTGCTTATTCGATGTCAAAAGGCGCAGTTTTAGCAATGACAATGGCAACAGCTAAAGACTATATTCATCAAAATATTCGCTGTATTTCCATATCGCCAGGACGTGTACACACGCCTTTTGTTGATGGTTTTTTAGCAAAAAACTATCCAGGACGTGAAGCCGAAATGTTTGAAAAACTATCTCAAACACAGCCGATTGGGCGTATGGGCAAGCCCGAAGAAATTGCTCATTTAGCTTTGTATCTTTGCTCCGATGAGGCGGGTTTTATTACTGGCTGTGATTATCCGATTGATGGTGGGTTTGTAAAATTGAATACATAGATTTTAAACATAATCGCCTATAAGATGGCGGCTATCTTCATGAGGATGGTTGGAAAAAAATAGAATATGGCGGCTATCTTCATGAAGATGGTGGAAAAAAACTATAAGATAGCGGCTATCTTCATGAAGATGGTTGAAAAAATGTATCAATCGAGGAGACGTTTTACCATGTCTCAATTATTTGCAAATAACTGTATCATTTATCATAAAAAATATAGAATGAAACTATTACGCTTTGGCGAATTTGAACAAGAAAAACCTGCCGTTGAACGTGCAAACGGCAAACGCATTGATGTCTCCGCTTTTGGCGAAGACTATAACGAAAAGTTCTTTGCTACTGAGGGGGTCTCCCGTTTAGCCATTTGGTTGGGCAAAAACGTGGATCATTGCCCTGAAGTGCCAGCAGATGCGCGCATCGGTTCGTGCATTGCACGTCCTTCAAAAATCGTGTGTATTGGTTTGAACTATGCCAAACACGCTGCTGAATCGGGTATGGATATACCGACTGAACCCGTTGTGTTTTTCAAATCCACAACCGCTTTGTGTGGACCAAACGACAATGTCATCATTCCCAAAAATTCAGAAAAAACGGATTGGGAAGTCGAATTAGCCGTTGTTATCGGCAAAAAAGCATCATATATAAGCGAAGAGGAAGCCTTAGATTATGTCGTAGGCTATGCTTTGCACAACGATTATTCTGAACGGGCTTTCCAATTGGAGCGTGGCGGACAATGGGTGAAAGGTAAAAGTAACGACACTTTTGCGCCGATTGGTCCCCTTTTAGTCACAAAAGACGAAATTGCAGACCCGCAAAACCTGCACCTTTGGTTGAGTATTGACGGCAAAATGTTGCAAGATTCTAACACCAACGATATGGTTTTTGATGTCAAATATATCATCAGTTATTTGAGTAACTTTATGACATTACTGCCAGGCGATGTCATTTCCACAGGCACACCTTCGGGCGTAGGTTTGGGTTTAAAACCGCCGCGTTATTTAGAAGGTGGCGAAGTGATTGAGTTAGGCGTTGAGGGTTTGGGTACGCAACGACAAGTGGCTGTTCGGTACCAGCCATAAAATTCATCCTTCTTGCACAGGTCTCAATTGCCGCCATCTTTAGATGGGGGATAGAATATTGAATCTCTCATCCCCCAGGCAATTGAGACCTGTATTAGTAGAGGAAGATGTTTTTTGAATTTTTTAGTCTAATTTCAAATGAAACTCGATGGGGTCAAAAAAATATTCAATACATGAAAACCATAATCTTAGAAAAACCTTTTGCATTTCAATACCATTACACGCCCTTTAATGCGTCTCTTGAAGCCGATGAAGTGTTGTTGAAAATTCACAACATCGGCATTTGCGGTACAGATTATCATGCTTTTCGAGGCAATCAACCATTTTTTACCTATCCTCGTCGCTTAGGACATGAGTTAGGTGCAGAAATTATTGCCGTTGGATTGGGTGTTGATGCTCAAAAGTACCCCCTCAGTAGTCGTGTCTCTGTTGAGCCATATTTGCATTGCGGCAAGTGTTCGGCTTGTCGGCGAGGTAAAACCAATTGCTGTGAAAACCTTGAAGTTTTGGGCGTTCATTCGGACGGTGGCATGGCGGAATATGTTAAAGTTCCCGCGGCAAAAGTGCATATTTCAACAAAACTTACTTATGAACAATTGGCAATAGTCGAGACATTGGCAATTGGTTGTCATGCCGTTGAACGGGCAGCGATTGAGCCGAATGATATTGTTTTAGTTATTGGTGCGGGTCCGATTGGCTTATCTATTATTGAGTTTGCGCGGTTTAAAGGTGCACCCATTTTTGTCATAGACAAAGATGAAAACAGGTTAGCCTTTTGCAAAGAAAATTATGGTGTCACAACAATTTTAAAAACGACAGAAGAGCTTGATTTACAAGATTTTATGCCTGAAAAACCAACCCTCATTTTTGATGCCACAGGCAACGAGCACTCGATGAATGACACCGTAAAAATGGTGTCAAATGGTGGGAAAATCGTGTTTGTGGGCTTGCATTTAAGCAATGTTGTTTTTAAAGATACGGATTTTCACAGGAGTGAAATAACGCTTTTGTCGTCTCGAAATGCCTTACCTTCGGACTTCAAGTTTATCATTCAAAAAATGGAAGAAGGCGTGATTGATACGTCAAAATGGATTACGCATCGGGCAGATTTTGATGATATGGTTGAGCAGTTTGAGACTTGGTTGAAGCCTGAAAGTCGGGTGATTAAGGCGGTTGTGCAATTGTAATTTAGAACTCAAACGTCGGCAAGGTTTAAAACCTTGCCGACGTTAAAATTCATCATTTATCTTTCATACTTCATCATTAAATAAATGGATTTAAACTTAAAAAACAAAGTCATCATCGTCACAGGTGGTGCAAAAGGCATTGGCGAAGGTATTTCAGAAGTCCTCGCTACTGAGGGGGCTATTGTCGCAATCGTCGGACGCAATGAAGCGGATAATCAACTCGCTGTTGACAAAATAAAGGCCATGAAAGGTAAGGCTTTTTCCGTCGTCGCTGAATTAACAAAGCCAAAAGACTGCCAAAAAGCCGTTGAAAAGGTCGTTAAAAAATACGGACGTATTGACGGTTTGGTCAATAATGCAGGTGTCAATGACGGCGTTGGACTTGAAAATGGCAATTATGAACGCTTTGTGGCTTCTTTGCACAGCAATTTGATTCACTATTACCTGATGGCGCAACATGCCCTGCCCGAGCTCAAGAAATCCAAAGGTTCTATTGTCAATATCGGTTCAAAAACGGCTGAAACAGGTCAAGGCGGCACCTCCGCTTATGCCGCAAGCAACGGTGGACGCAATGCCTTGACCCGTGAATGGGCGGTTGAATTATTGAAATACGGCATCCGTGTCAATGCACTGATTGTGGCGGAATGTTACACTCCTTTATATGATAGGTGGATAAATACGTTGCCGAATCCAGAAGAGACATTGGCTAAAATCACCTCGAAAATTCCTCTTGAAAACCGCATGACGACGGCGGAAGAAATCGCCAACATGGTTGCATTCCTATTATCCGATAAATCGAGCCATACGACGGGTCAGTTGATTCATGTGGACGGTGGTTATGTGCATTTGGATAGGTCGTTGATTTAGTTTTTTTTTGTCATTCTGAACGAAGTGAAAGAATCTAAATCTAAATATTTCAAACAGATTCTTTCACTTCGTTCAGAATGACAAAAAAGTAAATATCAAAAAGTATAAAATAAATCACATTCTCTAACCGCGGTAAAACTTAATTTTACACCGCATTATTTTTTCTAAATAAAATCATGCAAAACGAAAAACCCAAGTATTTAATCCCTTTTATACTCATCACGAGTTTGTTTTTTATGTGGGGTATTGCCAATAATTTGAATGGCATTTTGATTCCACATTTACGGAAAGCTCTGGAGTTGAGCAATATGCAATCCACGTTTGTGGACACCGCCGTTTATATGGCATATTTCCTCATGGCGATACCCTCGGGCATTATTTTGAAGAAATTTGGCTATAAAAAGGGCATTATTATGGGTTTGTTGATATTTGCAGTAGGTTCTTTGCTGTTTTTGCCTGCGGCAGACAATCGGGCATATAGCGTTTTTCTGATAGGCTTATTTATTTTGGGCTGTGGATTGACATTGTTAGAAACGGCTGCAAATCCTTATGCTACAAGGCTCGGTGATACTGAGGGGGCAACGGCAAGGCTCAATTTGGCGCAATCTTTCAATGGCTTAGCGGTATTTGTTGCACCGATTATTGGCACATTATTCATTTTGTCGGGCAAAGAATACAGCAAAGAGCAGATGTTGGCTATGCCTGATGTTGACAAAATTGCCTACCTAACAGGCGAGGCTGCATCAGTAAAAATGCCTTATTTGATATTAGCGGGTTTCTTGATTTTATTAGCCATTATCTTTTTCTTCATTGACTTGCCAGAGTTAGAAGAAAAAAGTGAAAACCAATCAAAAGGTGGCATTTTTGATACTTTGAAATACAGCCATGTCAAATGGGCGGTTATTGCACAATTGTTTTATGTGGGCGCACAAGTCTGCGTCACCAGTTTTTTTGTTAGAATGGCAATAGTAGGTGCAGGTGTTGATGAAAAAACGGCGGGCTATTATTTAGGTGTTTATGGTTTGTTATTTATGATTGGACGATTTGCTGGCACAGCGATTATGCGTTTTGTGCAACCTGCGAAACTGTTGAGTATTTATTCTGTTGTGTGCATTTTATTGAGTTCAATTGCCATTTTTACTGAGGGGAAGTTTGTTGTTTTGGCATTGGGTGGTTTAGGCTTTTTCATGTCTATTATGTTCCCAACGATTTTTTCATTGGGCATTGTGGGCTTGAAAGAGGAGACAAAACCTGCTTCTTCCTTGATAGTTATGGCAATTATTGGTGGTGCGATTTTCCCTGTTATCATGGGTGGTATCATTGATAGTTCAGGCGATAACATTCAAGCGGGTTATATTGTGCCTTTGGTTTGTTACTTTTTTGTCCTGTATTTTGGCTTGGTTGGACATAAAGTAAAAACTGTAAATAATTGATAATCAACACATAGTCACATAGGGCACATAGTTTTTTTATTCTAAAAAATAAAAACTATGTGCCCTATGTAACTATGTGTTAAACAAAATAAAATGAAAAGATACACCCTTGCTCTCGACCTTGTAGATGACCCAAAACTCATCGCAGAATACGAGCAATATCACGAAAAAATCTGGACGGAAATACGCGACAGTATCACCAGTTCAGGCATTACCGATATGGAAATTTACCGTCTCGGCAACCGTTTGTTTATGATTATGGAAACGACAGACGATTTTTCTTTTGAAGAAAAAGGTAAAATGGATGCCGAAAATCCAAAAGTGCAAGAGTGGGAAAACTTGATGTGGAAATACCAACAAGCCTTGCCAATGGCAAAACAAGGCGAAAAATGGCTCTTGATGAATAAAATATTTGACTTAAAAACGCAATGAAAGTAGGCTTATTTGTTCCGTGTTATATTGACCAATTCTACCCAAAAGTAGCGATTGCAACCCTTGAATTGTTGGAAAAACATGGCTGCGAAGTCCATTTTCCGACAAACCAAACCTGTTGTGGGCAGCCGATGGCAAACTCTGGTTTTGAGCATTTGGCGATGGGTTGCAATAATCTTTTCGTAGATAATTTCAAGGATTACGATTATATCGTTTGTCCTTCGGGCAGTTGCACGCTGCATATCAAAGAGCATTTGCACAGCGATACAGATGAGGGTACAGCGACGCAAATTCGTCAAAAAGTCTATGAATTGGTAGAATTTATGACCGATATTTTGAAAATTGAGACCATAAACGCTCATTTCCCACATAAAGTCGGTTTGCATCAAAGTTGTCATGGACAACGCGGTTTGAAATTGGCACAAATGAGCGAACTCAATGCTGCGCCTTTCTCAAAACCCGAACAATTACTGAGGGGGGTATCTGGTTTGGAATTGGTGACATTGGAACGCAAAGACGAGTGCTGCGGCTTCGGTGGCACGTTCTGCGTTTTTGAAGAAGCCGTTTCTGTAAAAATGGGTAAAGACCGTGTTTTTGACCATACGAAAAATGGGGCGGAGTATATTACGGCGGGTGATATGTCTTGTTTGATGCACATGGAGGGGATTTTGAAACGGCAACAGAGTGATGTAAAAATTATACATATTGCAGAGATATTGAACAGTTGAAAACGGAACTACTAATTACGACGATTTTCTAATTATGCAAATAATAAAAAACATGGGTATAATTGAGTGGATAAAAAAGCTTATGGGAATAAAAGATACAAAACCTGTTCTTGAAATACCCCAAATTGAAAATTTCGTAAAAGATGAGGTGAATACCACTCACGTATTAAATATTGTAGAACAAATACAGTCTATCAATGAAAAAGTTGAAGCGTTGACTTATCCATTGTACTTAATTGGTGAGTGTTCAAAAAAAATGTTATACGAAGAAAATATTGAAAGAAATGATAAAAAAGGTCTTTTAGAAGACTATTTTTTTGATTTTATTGAAAGTCATTTAGATTATGATGTAAGAAACGATGTTAAAATAAATACTGTGGAAGGCTCATTTACGCCTGATTTTTGCATAATTTCTGAAAAATTAGTTATTGAAATTGATGAACCATATTCCAATTCTGTTGACAATGAACGTATACCAATACATTATATAGGATATGACGATAGTAGAAATAATAAATTACTGAAAGCGGGATGGCGAGTTTTACGCTTTGCCGAATTTCAAATAGCAAAATATCCTATTGATTGTTGCAATTACATCTCTGATTTACTTTCTAACAAAATTGGTACTATTGAAACTTTACCATGCTGGAGTGATTTAGATTCTGAAAATATGATTTTAAGCGATTTTCGGAATACTTACTTACCGATTGAGTTTAAAGGTTTAAATTTTAATACTAATTCAGAATATTCGTATAGAAGTTTTCTCATTGACTTTTGTGAGGAAAAAACAGAGGAAAAAATAGAAAAGAGTAAAGTTAGAATTGTTTTCATAAAGACTCAAAATAATAACAACAGATTGCAACAGATTAATGATTGTTGGATTCCTACGACTGTTTTCGTTGAAAATTTAAAAAAAACTAAATTGTATGAAGAAATTAGAAAAAGGTGGGGTGGAAATAAAAAAATGATGCGTTTTATTATTTGGGATACATTGTCTCGAACAAATATAAGAGATATGTTTACAAATAGGATTAGATTTGAAGGGTATGGTAAACAACACCAAAAACATTTCAATTTAAGAGACTGGTCTAAATATGAAATGATAATTTCAGAGGAGGATATTTTAAGCTTTTGTGAAAAATGGGATAGTCTAATCAAGCAACAAAGTAAAAAAAACTCAATTAAATGATATAAAGCCAAATTGAATTATAACAATAATTTTTTTAGTTAAAAACATATAAAATATACGAATAGTAAAATGATTGCAGACGAGTTATATTCAAGACTATTAAGTATTGATAATTTAAGAAAAGCATGTCAAGAAGCATATCTTTATCGTAGCCAAACCAAAGCATACGTTTCCCCTTTGGAACTGATTTATTATGAAGAAGATAAAATAGTTAGTAATGTTTTTAACAGATTAATACTCCATTTCGAAGCTAACCCAAGTATTGCTTATTATGTTCCAAGAAACCATTATCTTGGAAGAATGTACACATATATTGAATTTGAAGATTTAGTAGTTTGGTTTGCTATTGTTAGGATAATTGTTATTGAAAATCCAATGGTATTGTCGTTGGACTCACAAGGAGGGCTTAAAATTAAAGATTTTTGGGCGCGAGAAATAACAAATGCACCTTTAATAAATCTTTTCAATGATGAAGCCGATGAATATGACCCAGAATATGACATTATAATCCAAACAGATATTTCGGCATTTTATCATTCAATTTCAAGAACTACAATTCTTAATATTTTATGCGACCATCTAAAGGTTGCATTAGATTGTAAGTTTATACAACTCATATCTAAACTTTTAAATTCACCCGTAATTGATGCAAGAAACGGAGAAAATATATTGATTACAAGAGGATTGCCATTAGGAAATTTTATAGATGATTATTTAGCACAGATGTATTTAAAAGGGATTGAACAGAGAATAAAGGCAATATGTAGTAGTATTTCTCATGTTGAACATATAATTGATAATTTTACAGTTTGTGTAAAATTAAAAAATCACGATACTAATATACTAGAATTAACGCAAAAAATAATATACGATATAGGTATAGAATTTGTAAAACTTGGTTTGACCTTAAATCATTATAAAACAACGGTAGCTACAAAAGAGTCTTATCGCAGTGTAGAATTTGATGGTTCATGGTTTCCTCATGTTATTGATATTTTAGTTGGAAATAAAGATTTATGTACAAAATTCCTTAAAGTAAGGAACATTACATCATTACCAGATAAGATTACATCAGAATCAGATGTAAAAAATATGATAATAATGTTCTCGCATGGGGCTTATATTGGAAGTAATGGTACAGAACTAATTTTAGAGGCTTTGCTGAAATTTCCAACAGAAATATTTGTTCATTTTTTAATAGATTTACTAAGCGAACATAAAGCATTGGAGGTTTTTACAGAAAAAGGTGTAAGTGATTTTGTTATATCAGTAATTTTAAAGAAATACTTATTGAAAGAACAAGATGGTAAACTCGTATTCAATAATAACACCGTAGTTGTTAAAAAAATGTTACAATTGAATAGAGAGAATTACATGATTGAACAATATTTCAAAATGTTAAATATCGAAATCAGCAAATAAATGATGAATCACGCTACCCTCTCCAAAACCTTCAACAAAGACGAAGCCCGTGTCAATTGGCACGACGAAACGCTTTGGTTTGTGCGCCAAAAACGCGACAAAGCGGCTTTTGTCTTGCCCGAATGGGAGTTTTTAAGAGAGACGGCTTCGGATATAAAGAACAATGTACTGTCCAATTTGCACGACTATTTGCTTGCATTTGAAGCAAAAGCACAGCAAAATGGCATCATTGTGCATTGGGCAGCCGATAGCGATGAACACAACCACATCGTTCATTCAATCCTCAAAAAGCATGGCGTGACGCAAATGGTTAAGAGCAAATCTATGCTCACTGAGGAGTGTCATTTGAATGATTATTTAACAAAAAATGGCGTTGATGTGATTGATACGGACTTGGGTGAGCGCATTGTCCAAATGCGTGAAGAGCCGCCGAGCCATATTGTTATGCCCGCCATTCACTTGAAAAAAGAAGAAATTGGCGAAACTTTTCACGAACATTTGGGTACAGAAAAAGGGAATAAAGACCCGATTTATTTGACAGCTGCTGCCCGTGTCCACCTTCGGGAGAAATTTTTGACCCGAAAAGCGGCTTTGACAGGCGTTAATTTCGCCATCGCTGAAACAGGGGAATTTGTCGTTTGCACCAACGAAGGCAATGCCGATATGGGCGCACATTTGTCAGATGTGCATATCGCTTGCATGGGTTTTGAAAAAATATTGCCGAAACGAGAACACCTAAGCGTTTTCCTTCGCCTACTCGCTCGCAGCGCAACAGGGCAGCCGATTACCACTTATTCAAGTCATTTCAAAAAGCCCCGAGACGGTCAAGAAATGCACATCGTCATCGTTGACAACGGACGTTCGACGCAATTGGGTCGGGCTGATTTCAGAAATTCGCTGAAATGTATCCGTTGTGCGGCGTGTTTTAATACTTGTCCTGTCTATCGCAGAAGTGGTGGACACAGCTATCATACGGCGGTTGCGGGACCGATTGGGTCTATCCTTGCGCCTAATTTGGATATGACTAAAAATGCAGACTTGCCTTTTGCAAGTACCTTGTGTGGCTCTTGCTCGAATGTCTGTCCTGTTAAAATTGATATTCACGACCAATTGTATAAATGGCGGCAAGTGCTGGTTAAGGAAGGACATGCCTCCCTCAGTAAAAGGCTCGCTATGCAAGGGATGACGTTTACTTTGTCCAATCCAAAAGTGTATCAAACAGGTGGTAAAATGGGGCGGTGGGTGATGCGGAATGTGCCTTTTATGGTAAATAATGGCATGAATCCGTGGTTTTTGCAAAGAGATATGCCTGAGCCGCCAAAACAGAGTTTTAGGGATTGGTATAAAAAAAATAGATGAATTTAATTTAACACATAGTCACATAGGACACATAGCTTTTTTCTTTTGTCATCCTGTAAGGAACTAAAAAACTATGTGTCCTATGTGATTATGTGTTTGAAAAAAAAGATAATGAGTAGAGATTCCATATTAGCATTAATCAAAAAAAATCAGCCCGATTTGAAGCCACTTCCGTCGTTGGACGGCTTGAATCAAAGTACGCATATACCAAAGGAACAATTCAAAACGGTATTGCAAAGTATCGGCGGCATGGTCGTCGAAGTGGCTGATTATCAAGCAATTGAGCAGTTTGTCCGAGAAAATTATAGCCGCCAAAACCGTGTCATTTCAACGCTTCTTGAATTGAAAACCGTAGCTGAATTGGATTGGCAAAACAGCGACCCACACGATTTAGAAAACGTTGAATTGACGATTATTACAGCTCATTTTGGCGTAGCCGAAAACGCTGCCTTATGGATTACTGAGGGGTTGATGGGGCAACGCATTGCACCGTTTATTTGCCAAAACTTAGCTGTTGTCTTGCAAGAAAAAGACATTGTGCCGACGATGCACGAAGCCTACGCCCGCATTGGCTCATGGGATTATGGTTTTGGCGCATTCATCGCAGGCCCTTCAAAAACGGCGGATATTGAACAGTCGTTGGTGCTTGGGGCGCATGGATCTAAGACGATGGTGGTGTTTTTGATGTGCGATTAAAACGAAATCAAATCCCCTACTTTCACTTCAGGTTGCAGAACTTTTTGCCAAGTTTTATCATTCCAAACCACATTTTGACCAAAAAGGATTTTTGTACCCAGTTGTCTAAAAGTCATTAAAGTATCAAGCGGTTCTTTGCCTTTCACGCCTGTATCGGGGTCGCGGGTCGTGAGAACACAGCGAGCGCATGGTTTTATGCCTAAAAAATCCACATCACCTATTTTGAAGTTCGTATAGGCATCTTCTTCAAAAGGTTGACCGCCAGAGAAGACAAAATTGGTGCGGAAACGGCGCATACTCATATTTGTACTGAGGGGGTCGCTTGAAGTATTTCTTTCTTCAATTTTACTATTCAATTCCGCCAATGACGCTTCGCCGATGATGAGAAATGGATAGCCATCAGCGAAACTTACTATATCATCGCCAGTATTGTAATTGGGATCTACACGTCGTATTGTCGTTGCGGGCATCGTAACGAGTTGGCATTTTTTATGCAAAAAATCACTCAAAAAGGTATTTGCCTCCCGACTAACCAAGGTAGAAACAACATGGTCATCCCAAATTTTAGCGTCAACGAACTCATGAATGAGGCTTGAAACAAGTAAAAAAATACCGTTTTGAGGGTTTTCTTTTTCAAAAATAGACAAAATACCATTTTCAACCACGGCTTTCAGCAATGCCATGCGTCCCTTATTCCGTTGCGTCATAAACATGCCGTTGGGTTCGGTAATCATCCAACGGCGGTCATATTGCAAGCCTTGTTTTTCGACAATTGCGGATTCGGGTGAATAACCGTCAAGGGATTTGACAGGGAAAATGTTGATTTTTGTTAGTTTTAACATAAGGCGGATTTTTATAAATGCGCCTCAAAATTATTCAAAAAACTGGTTTTAAAAAGGTTTTTACTGAGGGGTGTTTGTCAACCACATTAAACGTCCTACTTTTGGGCATGGAAATTCAAAAACATGTCGCATTTCAAAATATTGAAGCCGCCTATTCAGGAGATTTAACTTTTTGGGAACTGATGATTTTAGGCAAATTGTTGCCTTCAATTAGGCTCGCTGATTCTGATTTTTGCCCTTACACGATTCCATTAAATGATTTTATTGCTACACAAGTTATTGAAAATGAAAGAGTTAGTGATGCAGTTTATAAAGCCGCTTCCCAATTGCTTGAACGTAGAATTATTTGGACTTACTTAGATGCCAACGGAGAAATGCGTCAATGCCAAACGACCCTTTTAACAAGTGTTGATGTTTTAATGAGTAACAATGTCCTTTCACTTGATGTGATGATTCATCCCCGATTAAAACCGTTAATACTGTCTTTTAAGTCAGAAAAGCACACTTACGATTTTCTTCAATTACCTTTCTTGAAGGTGTGTATGAGTCATCGGCTGTATCTACTTTTGTTGCAAAATATCAATCAAAACCTCAATAGTTTTACAATAAACTTAGAGAAATTGAAGGCTTTACTGGGGATTTCAGACAAATACACGCTCTATGCCAATTTAAAAATTAAAATTTTAGAAGAAGCCCAAAAACGATTGTTATATGATGCAGACATTCCTTTTGATTTTGGTGAAATAAAAACAGGCAAAAAAGTTACGGCGATTCGTTTTAGAATTGATAGGCATTTGTTGTTGCCTACTCTTGAAAATGAGCCAAATGAAGGAAGTAATGCCAACGTGCCGTTGGCGCACCATTTGCCGACCCCAATTCAGGTAGAAGCACCCGTTTTGGCTGTAGAAAACACAATAAATACAGATCTTAACAAGGATTTAATACAAAAAATATCAAAAAAGTTTGGTGTAACACAGCGTATGCTCAAAAAATTGGCAGAAGATTTTTCTGAACAATCTTTGCAACAAGCCGTGCTTTTGACTGAAAAAGCCATCGAAAAAAAGACTATTAAAGGCAGCCCAGCAGGCTTCTTTGTAGAAGCTGTTCGCCAAAATTATCAGGCAACAGAAGAAGATGAACAAGCAAAACGACAAGCAGAAGCCCGTCAGAAAGCAGAAAGGTTGGCTCAAATAGAAGCAGAACAACGTCAACAGCGAGAAGCTTTTAAAAAACAAGAATTCGAGCAAGAACGCGATGAGATTTTAGAAGAATTGTCGCGCAATGTAATCTTGCAACAGACGATATCAGAACGGATTAGGTATAGTATTTTTCATGCAAGTTTTGATGTGTCTAAATCTTTTGATGAGAATTTAGAAAACCCGTCCTTTGTGGCAGCAGTGTTGAATTTTTATAAAATTATGAAAAAATGAAAAATATACTCCTTTTTTGTGCTTTACTCATAGCACAAATGGCTTTTGCACAAGTCAAACTATGCCGCCTTTTTTCTGACCATGCAGTTTTGCAACGTCAAAAACCACTGCCCGTGTGGGGTTCGGCACAGCCCAATGAAGCCTTGACGGTTCGTTTAGCGGGTCAAATTCAAAAAACAACGGCAGATACTGAGGGGGTATGGCGTGTTACTTTTACGCCTTTTGAAGCGGGTGGACCGTTCAAATTGACGGTTGAAGCGGCTTCTGATACCGTTTCGGTCAAGGATATTCTATTTGGCGAAGTCTGGCTGTGTTCTGGTCAATCCAATATGGAGTTTACAGTTGCTCAATCTAAGGACTTTTTGATAGAAAGGAAAAACGCCAATTTCCCCCAAATTCGGCATTACAAAGTAGAGCATGAAGTGAGTTTAGAACCTCAAAAAGAAGTAAAAACAGGCAGTTGGGTGATTTGCCAAGCAGAAACAGTCGGCGGCTTTACAGGTGTCGGTTTCTTTTTTGCAAGAGAAATTTATCAAAAAATGTCCATGAGGACTCCTTCGGAGAGTGTGCCAATCGGTATATTACATTCGTCATGGGGCGGTTCACAAATAGAAAGTTGGATAAGCAAAGAGGCGATGGAAACGTCTGATGAACTGAAAAACTATGCTCAAAACTACCCAGCGTCTTGGGACGATGCTGATATGCGGATTGAACGGAGTTTGAAACAAAAATTGTTGGGGCGCATGGACAATTATCCAACATTGGAGGATGAAAAAATGTATCTCACAGCCGATTTCGATTTCTCAAAATGGCTCACGTCAAATCCTCTTGGACAATGGGATTGGAAAGGCATTTGGGCATGGCGTGGCAATGGTTTTATGGCTAAAATGGTGGAAATACCGTCTGAAATGGTGGGTAAAATAACGACTTTGGGCTTGGCTGAATGTTTTAGTTACAATGAAATTTATATCAACGGAAAACCTGTTTCGGCAGGTTTACTGAGGGGGGCGCGAAAGATTTTGATACCTGCCAATACGTGGCAAGTGGGCATGAACAGGTTGATGATAAAAATGAACAAAACCATTGAACCTGAATGGTTTGGCTTAGGTTTGCAAGGCTCGCCTGATGATTTATTCGTCAGCAATGATGCGCAAAAAATCACTCTTTCGGGTAATGATTGGAAATTGATGCCCGCTTTTGCAGAGCCACACAGCTTTTTACATTCGAGTAATAACGTCGGTTCTTCGATTTATAATAACATGATTGCGCCCTTAATTCCGTTTGCACTGAGGGGTGCGTTGTGGTATCAAGGCGAATCGAATGCGGGTCGAGCCTATCAATATCGCAAGACATTTCCGTTGATGATTGAAGATTGGCGCAAGCGTTGGAACGACGAATTTCCGTTCTATTTTGTTCAATTAGCGACTTATGGCAGCGACCAAAACAGCAATCAAGGCAGTAATTGGGCAGAACTGCGTGAAGCACAAGCCATGACTCTGAAACTGCCAAAAACAGGTATGGTGGTCACAACGGACGTGGGCAATCCAAACGATATTCACCCAACAAATAAGCAAGACGTGGGCAAACGTTTGGCAGCCGTTGCCTTGAATCAGACGTACAATCAAGCGATTTTACCGTCTGGTCCGATGTATAAATCAGTGGCGTTTGACAAAGGAAAAGCGACAATTTCCTTTGATTTCATAGGAAAAGGCTTAGTTTCCAAAGACAAATACGACTATTTGAAAGGTTTTGAAATTGCGGGAGATGACCACGTTTTTTATTATGCCAAAGCAGAAATTGTCGGCGATAAAGTTGTGGTTTATCATCCGAAAGGGGTGAAACCAACGTCTGTGCGTTATGCTTGGTCAGATGCACCTGTGGACTCAAATTTGTTCAATACTGAGGGGTTTCCCGCTTGTCCTTTTCGGACGGATAATTGGAAAGGTGTTACTGAGGGGGGGCGATTTGATTAAAAAACTTGTGTCAGCTAAACAAAATTTATATGCTCGAAACACTCTTAGCTTATCATTTTACGCCAATCCAATGGGCTTTGGCAATCCTTTGCGCGATGCTCGTTGGTATATCGAAAGCTGGGCTTAATTCGGTTTCCATCATCACGGTTTCGATTTTTGCTTGGCTTTTTGGCAGCAAAGTATCCACAGGCGTTTTGTTGCCGATGCTGATATGTGCTGATATTTTAGCCGTTTTTTACTACAAAAGACATGCAAATTGGCAACTTTTGCTGCGTCTTGCGCCGTGGATAGTCATTGGTATATTGGCGGGTGTATGGATTGGCAAAGACTTGAATGAAGCCGTTTTCAAAAAAATGATGGCAACGATTGTTCTCATCATCGTTTTTGGTTTGTTTTGGTTTGAAAAACGACCCTTAAAAGATGCCCCTCATTCTCTTTGGTTTTCAGGCATTATGGGCATTGGAACGGGTTTTACGACAATGGTGGGCAATCAAGCAGGTGGCTTTGCGAACGTCTATTTTTTGAGTATGCGCCTTACGAAAAACGATTTTATTGGCACCAATGCATGGCTTTTTCTTTTTGTCAACCTCTTCAAACTGCCGTTTCATATTTTTAGTTGGGAAACGGTTAATTCGGATTCGATTGCTATCAACATTGCTCTTTTACCATTTCTAATAATTGGTTTTTATGTGGGTATTTATATTGTCAAAACCATTGTGGATGCCCGTTATCGGCAAATTATTTTGTGGTTGACGGCGGCGGCGACGTTGTTTGTTATTTTATAGTTTTTTGTAAAATACGACTAAAAAATATTGTTATTTAACAAAACAAAAGACTTTTATTGTTGAAATAAACACAATATATTTGCTTGATAAATTTAAAAACCAATTTAATGAGCAAAAATCAACAATACTATGAAAGAACTGGATATTGACTTTGATGGCAATTGGAAGGAAATCATCATTGAGTTTTTCGAAGATTTCGTTGCGTTTTACATTCCTCATTTGTTTCCAAAAGTAGATTTTAGCAAACCTATCGAAATATTAGAGCAAGAGTTGATACAAATTCTTGAAGCATTGGGCAGTGATACGAAACGTGTTGCTGACAAACTTGTTAAAGTATGGCTCAAAGACGGTACAGAAAAATGGATTTTGGTACATATTGAAATTCAATCGTATTTTGAACGCCTGTTTCCAAAACGGATGTATCAGATGTTTTCTATGATTTTCAACAAATACGACCATGAAATCGTAGCGATTGCCATTTATACGAATATCAAAACGCCTCGCTTTTTTGATAGTTTTACTTTGAAAAGCTATGGTACTTCTATGATTTATCAGTTCATCGGTTATCGTATCATGCGTCAAAATGAAGCGGAATTGTTGGCTTCAAAAAACATTTTTGCGCTATTTGTTTTGGCAAATATCTATGTCAACAAGACCCGAAAAGACTTTAAACAGCGTTTAGAATACAAAGAAAAAATGATAGAATTGGGGATTAAAAGGCATATTTCAAGAGAAAAAATGTTTCGATTCTTCTTTTTTATTGATAATGTGATGAAAATTCCTGTAAATTTACAGCAAGAATTTAATAATTTTATTTTTTCAAAATATAAAACACCGACACAGATGTCAAGCGCACTTTATAAAAATGCTAAACATTGGACAGACCTTTTTAACAAACAATTGTATGGTGATACTTTTGAAAATATAGTTGAAAAAGAACGTGAAAATATAGTTGAAAAAGAACGTGAAAAGGTTGTACATAAGCTTTATATAGAAAAGCATTGGTCTGCAAACCAAATTGCAGATTTTTTAGATATGCAACTTGTTGATGTTGAGCGAATTATTTCTAAAATATCTAAGAAATAATATAGTTTACAAAATCTTACAACCGGCTAAACCTTGTGTTTAGCCGTTTGTATTTTAGCCCTTTTTGGAAATTAAAAATATTGATTTTACCAAAATAATGCAAAAACAAGCCTTTATACTGAGGGGGTAAAACTACCTTCGCCACAGTAAAAATTATCCATTATAAATTATCAACTAATATGTATCAAGCAAATTCTGATCGTTACAAACAAATTCCTTACCGCCGTTGCGGTAAAAGTGGCATTCAATTACCAGCCATTTCTCTTGGCTTATGGCACAATTTCGGTGGCGTAGATGTCTATGAAAACTACCGCGATATGTTGCATGTGGCTTTCGATAAAGGCATTACGCATTTCGATTTAGCGAATAACTATGGCCCTCCTCCCGGTTCAGCGGAAGAAAATTTTGGACGTATTTTGAAGCAAGACTTCCTGCCCTATCGTGATGAACTCATTATTTCAACCAAAGCGGGCTACCACATGTGGGATGGTCCTTATGGCGAATGGGGTTCTAAAAAATACCTCGTGGCGAGTCTTGACCAAAGCCTTAAACGGATGGGTTTGGACTATGTGGACATTTTTTACAGTCATCGTTTTGACCCAAATACACCACTTGAGGAAACAATGGGCGCATTGGATTTATTTGTTCGTCAAGGCAAGGCTTTGTATGTCGGTATCTCGAGTTATACGGCGGAACAAACGACGGAAGCTTTGGCTATCTTGAAGCGTCTCGGTACGCCTTGTTTGATTCATCAACCTAAATATTCCATGTTTGAACGTTGGGTTGAAGGTGGTTTGATGGACGTTTTGGGTCAAGAAGGCATCGGTTGCATACCATTTTCGCCTTTGGCACAAGGACTTTTGACCAATAAATACTTAAAAGGCATTCCTGCGGACTCTCGAGCGGCTAATCCGCATGGATTTTTACAAGAATCTGTGATTACTGAGGGGGTCGTTTTGCAATTACAAAAACTCAATGCAATTGCCGAAAAACGCAATCAATCTTTGGCGCAAATGGCGTTGGCTTGGTTGTTTAAAGACCCACGGGTGACTTCTGTTTTGATTGGTGCAAGCCGCACTTCGCAGTTGTTGGATTCATTGGATTGTTTGAAAAACCTTGAATTCAGTTCTGCGGAATTGGCTGATATTGAGGCTATTTTGGCAACGAAATAAGTGTACTAACGTCGGCGAGGTTTAAAACCTCGCCGACGTTTAGAACAAAGTTAAAGATGGATATAAGACAAATTCAGCCCGAAGACACCTACGACATCCGCCACAAAGTCCTATGGGCGCATAAACCTATTGAATTTGTAAAAGTTGATGAAGATACTGAGGGGGTGCATTTTGGACTTTTTGAGGACAATCAACTCCTTTCTGTCGTCTCGTTGTTTTATAAAAATGATGAAGTGCAGTTTAGAAAATTTGCAACTTTAACAGCATTTCAAGGGCGTGGTTATGGCACACAGCTTTTAAAATACATTTTTCAATTGATTGAAAATCAAGGTATTAAAAAGGTTTGGTGCAATGCGAGAAGCCATAAATCAGCCTTTTATACAAAGTTCGGCATGAAAGAAACAGATGTTCGATTTATGAAAGAAGGCTTAGAATATGTGGTCATGGCATTGAATATAGAACGCATCTAACATCTTGAAACCACCGATTTCCAATCGGTGGGACACAATAATCCACGACTCGCATCTATCATCTTTTCAAAACATCACATAATTAGACTTTTGATGTGATGCTCTGAATAGATGTTAGGTGCTGTGTAGAAAACCAATAAAAAAGCGAATTAAGAGTTTCAAACTTTCTCGAACTTAATACACTCAAACCGCAGAAATTATTAGATAACCTGCCCTCTTATTTGCGAAAATTCGCTTACTTTGACGATATTTTTAATACTAAAAAATAACAAGCATGAATTTCGACTATTCAGATAAAACCAAAGCTCTTCAAGAGCAACTCACACAATTCATGGAAGCCCATATTTACCCTGTCGAAAAGGAAGTATCTGCTTTTCACCACAACCCTAATAATGCGTGGCAGCATTGGCATGGCTTTGAAGATTTGAAAAAAGAAGC
>JAYVFS010000021.1:0-19587 GCA_043772905.1 Saprospiraceae bacterium | reverse complement strand
AGGAAAAAACAAGTACGCCTACAATGGGAAGGAGTGGAATGATGATTTTGGATTGGGGATGAATGATTATGGTGCGCGGTTTTATGACCCTGCGATTGCGCGGTGGGTGACTGTTGACCCTCTAAGTGAAAAGATGCGGCGACATTCGCCTTATAATTATGCGTTTGATAATCCGATGCGGTTTGTTGACCCTGATGGGATGCAAGGAACAGATATTATCATTCAATATAAAGGCGATAAAGATGTTGCTACAACAAATGTTAAATATGATAATGGTAAATTGTATCAAACAAAATTTGATGAAAAAACAAAAACTTATCAGTCAACTGGTCAAGAATATAAAGGTGCAAGTGATGGTTATATTCAACGCGTTGCAGATGCTTTAGATTACATAAAAGACTCTGACCCAAAGGCAAAGGACGTGGTTAATGCGCTTGAATCTTCATCTAAGACTCATACAATTGGCAATTTTGGAATACAGGATAAAGGGTCAAAAAATTACGGGAGAGACTATGGAACCCATACCAAATTTACACCAAACGAAGATAATCCAAATTTTCTTCCTGTTGCTACTTTAGGTCATGAACTTAAGCATGGATATAATACTGATAAAGGATATTCCGACAAAACGAAGTTACCTCATACTAACAATCCGCAGATAAATTATGAAGAAGCAGATGCAGTCAATTTTCAAAATCTGATTCATACTAAGGCGGATATACCACTACGTACTATATATGGTAATTACGATTTGGAAAAAAATGGCTTCATCATACAGCCTAATGATTATAAAATCATTCCATCCGAGAATGGATATAAAAAACAATAACAATGAAAGTTAAAATATATTTTATTTGTCTATTTTTACTCACATATTCGTATAATGAAGCTCAAGAAACTTTAAATGGCTCTAAATATAATGCTGAAATTGCGTCTTTAGTAAGGAGTGATATCTTTGTTTGTTTTCCATTGAATATAAAAAAGAGCGATGGTAAAATTTTTAAAGTTCTAACAAGCAATTATGGTTTATATGATTGCTTCTACAGCAAAATGGCTTATCACCCAGAATTTGCTGATACAATTGAAAATATATTAAATTTTGAGTTTGTAGGCTTTGATTTAAATAAATGTCCAAAGTTAATAGAAGGTGCTATTGATATTATTTTATATAAGAAATTAGCAAATCAAGGTGTAAAAAAAGTATTAAAGAAATATTTTGATACATTGACCTTTAGCAATAAACAATTCATGGTAAAAAAGAAATATCTTCCAAGACGTGCGATTTTTACAGTTTTATTTTTTCTGTCGGAAAATAACTATATCATAACGTCTGACAATGATGGTTACTATATAGCACGCTTGTTAGAATAAAATTTATTGACAATGATATGGTCATGCTGATCAGCAGGGAACTTAGCTAATTTAACTTATATCGATAAATAAAAAACGGACGTGCTGGTGTCGGCTTCCAAGCTATAGCCGTCAGGCTAAGGAGGAATATCGCTAAAATACCCCGCTCTACAGGGATCTTAGTAATTTTTTTAGTACCACTACTGTTGGCAAAGGGTATTAGTAAATTAAAGCAGACTCGCTAAACAAAAAAAGCAAAAAAAAATGAAAAATATCATCACGATAGCACTATTGGCAGTGGCAGTCATCAGCCACGCCCAAAACCAACCGGCAGCCGACAGCAGCCAATTAGCCATCTTCAACACAGGCAGAAACATCACTGTTTTGTCCACCGACTTTGGTGGCATTTTGACAGCCGACCTTATCGGCGATATGGTTATGGCTTATGATACGGTCATGGTCTTGAAGGCGCACACGGTTAGGGATAGTTCGGGTAGGTATCCGATGCGGTATCAAAGTGAACGCCGCGCCACCAAAATCAGCAGAAATCTGAAAGACAAAATCGCGGTCATAGACTACAACAAAAACTATGACGTGACGCAAATGTGTTTGAATGCACAAAGGGCAGGCGCAAAAGCCTTGATTATCATCCACGAATCGAATGACAAAAAGGTGTATAAATTAGGGAAAAAAGGGCTTTACAAAGACAGCATCCGCATCCCCTGCTTCACGATACCGAACAATAAGGGAGAGCAAATACAGCAATTGCTCCCCTCCGTCGTCGGCATTAAAGTACCTGCTGTTATTACGACAAACGCATCCGTAGTCGCTAATGGCGAACCACTTGTCAACACAACCGAAAAGTCAAAAGACAAAATAAGCGACGTTGATGCGACATTAAATACAGAATTGTCCAATACAACAGGTTTTGGCAAAGAAGGTTTCTCTATATCTCCAAACCCCACACGCAACCAAGCGAATGTCACCTATCAATTCCAAAACCCCACAGACGTAACGATAGAAGCCAAAAGTGCTTCTGGGCAAGTGATATTCTCTCGATTAATGAGGGGTGCCACCGTCGGTAATATAGAGATACCAACGGTTGATTATCCGAATGGTACATACTTCGTGACGCTGCAATATGGGAAGGAAGTGAAGACGAAGCAATTGGTGGTGCGGCATTGATTGCTACGGAATGGCAAAAATGGCATGACAAAACGAAAAGTGGTAAGTTCTGGAAAATTTGGTAATAAAAGCAAGCGGCACGATACCCCTCAGTATTGTGCCGCTTGCTTTTATTGTCCTTTGTCTCTTGTTCAATCTTCTTTAAAATTCCAAAGCGTCAAAAATCCTGTATGGAAATTACCTTCCCTGAAATCCTTATTTTGCATCAGTTTTTGATGAAAAGGAACGGTTGTTTTAACACCTTCGACGATAAACTCATCTAATGCTCGTTCCATTTTTCGGATACATTCCTCCCGCGATTGAGCACGAACTATGAGCTTGGCAATCATTGAATCATAATAAGGTGGTATCGTATAACCCGCATAAGCATGTGTATCGACACGCACACCATGACCTTTGGGCGTATGGAATGACGTTATTTTACCAGGACTTGGGCGGAAATCCATAAAAGGGTCTTCAGCATTGATGCGACATTCCATCGCAAACATTTTTGGCAAATAGTCTTTACCTGAAATCTTTTCACCCGCAGCTATTTTTATCTGCTCTTTGATGAGGTCGAAGTCGATGATTTCTTCCGTTACAGGATGCTCTACTTGAATCCGTGTATTCATTTCCATAAAATAGAAATTACGGTATTTATCCACTAAGAACTCAACAGTGCCTACACCTTCGTAGTTGATAACTTGCGCCGCTTTACGTGCCGCTTCACCCATCGTTGTCCGCAATTCTTCAGTCATAAAGGGCGAAGGAGCTTCTTCAATCAGCTTTTGATGCCTCCTTTGAATCGAACAATCACGTTCAGACAAGTGACAGACATTGCCATATTGGTCGCCCGCAATTTGAAACTCGATATGGCGTGGTTCTTCGATGTATTTTTCGATATAAACACCGTCGTTGCTAAAAGACGCTTTGGCTTCGGCACGTGCCATATCCCAATTACTTTCAAACTCCTCTACAGAACGGACAATGCGCATACCTTTACCGCCTCCACCAGCTGTTGCCTTGATGATGACTGGAAAACCAATTTTAGTTGAAATCTCCTTACCTGCTTTTACATCAAGCACCAAACCATCTGAACCGGGTATAACAGGCACACCCGCCTTAATCATCGTCTCCTTAGCCGTCACTTTGTCACCCATCATACGGATATGATACGGTGTTGGACCGATGAATTTTACGCCATATTCCGTGCATATTTCACAAAAATCAGCATTTTCTGATAAGAAACCATAGCCTGGGTGTATCGCATCGGCATTCGTAATTTCAACTGCAGCCATCAAACGTGACACATTTAGGTAAGACTCTTTCGAAGAAGGTGGACCGATACAAACCGCTTCATCTGCAAACCGAACGTGCAATGAGTCACGGTCTGCCGTCGAGTAAACAGCTACAGTCTTAATGCCCATTTCCTTACAGGTGCGGATGATACGCAGGGCTATTTCGCCACGATTGGCTATGAGTATTTTTTTGAACATAATTCTCTGAATGATGAATTATGAATGATGAATGATCATTTATCATTCATCATTCATCATTAAAAAAGATTACCCTTTTGGGTCAACGAGATATAGGACTTGGTCATACTCAACGGGCGAGGCATCGTCAATGCAGATTTTAACAATCTTACCTTGCACTTCCGATTCAATTTCGTTGAAAAGTTTCATCGCTTCGACAATACAAACGACCTGACCTTTTTCCACTTTATCGCCTACTTTGATATAAGCTGGCTTGTCCGTACCTGCTGAACGATAGAATGTACCGACTATGGGCGATTTAATTTCCAAAAAATTGCCCCCCTCAGTAACGGCGGGTGCAGGAGCAGGTGTAGCAGACTCTGCTGCTGCTGAAAAAGGTGCGGGTGCAGCAGTAGCAACCGCAGGTGCAGCAGCAAGAGGTACAGATGCAGCAATAGGCGCAGCAGTCGTGTGGTAAATCTGTTGCTTACCACTACTGTATTTTGATGTACGAATGGTGATTTTCTGATCACCATCTTCCAGCCGAAACTCCGCAAGGTCACTTTTGTTAATGAGCTGTATAAGAGACTTGATTTCTTCGAATGTCATAATTTGGTTGATTTTTTCTTTATCAATAATTAAACAATATTTGCATGAATAAGACAAAAGGCAGTTTTCAATTGGCAATTATAGGAAATTTATTTGATTCCAGATAAAAATATGCCAATCGAAATATGCCTTTTTGTTTGGTTGATTGGTTATTGGTGAATTGGTTACTGGTTATTGGAAAGTCGTTAACCAGTAACCAATTCACCAATAACCAGTAACCAATCACAAATTACTTATTTACACGCTCCATATAGTCACGTGTTTCTGAGTTGATTTTGATTTTATCACCAGTATTAATAAACAATGGCACTTTAATTTCTGCACCCGTTTCCATGGTTGCCAATTTAGAGGCGTTTGTGGCAGTGTCGCCTTTCAAGCCTGTTTCAGTATAAGTGACTTCCAAAACGATATTCGCAGGTAAATCAACAGACAAAACAATCTCGTCTTTTGCAGAAAAAAGAGTACTAACCATCATACCTTCTTTCATCAAGTCGGCATTGTCAACCATGTCTTCTGCTATCGCAAATTGGTCATACGTTTCATTGTTCATGAGGTTCAGCCCCATTTCATCTTTGTAAAGATATTGACAGTCACGACGCTCAACTTGTACTATATTAATGGTGTGACCGCTTGGAAAATTGTTTTCCAAGACGCTGCCTTTTGTGACGCTTTTCATTTTGACATAAACAAACGCCGCACCTTTGCCGGGCTTGATATGTTGAAAATCAACTACTTTGAAAATATCGTTATTGTGTTCAAAACAAACACCTTTTTTAATGTCGGTGGTAGAAGCCATTTATGATTGAATTTTATTACTGAAAAAATGTCTAAGTTTGTCTTCGTTATTATGACAACGAACTTGAAAAAGCGGCGCAAAGATATATAGATTTGACAATTTTAAGTCGTTACTTTCAAAAAACTATCTGTCAAAACATTAATTGCCTTTAATTTTCTAACTAAAGCCTCAATATTCAGCTTATACTGAGGGGTAAAAACGAAAAGTACATGAGTTTTATCAGTTCTAAAATACACGCCTACCGCGCAAAAGTAGATGATATTGTCAGAGATTTACACACATTGACGCAGGACATTGGACACGAAGAGCTTGCCAAAACTGTCAATGACCTTCGCGCACGTATATATGAACCTTTCCTTTTTGTCATCGTCGGAGAGGTCAAAGCGGGGAAAAGTAGCTTTATCAATGCCTTGTTACAAACGGGACGTGAAATCTGTAAAGTTGCCCCACAACCCATGACCGACACCATCCAACAAGTCTGTTATGGCGAAACGGAGGAAACGATTGTCATTAATCCTTATTTAAAGAAAATTTTTCAACCTGTTGAAATCCTCCGCGAAATCGCTATTGTTGACACACCCGGCACTAATGCCATTGTCGCCCATCATCAGGAAATTACTGAGGGGTTCGTGCCTGCGGCAGATTTGATTGTCTTTGTTTTTGAAGCCAAAAACCCTTATCGGCAGTCTGCTTGGGAATTTTTTGATTTTATTCATACCGATTGGCGGCGTAAAGTCATTTTCATCATGCAACAAAAAGACTTGATGGATGCTGCCGATTTAGCCGTCAATACTGAGGGGGTCAAAACGGAAGCACGTAAAAGAGGTTTGGCAGACCCTGTCGTTTTTGCAGTTTCAGCCAAAGAGGAACAAGAAGACCGTTTTGACATCAGTGGTTTCAGCACTGTGCGTGATTTTATTAAAGCACACGTCACGGGCGGCAAAGCACCTGCGATGAAATTGGCGAACAATTTAGATACTTGTAACAACATCAATGAGCGCATTTTTAATGGTTTAGCAACTCGAAAAGAGCAGTTTGCTGCAGATATTGATTTCAGAAAAGACATACGTCAAACACTTGACAATCAAGAAATTAAGTCGAACAGTTATGTTAAAATGTTGATAGAAAACCTATTGGCGGGCTATGATAAAACGACTTCGAAAACAGAACAAGACCTGAGTGAAGAGCTGTCGTTTGTAACGCTTATCAAACGCTCCATCATGGGCATTTTTGGCTCATCTGATTCTATAAAAGTACGATTGGAGGAACTTAAAAAGAATTTAGAAACGAATTTGAACAATGAACTAAGAGATAAATTGCAATCAGGTGTGGGTGATGTTGCCGATTCTATTCAACAAATGGCAAAGCTGATTGACTTGAAAATCAAGACTTCTAAGACTATTTTGAAGGACAATCATGAAATTTTCAGCGACATAGCCGACCGACGAGCTAATGTTTTGCGTGATTTGCAAGAGACTTTCGCAAAATTTATGAACCGTTCTGAAAATTTTACAGATGAATCGCTTTTCAAAAACAAAGGCTCGATTGCGCCCAATATTGCGGCAGGTAGTGGCATTGCCATTGTCGGTATCATTCTCGCCGCCGTAACAAAAGGGGCTGTATTGGACGTGACCGGTGGGATTTTGACAACCATCGGTTTGCTCTTCGCCGGCGCAACGGCTGTTTTGAAACGCGGTCAAATACTCGAGGCATTCAGAAAAGAGATTGCAAAAGGGCGTTTGCAATTAGAAGACGAAGTGACCGAAAGGCTGCAAAACTATATCCGCAGCATCAAACACAAAATTGACCTCAATTTTTCAGAGTTTGACAATCTACTCGATACCGAAAACAAGCAAATCACTGACCTTGAAGGACGGCATACTGACATCAAAAACCGCGTTTTAATTTTGCAACAGGAGTTGACTAACTGAGGTATTTCCTATGTATAGATAAAAAATAATTAATGCAATTTCATTCGAATGAAAAAAGCTAACTAATTGTCATACAATAAGTTAGCCTTTGTTGTCAATACATTTAAATTGTTAGTAAATTAGAAGATGCTGAATGCCATCACCACTAAAGCTATTATCGCTAAAATTGCAATAAAAGTAGCGAGACCATTTTCTGGATGACGATTGTTGTTGTTGGGACTCCTCTTTAGGTCAGATTGTTTCGATGTCATGGACGACGTTTTAAATTGTGATCAATGTAAGTTTTGAAATTTTAGCTTAAGACAATTAGCACGTCTATATCAAGTGAGGATTTTTAGAGCCACAAAGATATTATAAAAAAATTGAAAGTATAACTTCTTGTTTTTTTTTTTAAAAAAAAATATATGCTGGCTTGTTTTTTTTACAAAACAAGCCTGTTTGATCAAAGATTTACATTGTTTTAAGTTTTGTTCATATATTTTTATTCTAACAAGAATTACATTATTTATTTTAGTAATTTTGCGGCGCATTTTTTGACCTACTTCACCCTTACTAATTTTAAAAAATACTGAGGGGTATGATATTTGGTAAGAAAAATTAAATCATAAAAATATTGAAAAACAAAAAAAATGAGCCTATGTATGCCGACCTTATGAAAACCTTTTTCAGAGATAAACGCCAGTACCAACTGTTCTTACTATTGTGTTTGAGTACATTTTTTGACTGCCTACTCGTTTTTTTTCGTTTGCAGCACACCGATTTTGATTGGCAACTTGTTCAAAACTTTACCGATTTCAAGCAATATCGTGGCACTTATGGCACTTTTTTCTTTTTAATTTGGAATCTGTTTTTAGCATGGATTCCCTACTGGTTTGCATTGACCTTAGATTTTTATACCCGTATCAGCACCCGCCCTTCATGGCGCAGTTTGGCTGTTATACTTGTCCTTTGGCTACTTTTTTTCCCAAATGCCCCTTATATCGTCACCGATTTACTGCATTTGCAGTATCGTGAAGGCGTACCACATTGGTACGATGTGATGATGTTTATCTCGTTTGCTTGGACGGGATTACTGCTGGGCTATTCCTCTCTTTTTGAAGTACAACGTTTTTTAGAAACCCGTTTCAAAACATGGGTGACATGGTCTGTTATGGTCGGTGCGATTTGGCTCGGCGGTTTCGGGGTTTTCATGGGGCGTTTTCAAAGATGGAACTCTTGGGACATCGTGACACATCCTTTTAGGCTCGTTAGGCAACAAATACACGTCTTACTCAACCCTTTCGATTACCTCAACACACTCGGCGTTGCCGTGGTTTTATCAGGTTTTATGCTCATCGGTTATCTGACACTCAATGCTTTGCGTACAACTTCGTGAATTGGTTATTGGTTATTAGGGATTGGTTATTGATTCGTATATTTGCGAATTCATTTCTTTGACAAATAAGAGAAACTAATAACCAATAAAAAATGAACGAATTGCGCATCACGACAGTCCAAACAGACTTGATTTGGGAAAATAAAATCGAAAACCTTTCAAAATTCGATGGTTTACTGAGGGGTATCAAACGCGGCGAAACAGATGTCATTGTATTACCCGAAATGTTCACAACTGGATTTTCGATGAATCCCGCGGCATTTGCGGAAACAATGGACGATGCTACGGTCTTTTGGCTTAAAAAAAAGGCTTGGGAACTCGATGCCGCTATCACAGGCAGTTTTATTTGTGTTGAAAACGACAAGTATTACAATCGTTTGGTGTGGATGCAGCCTGACGGGACGTTTTCCATTTACGACAAACGGCATCGGTTTACGCTGGCTGGCGAAGACAGATATTATACCGAGGGGGTCGAAAGGCTTATCGTTGAGTGGCGAGGTTGGCGTATATGTCCCTTGATTTGCTACGATTTGCGGTTTCCTGTTTGGGCAAGGAACGGTTTGCAAAAGGCAAAAAATGAAGGAAAAGAGGCAAAGAACAAGGGGCAAAATGCAAATAGCAACAAGCAAGAGGCAATAGGCAAAGTGCAAGTTGATTATGACGTATTAATATACGTAGCGAATTGGCCCATTGCACGCAGTCATCATTGGCGCATCTTATCAGAGGCACGGGCTGTTGAAAATCAGACTTATGTCGTAGCCGTTAACCGCGTTGGAACAGATGCCAATGGCTATGAGTACCGAGGCGATACTTCTGTCATTGACTATGCTGGCGAAATTTTATTACGCCGTTCTTTTACTGAGGGGGTTGACACAACCATAGTTTCAAAGGAAAAATTAAGGAATTACCGTAAAAAATTTGGCTTTCTGGCTGACCAAGATACTTTTGAAATCAATTTGTAAAACAAATATGTTAAATCGCAATAATTATTTCATAAATAGCTGTCTATCAATTAATTAGAAAAACATTTCGCCTTTTTTGCCCTTTCTAATAGAAAGCTCTCCAAATTTACTTTTGTTGAGAAGTGTTAAAAAGACAAATAAAGTTTGAAAAAAAGTACATAAGGAATAGAAAATATCAATACGTTTTCTACCTTTGCTCACGGCAATAAAGATTGCTGAATCAGAGAAGTAATTTTTATTTGCTAATTATTAGAAAGGACACAATTTTATTTTGGCGACTCTGACGCTCTCATTTTAACAGCACTGACAGATTATGGAAGCTACAAGCAGCTCAGACGGACGATGTCTGTACCCACAAACGAAACGCATTAAACAATTTATTCTCCAAAGCTTACTTACAATTCTGTCCCTTAACATTTACGCCGCACCGACGGCAACTTTTTTTGAAAACCGAACAACAATCAACACAACAACGAATTTTCCCATTCCGATTAACAATACATCTATGTTCATGAGTTTCGTAGCCAATACGCCGACTTTCATGACAGAACGTGTGTCGCCCTCTGCCCAACGTCGTCAAGACATTGTTTGGTTTGCAGAATCGCACACAGGATGGGGACTTCAGTATAGTCTCGGTAGTTCATCGATAGATGATGGCTTCGATTGTTCGGGTTTTGTTCGGTATGTGTTAAACTATTTTGACTACAAAGCGAGTCGAAGTTCTTCAAACCAATTCAAAGAAGGAACATCTATTCCTGTTGCATTGGCCCGCAAAGGGGACTTGGTTTTCTTTGGCGGCAAAAACAACGTTTCACATGTTGCAATGGTGGTTTCAAACGATGACAAAGGTTTGGTCGTCGTCCACAGCACTTGCTCACGTGGGGTTATCAAAGAAAACATTACAGAATCGGCTTATTGGAAGCCAAAGCTAAAAGACAAAGCCGTGAATATCATTGGTTTATAACCTCTGAAACGGTCTTACAATTTCTAGTTTATTGTCAAAATGAAAAACTAACTCAACGGCAAAAGGCACTTCGGTGTCTTTTGTCATTTTATACTGAGGGGTCTGTTATTTATAAATAAAAAGCAGCTACCAGAGTATTCCAGTAGCTGCGATATTAGTTGTGATTTAGCTTGATTTTTCTTTTTGTCAATTCGATCGGGTGACGACCACTGGTAAACAGATATTGGCCGGTATGTTACTAATTGTTATACTTTTCGCAGTTTCACAACCATCCGTATTCCTCACGGTCATCGTATGGCTGCCAACGGACAATCCGAGCAAAGTTGGCGGACTTGGATAGGCGGCAAAACTCCCTATATCTATCTTCAATAAGGCTGTTGCTTCAATGGCATTCGTCAAATTTATAATATTCACTTCTTCTGTTGTCCCTGGACAGGCAACAGGTTTTGATAATGTAAAGTCTGGGTTTGAGTTGACTGTCACGACAACTTGTGCTGTATCATTACAACTTGTGCCTATTTCAGCTACCAATATATAGGTGGTCGTCGTGCTGGGCGAGACAGCGGTAGGAGTCGGTACAACTGTTCCACCTGCTACGGTCAATGACCAAACGGGGTTCACATACGTGTTATAATTCGTTATTTCAGCCGTTAAATCTAATGTTGTGCCGTTACAAATCGAAATCGCCACGTCCGCTATGACAGGCGGATAGTTGACATTGACCAGCACTTGTGCCGTATCTCGGCAGCCGCTGCCATTTTCTTCTACTAATATATAGGTGGTTGTCGTATTCGGGGAAACCGCTGTTGGTGTCGCAACGGGTGTCCCTGTGACCGTCGTTAATGTCCAAACAGGATTAGCCAATGAGCCATAGCCTAATATTTGGGCTGTTAAATCCACTGTTGTACCGTTGCATATAGTTGTTACGGCATCGGCAATACTGGGCTTGGTATTGACATTTAAGGTCAGCGTTGAAGTTCGATAGCAACCCGTTGTTGTATTTTCAACTCGTACATATAAGATAGAGGCGTTTGTGGTGTGCGGACTACTGAGGGGGTTGACTCCGTTACGGGCATCTGACAAAGTTGCGTAATAAGACACTGCCACACCTACCGCACCACCTGTTACCGTTGCATCTGCATCTGTGAGAGTGAAATCAGCCATGCCGCTTCCGCCAACTTCTTCACACATGGCCAAAGTGGCATTATTGGCAATAGGTCTGGGCGTAAAGTTTAACTCAAAAGTATCATTTTTAGTGGCACAGCCAGAAGGTGATGCGTATTCAGCTGTGAGAATATATGTTCCGCCATTGTCAACAACTCTAATGGTTGGAAAATTAGATGCAAAATTGGTGGGCGACACATTTTTCGTCGCTGCATTTCCAGCCGTGATCTCGTTGGCAGGCGCAACAGAACCATAGAACCATTTATAGTTAGCATAATTAGCTTGGTTCTGTGGGGTTAATGTCAATGTATCTCCTTCACAAGAAGCAATTGTGAGTTTACAAGTGGTGGATGTCGTCGTGATTGAACCGACTTGTGCTTTCACTGAAGTTAAAAGTGAGCAAGTGAAGGCAAGAAGTATGATGATTTTATTAGACGTATTCATTGTGAAAGTATTAAAATGAATGATGATTAATGGTGAATTTGCAAAACATTGATTTTCAAAGGCTTTGCTTATCGGACTATTTACTTTTTCTTAATTGCTACTATTTGTACGTGTGACTATTAAAGGAATACATAGTGGTGTTGGACAACAAACCGTCGTCTGGACTTGAACAGCTGCCCCCGTCGAATAACAACCCGCAGGAGATTTCTCGAATAAATAATAAGTGCCATTTGTGGCGGCTGAAGGGGAACTGACTAAGGCGGAAGCAGAACTATTGGACACATGCCACTCGAAAATACTGCCTGATACTGAGGGGGTCAATATCGCAGCGAGGGCGGTTAAATTCACCGTTTCTGTCGGACAGGTGTTCATTTGAGGAGACGATAGCGTCGGTGCAGTCGGTGTCGGTACGACGTTGACAACAACGGTCATTGTATCTGTTGTATAACAATTGAACACGTCTTTGATGATGTAAAAACTGTCCGTAACGGTCATGGTAACTGCCGTTGAGTCGGTGACATTTGTCCAGTTACTGCGATAGTATCTGAAATACCTTTGAGCGACGGAGTCTTTCGTTTTGACCGCTATATCTCTTACTAAAGTCGTCAAATTGATGTTTTTCGTAGCACAAGCCGTAATGGTTGTATCCAACATTAAAGGAACAAAGCAAGGATAAAAACCAAAATCATAGGTATGATTGGTCATTCCCGACCCGCCCGTTGTCAATGGGATGACGGAATAATTACCCACAATAGACGCATCAGAATCGTTGAGATCGTTGCCATTGTTCGTTGTCGAATTGGCAATAGTCAAGCGCATCGTGTCCAAAATGGTCTGATTTTTATTGTTGATGCGAATTTCATAAGCCATATCGGGTCGCAGTGTTGTGTCTGCGCCTGTGCCTGTCCACGTCACGCCCGAGACATTTTTATCTGAAAAATAGTATTCACCGCTTGCGTTTGTGGTGGTTGTGGCTATTTGTGTACCGCTTTTCCATAAAGAAACGGTGATATTACTGAGGGGGGACTCGCAAGGGTCTTGCACGCCGTCTCTGTCTGAATCTTTCCACACATAGTTGCCTATCTGAATCGGTTGTGCTTGACAAAGTGTGATTAAGTCGCCAATACCTGTTGATTTGGCACTGCCACCGACAAAAATTTGAAAAGCGGACGAAACAAGTTGATTCCCCGTTGTCGAGGATAGCTTTAGCGTTCCGCCTGTAAAATAAGCCAATGGGTCTAAGGCAGAAGTCACAACTTCACCTCTTGATACAAGGAGCGCTAATCCACCTTGTGCAGATTCGGCGTGGACGGCATACACTTCACCTTTATAAAACTCTGTTTCGGCAGGAACGGTCGCGCTGGTTGCGGTTGCACCATAAACAAGCGATTCCATATTCCAAACGCCATTATTATAGTTGGCTTTCAAAATGTCGCCACCTGAAACAGCCAATTCTTGTAAAGCAGATGTTGGAAAGTCGGGCGCGTTGTTGTTGTTCGAAATCTGATGACTTGTTCTATCAGAAAAACCCAAAATCATAGTACCATCTGCATCAATTTCAATATCAGACAAAATGGGTGTTGGATGGCACAATCTGTAAAAACCTGCTGACGTATAGGCTTGAAAGTTCGTTGCATTGAACACATCTTTCCAAGGATACCAAGCCCGAGACGAGCTGGGCATACCCGTTGCACCGCCATATACAGGCTCATTCCATGCGGCTGAACGTAGGTAATTTAAACCAAAATTGAGAACAGGATTTGTATTAAAAGTGCTGGTTGAAAGGTTCATTTCATAGACAAAAGCTTCCAAATTGGATGTTTTGGCATTAAGCGGCGCAGTTGACGAAGCATCGCAAATCGTACCGATATATAATTTGCCTTTATGAACCTTTAAGCCAAATGGACGACTCACACCACCTATACAACCTGGATTTGGGATAGCAATGCTGTCCAAAATGACTTTTGTGGCGATGTCCACAACAATTATTTTTTTCGTAAAAAGATTGACTGTATAAAGTTTAGTTTGGTCGTCTGAAATATCTAAATCGCCTAAACCGACTTCACCCACTTTGCCAAAGGCTTCAGTGTCTGTGTTTGCAACACCAATACCGACCAAACCACGTGTGGCGTTACTACTAATCGTTCCGACATTGGGAATGGATATTAATACAGAACCGTTAGCCGCTGCTGAATCGGGATTGACCGTATAAATAGCTCCTAAACCGCCCGTTCCTATGCCTGAATGTCTTTTTAGAAAAGTAGCTGAATAGATGCGGTTCGTTTTATTGCTGTATGCCATACCCCAAGTTGAGCCTATATTGACTTTATTAGAAACCGTCTTTTTAGTCGTTCCGCTTGTACCTGATGCCGAATAGTCCCATGTGACCATCGCGTCGGCTGGCGAATCGGTGCCAATATCGCCATTGATATAACAAGGCGTAGCTAATTTTGGATTGGTTTGACAATAATCGGCAGGGTTGTTCACACCGAGACTGATGGTACAACTGGCTGCGGTGATAAATTGAACATCTGTACGTCCGTTTGTACCATTGAAAGTTGGTGAAAACGGAGAAGGTAGGTTTGAAAATTCAATACGGTATTTATTTGTTGAACTGGGCGTAGGAGAAAGCGTTCCTAAAGTATATTGCCCTAAATAATCAGTTGTTGTTGTGGCTACGAGAACGTCGTTGCAGTTGTAGGCTTTGACTGTTACGCCGCCTAAACCAGTTGTTTCCGTTGCGCCTTTAATGCCGTCGTTGTTGTAATCACGCCAAACAGTACCGCCAGTATTTCCTGTTTGGCAAGCCGCCAATAGGCAATTACCTGAGGGGGCAGTGACATTTTGCGAAGCAGAACACGTTACATAAGTAGCGGAAACGGTCAAAGCGGCGCCATCAGCAGGGACTGTAAAGTTTAAAACAGTGGGTTTGTTCGTAGCTGTCGCTGGGTTTATGGTTTGTGACCCTGCACCAGTGACATTGACTGTAATCAAATTTGTACCAATGACATCCACCCAATCCACAATTGCTTGAACCGTTGCGATCGACGAACCACCTGTTGAATTACCATTCGAATCATAACAGTTCGAGACACTTGTTGTCAAAGTAGGGGTACAATCGTAAGCATAAAAACCAAAGTCATAGCTGTGGTTGTTAGCACCTGAAGCACCTGTTGTAAAGGTTTTTATAACATTACCGCTGGACAACGAACCATCTGAGTCACGGAAAGTGGCGTATAAATCGCTGCCCCCATTATTAGCGGTTGACATGAGCGCTGTACTGAGGGGTGTCTGTGCGTTAAAACTGAGAATACGAATTTCATAACTTGTGAAAGGTGTTAACTGGCTGACATTGTAAGCCCAGCCACTCGTCGAACCCGTTGTAGCACTCGAAAAGCCGTAATTACCGCCGCCTGCTGTTGTGGTTGAGGCTATTTCAACACCGCTTTTGAAAAGTTTGACGACGATGCCATCAATACCTACTTCGTTGGGGTCTTGCCGACCATTTTTATTGGTATCGTTCCACACCAAATTACCGACTTCAAGGGGTGCGGCATCGCAAGTCGCTTCCATGAGACCTAAGCCGCTGGATTTTCCAAAAGTACCACCTGTAGATAACGTATTATATATTTGGTAGCGCATCGTGTCGTGTGTATAGCCATTGCTCACCGCATGACGACCAATACCACCCGTAAAAACGGCAAGAGGATCCATTTGATTCGCAACGAGTTCATCTCTTTGTGGATGATAGAACAAGCCGCCTTGCATGGTCTCTTGGTGAGTCGTCAGATAATTATCTCCTGCAAAAAACTCGCCGCCACCAGGTCCTTGGCTGTTGCCAACACCGCTACCTGTTGGTCCACCTGTGAAAGAGCCATTACTTTCCAAAGTGAAACCGCCTGATCCATTCGATTTTAAATAAAGAATATCGCCACCGATATAGCCATTATATAGTGTTGAACCTCCAGTAGTTGCGATTTGATTGTATCCTGTTTGATGTCCTGTTCTATCAGAGAAACCCAAAATCATATTCCCACGTTTATCAAACTGAATATCAGTTAAAATAGGCTGTGGTCGCATTTTTCGGGTAGCTGTTGGCGAACCGGCTGTTCCTTGGTCGTAAAGGTCTGTGAAGTTGTTTGCCCAAGTTTCCCATCTATCAGTCGAATAACTGGTATGCACTTTCCCTTTTGGATAATTCAAGGCAAAAGAAACCACAGGAGCGGCATCCCAAGTGCTTGTAGCGGGGTCAAAACGATAGACATAAGCAAACAGATTGGCTTGTGTTCCCGCTGTTTCGCCTGAGCAAATGACACCGACATAGACTTTACCTTCATAAAATTCAATTGCCCAAGGGCGTGAAATACCGTTTGTGCAACCCGGATTAGGTATATTAAAAGAAGTAAAGTCTCCACTTGTTACCGAAGCCGCTGATTTGATAGGGTTGCCAATGTTAAAAGAAAAAATTGTCTTTGCAAAAAGGTTAACGCCCCACAGTACCTGTCCGTTGTCGCTGAGATCAATGCTGCCGATACCTATTTTGCCCATGTGGGCAAAAGCCAAAGAGTCTGCGCTTGAAGCCGTGGCTGAAGCAGGTAATGTCCGACCCGCAATAAGGCTGCTGCCGACATTGACCCCAAAATTTTCGATATTAATATAAGGTGTCACTGAACCGGAACCACTGCTGAAGTCACCAATGAACAAACCCCCTAAGCCCAAAGTGTGTAAACCACAATGCCGTTTGAGCATGGTCGAAAAAATCATCTTTTTACTCTCTTTTTGGTAGATGCTACCCCAAACTGTTCCAAGTTCACTGGCAACAGCGACTTTTGTAGGTGCTGGCGTTGTCCCTGTTCTGTTGAATGGGAAACTGACTAAGGCATCAATAGAACCGCCTGTACCACCGCCTTGTGGGTTGCCTGCCACATAACAAGGGACGACAACATCGGGATTGTTTTGACAGTAGGAAACAGGATAGTGAACCGCTAAGTCTGCCGAAGAATTGGCAGCCGTATAGAACTGAATATTCGTTTTGCCAACCGCACCGTTTGCGCTGAACAAAGCACTCGATGGTCTAAATTCCAATCGAATCGGAAGCGTTAGCCCTGTAAAAGAATAGTTGTCGTTGGAGCCATCCAACGTTGCAACCGTCGTGACTTGGGTTACAGAGTCCCCGTTTGCGTTGAAAGCGACAACCCGCATATTGGCTTCTGGTTGTTCCCCCACATCATAAATACCATTGGCATTTAAGTCACGGAAAACTTTACCACTCAATTGAGCCTCTAATACTGAGGGGGTCAAAAAGAGACCAAAACAAAAGAATATCGTGTAGTAGTTGGCAAAACCAAATCGTTTGAGTAGTTTTTGCATTATCGGTAGAATATTAAAAAGTTCTGAAAGAGCCTTTATGTTTTAATGCTCGTTATATTTAGCTTTTTAATATTTACAAAATATATGCCGAAAAAATAAATTCATTTTTTATCTGTATCAAATAGTGCGTTTCAAAGCCCAAAAGCTGCTTTTTCGGAGTTCATTCTAATAAAGCACCCCCTCATCCAAGGCGGTATTTCACCTACGTATCAATATCTTATCACATTTTTTTCAAGGCGAATATGAGAAAGTTGTTGCGGGCGATTCTTAAAAGAGGCGAGGCTTGTAGCCAATAAACGTCTTAGTCTTTTTTTCTACAATACATTATGTACCGTAAAATAGTAAAATACGACCGTTCACCCATTTTTTATAACCGTTTATTATGGGAATTGATTTGTTTGTCACTATATTTGTTTTATTACAAAGGATGAATATTGTACATTAAAAATGCTTTTTTCATGTCACCCTATTCAATCTTTTGTATTGAATCTTATTTTTTAAATCTTTAACAAAATTCAAATTTCTATGAAGAACTTACAAACACTTGCCAACGAATTGGCAGCAGACAGAATGACGCTTCTCGTGACTAACGACATGCTTAACATCAAAGGCGGCGGAGGCCGCTCTAAGAAGAAGTCTAAGAAGAAGTCTAAGAAGTCGAAAAAATCACGTAAAGGAGGTGGTCATGGTTATGGCTGTGGCTGTGGCTGTGGCTGTTGGTAATCTTAAAAACGTGAAAACAAATGAACCCCTTGCCCTATAAGCAAGGGGTTTGTTTTTGGTATTAATGATTTTGTGCCCGCGTTATTTCGAACCAAGTTGAGCCGTACCAGATAAGAAAAATGGTATCGCCATCTCGCTTATCGTTCCAGTCACCATCAATATTGCAGTTACCTAAATCTTTTAAGACCACTTGTTCTGTTGAGGTGACAAGCAAAATCAATGTTTGTCCATTTGTCAAACCATTTGTTATCGTAAATGTGACTTTTGATGCGGTACTATTGGATAGCACTAAAAAGGACTCATTACCAACGGTCACAACTTGATTGTTTACAGTCAAATTAACGACACTTCCAGGCGTAAGGCTTAATCCGCCATTTACTTCGAGAGTTGTACCGGGCGTTGTTGTGCCAACACCGACATAGCCAGAAGTCAGCATCCGCATCCCCTCAGTATTATTGGCTTTCAGTACCAAAGATTGAGCATCGGTTGTACCTACGAAATTCGTTCCTGCCGTAGTGCCACTATTACCTGTTGTTGACCAACCCGATAAAGTCGTTGGTATCCCTTGCCCCCCTGTAAGTACCCATTTTGTTAAAGTTGAATTGTACATAAAAGTCGCTACACCATTAGAAGCGACATTGATATCGGAACCGCCTGTATTGATTTGATTGGCAGAACTTGATGTGACTTGATGTTTTAAGGTCATAGTGTAACTCGTGGCGTTAATGATGGTTAATAAGCGTCCATCAAAACCATTAGTGAAGCCTGTAATCGTAAAAACAGCGGTCGGGGCAGTGATACGGTAAAAACTCATTGTGTCTATCGTCACATTGTTGTTTGTACCATTGGCGATACTGAGGGGGGTGCCTTCACGCACGGCGACTGAACCATTGACATCTAAAACGGCTTGTGGTGTCACTGTTTTGACACCAATGTTTTGCCCTACAAGGGTTTTGCTGAATAGCAATATTGGTAGCCATAATAATGCTGATAAATACCTTTTTGTCATCTTAAAGTTTTTAGATCGAAATTGTTTAAACAGTCTATTTGATTTATTCTTTCATCTTACGAAATGAGTACACATTAGTTACAACACCCATTGCCCGTACAGGAAACCAATTGTGCCCGATAACGTGTTGATGCACCCAAACTTATGACATTGTAAGTCGCGCCTGTTGCCCCAGAGATATTTGTCCAAGTTGTTCCGTTGGGGCTTGATTGCCATTGAATCGAACAAGTCCCCAAACCGACTGTTGGTGT
>JAYVFS010000020.1:0-56963 GCA_043772905.1 Saprospiraceae bacterium | reverse complement strand
GTAAACGTTGAACTTGTAGGTGTATAAGTAAAACTGCCATTGGCATTTATCGTTACAGAACCATTCACTGGACTACCACCATTCGGCAGTAAAGTATTGCAAGTCAATGCATTACCATTAGGGTCGCTGTCATTTGAAGTTAATGAAGCGGTTATCGTTGCACCTTTATAACCCGCTGCTGCATCGTCTTGTGCATTGGGACGGTCATTAGCCGTTGCATTATTGTCAACAGAAACAGTGATGATGACGGTTGCTGTATCGCATAAATTAGGCGTGCCATTGTCGCAAATCCGATATTGAAAAGTGTCTTGACCTATGAAATTATTATTGGGTATGTATATGAAATTGCCATTGGCATTGAGGGTAACACCACCATTTTTCGGATTGAGAATGGGTGTAGTTGTGAGCGTTAAAGCATGTGCATCTGGGTCAAAATCATTGTTTAAAGCATTGCCAACAACAGCTATATTCAGCAAAGTTTGAGCATTGTCATTCAAAGCAATCGGTGCAATATTTTGACCACTCAAAGCAGGTTCATCGGTCACTTTGATATAAATAACGGCGGTATCACATTGTCCAGCTGTGTTGCAAACTTTATAGATTTGAATGGCTGTTCCCCTGAAATTTGTCGTTGGTGCAAACGAATAACTACCGTTTGACTGCACCGACCATAACCCCTCAGTACCTGAACCGATTGCGGTAAAAGTCATAACACCACCATTCGAGGCATCGTTTGTTGCTGCCGAACCATTAACCGATGTATTTGTCTTAGTCACATTGATGTCGTCAATGGCTTGAACATTGCTACAAACCGTTGGCAAACAAATATTTAGATTATCAAAAACACCACCCGAAATGACTATAAATTGGCTAAAATTACCATCTGGCGTAGGTTGTGTCAAGACAATTTCGTTCATGCCCGTAATGGGTGAACGTGTATCGTCGTGCCAAAATAAAACGATGCATTTTGTCGCATCTTGAACATCAAATTGGAGCGTCGAAACGGTTATCCAATCCGTACCAACCAATTTTGCACCGAAACCGCCACCGCCATAATTGGTATTCAAAGACACCGTACTCAATGTCAGATCTAATACAGCAGTGCTGATATTTTGAGCGGCATAATTGCCGTCATTGGCAGGAGATTGATTAGAAAAATTGTCTTGACTGACGATAACAGGATTGTTTATCACATTGTGTTCGTAGTCAAAACGATAGTTCGCATCGCCCATTAAAAAGGTGTGTTGGGCATCATGCGCCTTGATTTGTACCTCAATAGTCACTTTATTGTTCGTACAATCCACGTTTTTAACGGTGGTACGCACATCAAATTGACCATTTTGAGCATTGAGATTTGAGCCAATAAAGAACAATAGCAGAAGAAGAATAGTATGTTTACATATACTTTTCGTACAAAATGTCATCGGATTAGAGTTTAATGAATAAAATCATTTGACTAATAGTATCGGTGTGTCTTATTGAATATTTCTTTTATGCAAATTTTGTGCCGTATTGGATCCACATGTGTTCTTTCATCTTGTAAGCCTTCGTTTTACTGAGGGGTATAAAACGAAAACGCTTTTCGAGGCATCATGCACAGCATGACGCTACGTGTTTAAAAAAATTCCTTACTTTTGCTTTTCGATACTAAACAGACACCTTATTTTTCTATGAAAATCATACACTGTACAGAAAACCATCTTGACGAATTAATTCAGGTCGCCAAACAGTCCTTTATTGATGCTTTTGAAAAACAAACTGACCCCGACAGTTTTCAAGATTATGTTTCAAAAACATTTGAACCAACGGCTGTTTTGGCTGAATTGCAGCACCCACAGTCCATTTTTTTCTTTTTACAAACCGATGAAGGTGAAACAACAGGTTATCTCAAATTGCGTTGGGATAGGTCAGAAGAGTTTTTTCCAACCGAAAAAGCCATCGAATTGCAGCGTATTTATTTGCTCGAAAAGTTCTGGAACAAAGGTTTTGGTAAAATTCTCCTTGATTTTTCCGAATCTTACAGTCGGGAACAAGGTTTTGAATGGATTTACCTCATCGTTTGGTTTCAAAATCACGGTGCAATTAAGTTCTATGAACGTGAAGGCTGGACGATTTTTGGCAACAAAGACTTCCAGTTTGGCAATGAAATTCATCATGATTTTGCTTTAAAGAAACGATTATAAAAAGTATCGGATATTTTAAAAATATCCGATACTTGGGAACTCTATTCAGCATTACCCATTCGCCATTAAAATATTCACCATTCACCATTAATATTTTATTTTGACCAAACTTCGAATCACATACAGACAAATATTTGCCATTGCTTTACCCCTCATTTTGGGCAGCGCAGGGCAAAACATCGTTGCTTTGAGCGACTCCATGTTTTTATACTACCGCAGCGATGAAGACTTTGCAGCGATTGGTTTCGTAGGCGTTTTTTACCTTATTATTGCTGCCATTGGTTATGGTTTTTCAAAAGGTGGTCAAGTCCTCATTGCGCGCCGCATGGGCGAAGGCAAGCCAGAAGAAGTGGGGCGCAACTTTTTTGATATGCTCTATTTTGAGTTTGCGTTGGCACTCATTATGTTTTTGTTTATGCAATTTGGCTGCTCGACGTTCTTTCATTGGTTCGTCAAATCGCCTGTTATTTATGAAAAAAGCCTTGAATTTTTGAAATATCGCTCTTGGGGCGTGTTTTTCAGCTATGGTGGTTTGGCGATGATTTCGCTTTATACAGGCGTTGCCCGCACGAAGTTTATCATGATTGACACGGCTATCATGGGCATCATGAACATCGTTTTGTGTTATCTTTTGATTTATGGAAAAATGGGATTGCCTGAAATGGGCATCGGTGGGGCAGGTTTGGCAAGTACCATAGCCGAAGGAACCGCCTTCGTTTTCTTCGTGATTTACATGTTTTTTGATAAAAAAGCTGAAGCCTATCACCTCTTTACGCCTCGAAAAGTTGACCTCAACATCATCAAGCAACAAATGTACATCAGCATCCCCTCAGTAGCGCAGCCTGTTGTGGGTTTGGGCAGTTGGTTTGTCTTTTTCAGTTTTGTCGAATCGTATCTTGGCATCCGCGCCTTGGCGGTTACGAACCTCGTGCGCATGGTTTATTTGTTCCTTTCGATACCGAGTTGGGGTTTTGCATCGAGCATCAACACCCTCGTTTCAAACGTCATTGGGCAACGTGAATTTAAATTGGTGATGCCTACTATTTGGAAAACCGCAAAAATATGTTTAGCCGTTACGATGGGTTTATCCCTACCGATTCTCCTTTTTCCTTCTACATTTTTATTGCCTTTGTTGCACAAAACAGGCGAAACAGGCTTGATACGCGAAGCTCTGCCCGTCTTGCGGTTGTTGATTGTTATTTTAGCCATTTTCAGCGTTGGCAGCGTCTATTTCAATGCTTTGGCAAGTATGGGTGCAGCAGCTTTGGGTTTGGCATTGCAATTCGTTTGTGCCTTGGCTTACCTCGCTTTTATCCACGTTGTCCTCAATTATACTGAGGGGGGGCTAACATGGGCTTGGGGCGGCGAAATTTTCTATTGGGCTGTCATGATGGTGGTGACAATTTGGTATTTGAAATCGGAGCGATGGCATAAGATGCGTGTATGAGTAGTATTATCTTTATCAACAAATTGTATTCTAAGACTTCAACAATCTGTTTTGGTCTCTATCTTCATAAAATAAAATGAGTTATATTTTAAATTAATTTGTTATTCAATCTCAAAAATAATCTGAATTGTTATTGTTTAGTTAAATAAACCTTTTTACCTTTCCCACCAGAATTTAAGTTTTTAAATGTCAAAATCGAATTGTGTTCACTAAAATTTAAAGAATTAACGAATTAACAATTTTTTTTAACATTTTAAAATTTATAATTATGAAAAAGTTCTCCTTCGTTTTCATTTCAGTGAACGTTTTTGCTTTGATGTTTGGCATTGTTCTCATGCCCAATTTAGCGATTGGGCAAATTGCGGCTTGGGATTTCAGCGGACAAAATAGCCCCACCACTTATCCCGCAACTACATTTTCATCAAATCTTATTTCTTCAAGTGGCGCAAATGAGATTACCAGAGGCTCAACTGCGACACCCAGTAGCACTGCTAATTCTTTCCGTACAGCAGGATTTAAAGATGATGGAATTTCTACATCCAACACAGATTATTTTCAGATAACACTTCAAGCAGCCAGCAGTTACAAAGTATCCCTTTCGACAATTGATGCCAAATTTGGCGGCACTTCTACCTTTTTTGCAAGTCCAGGTGTTACTTCTCAATTTGCATACAGCCTTGATGGTACCAATTTCACATTAATTGGTTCACCTGTACAAACTACGTCTCTTGCAATGACCCAAATTAGTCTAACAGGAATTACTAATTTACAAAATGTTGTTAGTGGAACAACAATTACCATTCGGTATTATGCCAGTGGGCAAACACCTACAGGTGGATGGGGGTTTCTATCTGCTGCCTCATTAGGTACAAATGGCTTAGCCATAGGCGGATCAGTGGTTGCATTACCACCGCCCACCCAATTAGTCATAACAAACATTACCCCAGCCTCACCAACCTTAGGTTCAGGTTTCAACGTAACCGTTCAAGCCCAAGAAGCGAGTGGCAACCCTTCAAACGTTGTGGCAGCAACAGATTTCTCTTTTTCAACAAATGGGGCGGCGGGTTCAATTGGCGGAACAACAACGGGAACAATTAGCGCAGGTTCTAATTCTGTAACAATCACAGGTGTTACCCTTTCAACAATTGGAACAGGAGCTACAATCATAGCCACTCGAACAGGTGGCGATAATTTAACAACAGCGACAAGTACACCTTTTAATGTGTTAGCTGCGGCAACACATTTGGCATTTGTTGGTGTACCGTCCGCAAGTGCAACCGCTACTAATTTAACGAGTTTTACAGTCAAAGCACTTCGACCAGACAATTCAATTGACGATACTTATGCAGGAAATATTATCGTCAATAAAGCTACGGGGTCAGGTGCTTTAACTGGAACAACCACAAAAGCAGCAGTTGCGGGTGTCGCAACATTTGATGATTTGCAGTTTGATGCAGCAAGTATTTATACTATTCATGCCAATTCAGGCTCTTTTAGTCAAATTACAAGCAATGCGATAACTGTAACGCTCCCAACAAATGCAATGGACTATTTCCGTTCAAATATAGCATCTGGCAACTGGGGAACAAACAGAAGTTGGGATTCATCACACGATAATATTACTTGGATTACCGCTACATTAGCCCCCAACAGTGATGCAAATACCACTACGATTAGGAACGGGCATACCATTATTATTGCCGCAACTGTTACAATTGACCAAGTTGTTGTAGAAAGCGGTGGTATATTGTCTTATACAGGAGGAACGCTAACGGTTAATGATGATGCTTCAGGACATGATATTATCATACAAAACGGTGGTGTTTTTTTGCATAATCCATCACCCGCATCGCTGCCTGTTTTCTTATCAACTGCATCAATTAACATTCAGGAAGGCGGAATGATTGAGGCTTTAACATCTTCTGGATCCGCCGCCAATTATGCTTCTGATGCAGCCAGCTCTGCTTTTCAAACCTCAATGGTTTGGGACAATGGCTCTATTTTTAAATGGAATAATAGTGCTTCACCTGCAACAAGTGGTAGAGTTTTTTTCCCAAAAGTTAATGCGACAACAATACCTATTTTAAGAATTAATAATGGTTGGGGCTCAGTCGGTGGTGCTTCACCAACGACAATCAACGGCAAAATAGAAGCGAACACAGCCGTAAGTTGGGGAACATCTGGTGGCATTAAAACATTTAGAAATGGTATTATTGGCACAGGCAGCATGACTCAAAGCACAGGCGGGCAGTGGGTTATCAACGGTGCTACGGCAACATTGGGCGGCGGAGTCTCACTTGCATTAGGTACTGCTGGCTTGTCCATTAATTCAACGAACATAACAAATACTGGAACATTAACGGTGACAGGTGGCACATCAATAGTCGCAGGAGGAACACTACAAGTTTCCTCAAACCAGTCCTTTAATAACCTAAGCCTAAATGGTGGCAGCATAAACGTCGATAATGGTGTCACCTTAAATGTTGATGGTACATTAACATTGACATCAGGCAAAATCACATTAGGAACAGGTAATGTCATTGCAACAGCAGTATCGGGCGGTTCATCATCAAGTTATGTCGTAACAGCTGGAACAGGTAAATTAACCATAAACGCCGTCTCATCAGCAACATTATTTCCAGTAGGTCCAACCCCTTCGGCATATAATCCAGTGACAATAGCCAATGGCGGTGGTTCAAATTACGCCGTGAATGTGTCCTCCACTGCACCAACAGGAAGTGGTATCACACAACCAGGTGCAGCGATTAAGCGCCAATGGGATATTACACCCAGTGGTACACCGTCAAACGTCAGTTTAACATTTCATTACAATGACAATGAAGGTGTTTTAGGTTCATTTTTGCCTACGGGTTCAATGGACGGTATTCACTTCAATGGGACAAAATGGGATTATATTGGCTCTGCTATGGGCGTGGTAAATTCGCCTTACTCCGTTACATTTACTTATGCTGGACCGACTTGGTCGCCCTTCTCTTTCGGTAATTCAGGGATTTTGCCAACAGAGTTGACTGACTTGAAAGCCAAAACGCAAAATGGTCAAAACCTAATCACATGGCAAACAGCAACCGAAAGGAATTCAAACCATTTCGATATTCAACGCACAACAAACCCTCAAGCGCATTGGCAAACAATAGGAACAGTCAAAGCAGCGGGCAACAGCCAAACGGTAAAAGAGTATGAATATGTGGACAATGCCCCCCTCAGTATCAGCTACTATCGCTTGCGCCAAGTAGATTTTGACAGCAAAGAAACCCTTTCAAACACCGTTTCCGTTAATTTCCAAGGCAAACAGTCCGATTTGACCGTTTTTCCTACATACAGCGAAAATAGATTGACAGTAATTGGAAATATGGATTTAACAACTAACTTTGAGGTAGCGAACCTTTTGGGACAAATTGTACTGAGGGGTCGTTTCAATGGCTCAAATGATATTGATGTTCAGTCCTTAGTTTCAGGCGTGTATATTTTGAACGTTAACAATCAGACGGCTAAATTTTTCAAAAAATAAACATCTATTGCCACGTTAATAAAGGTTGACTTAACTCGGCGAGGGAAGTCAACCTTTTTTTATTCACTAAAACGCTACCTTTTTACAATGAAAACAAAACTGACTATTTATTGTCTGCTTTTAACAACAATTTCAAGCACTGCCCAAACCGTTTGGAGCAATTCGGCAACCGCCACGGCTTGGTACACAGCTGAAAATTGGACACCCAATAAGGCTACTTGGTTGTCAACCGATGTTGCCCAATTTGAAAATGCAGGTTCTGCCACATCTGCTCAAATTGACATGAGCACATCATCCCTATTATTAGGTGCGATTGAAATCACATCGGCACGGACTCGTGCATTGACGATTGAAAACAGTAGTGCTACGGCGGGTACTTTAACCTTGTTCGGATTAACCGTCAACGGTGTAGGGAATACGGTTATTAGAAATGCCAGTAATTCGAACTTAACCATTCAAAATAGCTTGGGCAATATGGATATTGTCCTTGGAAATACCGCAAACAACAACATCGTTATTGATGGTTCGGGCGATGTAAACATCAATTCCATTATCAGTGGACCGGGCAAAACGTTGACGAAATCGGGTGTAGGTGCAGGTGTTTTGACCTTATCGGCAGCAAATACATATTCTGGTTCAACACATCTGACATCAGGTACTTTGAAACTCAATAATGCAGGAGGTTCAACGCTGCCAGCCACCAATGAAATGATCATTTCTGGTGGCACACTCCAGATTTCATCGAATCAAACATTCAGCAGTTTAATCATAAGTGGCGGTGATGTCATCGTAGATGATGGTGTAACGCTCACCATAAATGGCACTTTAACGCTCACAACAGGTAAAATTATTTTAGGCACAGGCAATGTCATTGCGAGCTCTATCGCAGGCGGTTCGTCATCCAGTTATGTCGTTACCAATGGTTCAGGCAAAATAGCGATTCCAATTGTGGGTACAGCTACTTTTCCAGTCGGAACAACCGCTTACAATCCGCTAACTATATCAAATGGTGGTAATGTGGACTATGCTGTCAAGGTCTCTAACTCAGCACCAAGTGGTACAGGTATCACGCAGCCAACCAAAGTGATTAACCGTCAATGGGACATTTCGTCCAGCGCATCTGCCTCAAATGTGGGTTTATCATTTACATACAATATGAATGAAGGGGCTGCTGCCTTTGTCGAAGGGAGCGCCATGGATGGCATACATTATAATAGCACCGCATCAAAATGGGAAGCCATTGGCACAGCCACACCATCGGGCAGTAATCCTTATACGGTTGCTTTTACATATACGGGTGCCAATTGGTCGCCTTTCTCTTTTGGTAATGCAGGTATCTTACCAACTGAATGGACAACTTTTACAGCCAAACAAAACAATGGTCAAAACCTACTCACTTGGCAAACGGTCACTGAAAAAAACGCCGACCATTTCGACATTCAACGCGCATCAAACCCACAAGCACATTGGCAAACAATCGGCACAGTTAAAACGACAGGCAATAGCCAAGCGATGAATGAGTATGAATTTGTGGATGATACCCCCCTCAGTATCAGCTACTACCGCTTGCGTTCTGTGGATTTTGATGGCAAAGAAACGCTTTCAAATATCGTTTCCGTCATCAACAAAAAAGGTAGTAAACTGAAAGTATATCCAAACGTCGCCAACGATAAAATAACTATCCGTTCAAACAGCCCTAATCCGCAGACATTCAATATCTACAATTTACTCGGTCAAAATGTCCAAACAGGACAATTGACAGGACAAAAAGAGTTGATTATCAGTCCATTATCAACAGGCACGTACTTTTTGAAAGTACAAGGCGAAACGGTTAAATTTGTGAAAAACTAAGGGTTTCGTTTGAATCAATATGTTAAGGATTTTTAGGATTCGAGATGTATTTCTCGAATCCTATTTCTTTTGAATACCGGTTCATATGTCACAATCCTAAAAATCCTATAAATCCTTAGCATCCTAATTCAACCAGACCCAAACAAACCCCAACAACAAAAAAAAATCCTTTCAAATTCTTTTTTACGTCCTTGAAGATGTTAACTTTGCGCATTAGTAGCGAATATTCGCTAAAAATTACTTTTACAGAATAATACTTATTCGTAAACCAATATAAATCAATAAGATAATAATGAATAGAAGAATTAGAAAAGTAGCCGTACTCGGTTCTGGTTTAATGGGTTCTGGCATCGCTTGCCATTTAGCAGGTGCTGGAATCGAAGTATTAATGCTTGACATCGTGCCTTTTGACCTCACCGACGACCAAAAAAAAGACCCGCGCCAACGCAACCGCATCGTTCAAGCGGCTTTTGATACAGCCCTAAAGTCGAAGCCGACACCTATATATGACAAAGCCTTTGCGTCACGCATCACACTTGGCAATTTCGACGACGATATGCCCAAAATCGCAGATGCCGATTGGATTATTGAAGTCGTTGTGGAACGTTTAGACATCAAAAAACAAGTCTTTGAAAAAGTTGAAAAATACCGCAAAGCTGGCACTTTGGTTACCTCAAACACATCGGGGATTCCGATTCACATGATGGCAGAAGGTCGCTCCGACGACTTCCGTAAAAACTTCTGCGGCACGCATTTTTTCAACCCTGTGCGTTATATGCGCCTCTTGGAAGTCATTCCAACAACAGAAACAGACCCCTCAGTAATCGCCTTCTTTATCCACTTTGGCGACCGTATTCTGGGCAAAACAACCGTTTTGTGTAAGGATACACCCGCATTTATCGCCAATCGTGTCGGCGTTTACGCTATGGCAAAAATATATCAATTGACCACTGAAATCGGCTTGACGATTACAGATGTTGATGCTTTAACAGGTCCAGCGATTGGTCGTCCAAAAACAGGTACGTTCCGTCTCGGCGATTTGGTTGGGCATGATACATCAGTCAATGTCATCAAAGGCATCAAAGCCAACTGCCCCAATGACGAACAAGCCGGTACGTTTGACATTCCAGAATTTCAACAATTTTTGATTGATAATAAGTTTCTTGGCAATAAATCAGGTCAAGGTTTTTATAAAAAAACGGGCGAAAGAGAAGCATCAGGTCGTCCAGTCGTGTTAGCATTAAATTTAGAAACATTAGAATATGCCCCCTCAGTAAAATCCACTTTACCGTCGTTGGCTGTGGCAAAACAGATTGAGGATTTACCGAATCGTTTACGCACCTTATTCAAACAAACGGACAAAGGCGGTGGACTCATTCGCCGTTCTTTGGCAGGTTTGTTTGCCTATGTGTCCAACCGTGTCCCTGAAATTTCTGACTCATTATATGCTATTGACGATGCCTTGCGCTCAGGTTTTGCTTGGGATTTGGGTCCTTTTCAATATTGGGATGTCATTGGCGTTGCCGAAGGCATAGCAGCCGCAGAAGCCGATGGTCAAGTCGTTGCAGCTTGGGTGAAAGAGATGTTGGCTGCGGGTTTCACGAGTTTTTATAAATCTGAAAACGGTATTAAAAAATACTACGACCCAAGCACAAAGGCTTACAAAGCCATGCCGGGCGGTTCAGATTTCATCATTTTGGACAATTACCGCGATAAAAAAGCGGTTTATGAAAATCCAGAAGTGGTGTTACACGACATCGGTGACGGTGTGTTATGCTTAGAATTTAGGTCAAAAGCCAACTCCATTGGCGAAGGCGTTTTGAAAGGCATCAACGATTCCATACAAATTGCGGAAGAACAAGGCTGGAAAGGTATCGTCATCGGCAACAACGCCACAAACTTCTCGGTCGGAGCCAATTTGATGATGATTGCGATGTTGGCATACCAACAAGAATGGGACGAACTGAATTTTGCAGTCAATTATTTCCAACAAACGTCTATGCGGATTCGCTACTCGGCTATTCCTGTTGTCGTTGCGACACAAGGTTATGCTTTCGGCGGAGCTTGTGAATTTTCGATGCACGCTGATGCAGTTGTTGCAGCAGGCGAAACATATATGGGTTTGGTTGAAGTCGGTGTCGGTATTTTGCCCGCAGGTGGTGGTACAAAGGAATTTGCTGTTCGCGCAAGCGATGCTTTCTTTGAAGGTGATGTTCAAATACCAACCATTATCGAAAAATTCAAGACAATCGCACAAGCACAAGTCGCAACATCTGCACACGAAGCCTTTAATTTTGGCTATTTGCAGCATCAAAAAGACAGCGTTGTCTTAAACAAAGACCGCAACATTGCTGATGCGAAGAAAAAAGTCTTAGAAATGGCGGATACATACATTCAAAAACAACCACGTAAGGATATTTTGGTCATGGGTCGCAATGGTTTGGGTGCTTTGTATGTGGCAGCCCATTCCTTGTATTTAGGTCGTTATGCGTCAGAACACGACATTAAAATCGCTAAAAAAGTGGCGTTTGTTCTTTGTGGTGGTGACTTAACAGGTCAACAACGCGTGAGTGAACAATATCTTTTGGACATCGAACGCGAAGCCATGTTGTCGCTTTGTGGCGAACAAAAGACGTTGGAACGCATACAATATATGTTGACGAATAATAAGCCGTTGCGGAATTAAGCGAAACGTAGAGACGCAAAAACTTTGCGTCTCTACGTTATATTTTGCTTGAAAACCCTTATTTTTGAGGAAATTTAACAATAAAAGAAAATAAAAATGGAAAAGACATTAGATATAACTACAATCGAGTCATTGCAAAGGCATCTGATTAGCCGCGTTCAGTCTATAAAAGATGTTGATAAATTAGTCCGTTTTTTAATTTTCCTTGATAAATTACTGATTCCAGAAGAAAATGCAAAACGTATTTTTAAACCTATCCGACGAGGCAATACGACCTTGGAAGATTTGAAACGTGAACAAAATTTTAAAGGAACAGATTGGAATAAGGCAAATGAATGGGCAAAATCGCTTAATATTCAAGAATCGGCAGAAGAACTAATCGCACAATTGACAAAATGAAAACCTACCTATTTGACACCAATATATTGCTCTATTTTTTTCGGCAAGACAAAAATTGGCAATCAATCTATACAACTTTTGACCTGTCTGTTATTTCTGACAACGGACAAAGATTTCCATCATTTAGATGGTGTTTATCTCGATTTGGCTTTTGTTGATTTGGAAAAAATACAAAAGTAGATGTCCAAAAATGTTCTAATAAAAATAATCGGATACAGCTTCGCTGCATGGATTCTGATTTTTACAGCCATCATGGTGACAAAAGTGTTGCCGTATTTGACATTTGAAAGAGCGATAAATTTCCTCGGCACTAAGCCCAATCAACTGCTTGACCGCAGCTATTTTATGTGGGCGTTTTACATTCACATTACGTCGAGTGTTTTGGCAATTGGCGGCGGTATTTTCCAGTTTTTTCCAAAAATACTGAGGGGGTATCCAAAGGTTCATCGCCTCATCGGTAAGATTTACATTGGGTCTATTTTGTTATTGGCAGCACCTTCGGGCTTGGTTTTAGCGGCTTTTGCGAATGGTGGTTTGGCAGCAAGGGTTGGTTTTACACTGCAATGTTTTGTTTGGTGGTTCGTAACGTATGCGGCATGGCATGAAGTGATGAAAAAACGTTTTGTCAAACATTCAGAAATGATGATTCTCAGTTACGCTATCACATTGGCAGCGATGAGTTTGCGGACAGAAAGTTACTTTATGGTCTATATTTTTGAAACAAAACCTATTGAGACCTATTTGACCGTTACTTGGTTGTCGTGGGTTGGCAATTTATTGATTGCGCAAGTCTTGATATATTTTGGTTTAGGCAAAAGGTTGGTACAACAAATGGGGGAATGAAACCCCCTCAGTATTTTTTAGTAACGAGGTATAGTAAACAGAAATTAAAACATTGATTTTCAATTAATTAAAACCTTTTTTTTTACAGATGAAAAAACAACTCGTATTCATTCCCATGCTTATCGCTGCGGCGATATTTATTTCACAGTGTTTCAACAAAGGAAACGCACCAACACAGAAAGCTGCCGTTGCAACACCCGCGATGTTAACGCATAAGGAAGCCGTTGATTCGCTTTTAGCAGATTCTTCTGCGCCTTTGAAACCGTTGATATTCAAAGCATTAGATGCGAAATCGGCAACTGCCTTTTTTCAAAAAACGAGGTTAGACAGCCTTTTTGTCAATGAAGACAACTACCCTGTCAATGGCTTTTATGGTGAAGACCGTTACCGTATTGAGTTTCTTTTTACGGAAGTAAAACAAGATGTGAAAGACCCATCCCTGTATCACGTAAAAGGTAAGAACCGTCATAAAAAAACGATTACACCTTTTGAAGGGACGTTTAAATTAACGAATATCAGCACATTCACAGACCCCAATGTGAACGAAGAAGATATGGAAAACATGAATATTCAAACCATGTACGCCACAGAAGGCACGTTTGAATTTGCAGAAGCCGACAAAACAAATCCATATAGTGGTTTGTTTCAAGGTAATATGAAAGTAGAATTTTCGATAGGTGAAGATGCCCACCCTTATTTGTGGTTTTATTCGTCTGTCGGTTTGCCAAGTGGCGGTGCAGGTTATCGTTTTGACGGTACTTGGACAAGTTATACAAAGCCCGACATGAAAAAACCTGTCATTTTCGCAGCCGATTTATTCCGTTTTGCGAATGACATTTTAAAGGATTTCAGTATGGGCGAACGTGAAGTTGAAATCAATAAAAAATATTACAACTTAGGTTGGGATAACTTTTGGGAAAATGAAGAGTGGTGGCATGAGGCAGGAAAACCTAAGATGTAACCCCCTCAGTAATTCGGACATAAATACATTTGCAAATGGATATTTTACTTAAAATGGACAAAACAAAAGTCCAAAAATTCAAATTGGGCGAAGAACCCAGTGATTTTGCTTTTTGGCAAACGCAGTCTTATGAATTACGTTTAGCTGCATTGTCTCAAATTCGTTCACAATATAATATTTGGAAATATGGTACTGCCGAACCAAGACTTCAAAGAGTTTATAAGATTATTGAACGAACATGAGGTAAAATACCTTGTTGTTGGAGGTTTAATCATAAAAATTTAAAAATCTAATAAATAAAATCATAATAAAAAATGGAAGATGCTTATATAGTAGCAGGATTTAGGTCAGCCGTCGGAAAGGCGGGTCGTGGCGGTTTTAGAAATTATCGGTCAGACGATTTAGCGGTGGATATCATCAAACACCTCATGGCTTCTATGCCAGAGGTTGACCCTTTATTGGTTGACGATGTCATTGTCGGTTGTGCCAATCCAGAGGGTGAACAAGGTTTACAGGTCGGTCGTCAAATATCATTACGGGCTTTGGGTAAGGAAACGCCAGGCTTCGTTATCAATCGTTATTGCGCTTCAGGTTTGGAAGCTATTTCGATTGCCGTTGCCAAAATCAAGGCAAATATGGGTGAATGTTATATCGCTGGCGGTACGGAAAGTATGTCTATGGTACCGATGACAGGTTACAAACTCGCGCCGTCGTATCATGTGGCAGTGGACACGCCCGATTATGTCGTCGGCATGGGTTTAACAGCTGAAGCAGTGGCGAAAAAATTTGGCATCAGTCGGGAGCAAGCCGATGAATTTTCTACGCTTTCTCATGTAAAAGCGGCGGCAGCAATTGATGGCGGTTTGTTCAAAAGCGAAATCATTCCCGTTGAAGTGGAAGAAGTTTTTGTCGCCAATGACAAACGCCAAACTAAGAAATTCACTATTGACACCGACGAAGGTGTGCGTAGAGAGACTTCTACTGAGGGGTTGGCAAAACTCCGTCCAGCGTTTACCAACGGCGGCGTTGTGACGGCAGGTAATTCGTCTCAAACATCTGACGGTGCGGCTTTTGTGTTGGTGATGTCCAGTACTTTGGTCAAAAAATTGGGCTTAACACCCATTGCACGCATGGCAAGTTGTTCTGTGGCAGGTGTCGAGCCGATTATTATGGGTATGGGACCTTGTGCAGCGATTCCAAAAGCCCTGTCAAGAGCAGGTTTAAAGTTGAAAGACATTGATTTGATTGAGCTAAACGAAGCATTTGCCGCCCAAGCCTTAGCCGTTATGCAAGAAGCTGGCTTGAATCCTGACATCGTCAACGTCAATGGCGGTGCGATTGCTCTCGGTCATCCACTCGGTTGCACAGGTGCGAAATTGTCTGTTCAGTTGTTCAACGAAATGCGTCGCCGTGGTAATAAATACGGCATGGTGACGGCTTGTGTTGGCGGCGGACAAGGCATTGCAGGGATTTATGAATTGCTGAATTAAGTTTAGGCTAATACAGTTCGTAGAAAATATATGCGATAATTAAGGGGTTCAACAGGCTTAATATTATTCTTCAAGAAAGATAAATTGGAAGCTTGTTGAATCCCTTTTGTGTTTTTATAGCTCTCTAAAAAGCGACATAACCTTATTGGTTCTCGCACCCGAAACACCCGTACTTGGACAGGTACCTTGACCTAAAAGTTCATCAACAATCGATTGAATAAGCGGTTGTTGAACATGTTTAGGCATTTCAAAACGCGTCACTTCCCTCTCCTGCCCTTCCAATTCCAAAGTCACCGTATTGTCTCCAAAAAAAGGAAAAGATATTTGTCCTTTGCTGCCTACAATCGTTGTTTTATCCATTTCTGAAACTGTTGAAGTTGTAAAACACCAATTGCCACTGCCGATAATGCCACTGTCAAAATAGAAAGAACCCATGACAATATCTTCGGCAGGATATAACTGTGCTTGATTGTGCTTAAAACCCTGAGCGTCTCTGACAGGTCCAAAAAGAAAATCCATGATGTCTAATTGATGCGAAGCGAGGTCAAAAAAGTAACCACCACCTGCTATTTCTGGATTGACACGCCAATTGTCAATCTGTCTATTATCAGCAACAATATCAGGTTCGAGCGTTTTGTTAATCACAATATTCACATATCGAACATCGCCAATAACGCCCTCTTCCAACAGCGATTTTACTTTTAGATAATTAGGCAGCATCCGCCTATAATAAGCTGTAAACAAAGGCACATTAGCCATTTCACAAGCATTTATCATACTTAAACACTCATTATACGTGCGTGCCATTGGTTTTTCGACATAAATAGGCTTATTGGCTTGCGCTACTTTTAGGGTAAAAAACTCATGTGCGCCAGGCGGTGTTGCAATATAAACAGCATTGACTTCTGGGTCATTTATCAAAGTATCGGCATCATCGTACCATTTTGGCACGCCATGTCTTTGGGCATAATCCTGTGCTTTTTGCCCATCACGACGCATGACGGCAACCAATTTTGAACCTTCAATCAGGTTCATAGCGGGTGCACTCTTAATTTCACAGACATCACCAACGCCGATGATGCCCCAACGGACTTCTTTATCTTCAAACATATTTTTTTTAAGTCTTTGAAATGGTTAAAACAATCAATTAGTAACAACGAATATAGTATAAATCTTTCTTGCTTCTCATAAGTTTTATTGAGCATAGGAACAATAACTATTCAAATTTAAAAATTAGAAAAATTTAACATTATCTATTTGGCATATCGAAACACACAATATACATTTGTGCCAATTACATTTTAGAACTCAAAACAATCTTTTTATTCCGCTAAAACCAGACATTATGTTAACAATCCGCAATCCGCAATCCGCAATCCGCATGATAAAACCACCTTAACAGGGTAAGTTTTTTCTTATCCCTTTTTGCGTGCTTGTCTTTGATATTGTCAAAGGACATTTAGCCGTTTTTATGTCTTGAATAAACCTTATTTCTTAACCATTAAACGAAAACAGTATGTTCGATTCTTCTTAAATCTATTCTTTTTTACTGCTTTTGGTCTCTTTTGAGCCAAAACGCTTTGTTTTAGGTATTGCCTAAAATAAAATCAGGCGCACTGCGTACGCCTGACCAACTTACCGCGACGGCAAATCATTGGTAAGTTTTAATAAAAACTAATTTTATCACCGCTAAATTAAGAATCTTATGAAAAAGATTATCACTCTTGGCGTTTTTTTCTCACTTTTTGCTTGGATGCAGGCAAATGCTCAAACTGCAACAAGTAATTGTTCGCAAGTCATTGTCACGAATGAAGGATTTATACCTTCAAGAACAAGTTCCGACCGACTTATAAGAGTAAATAGTGCAACATTTACAACGCACTGTAATTGGTTGGCATCAAGTTTTGATTATCTACCTGATGTTCGTTTTATACTTCAAAAAAAGGATAATACAGGCGTTTTTGTGTATCAAAGTTTACAGGATGATAATTTTACATTTTCCAATCTCACACAAGGAACTTATCGGGTTTTAATCCAGCATTGGGTAGAAGAACAAGGAAGTTGTGTAAATCAAACAAATGGCAATCCAGTAAATGGCCCTTTCGACGTATATGACTCTAATCACTGGTAGCATCCGCTTGTAGGTGTAAGCAGTGCATTCAATCCAACAGAAGAGACTACAAATGAAGTCGTTGTCGGTGTGCCTGCTCAAAGTGATGTGGATTTTACTTTCTTAAATGGCAACAACAATTTGATTCTTGCTTCTATGTTTGACCCAGGTGAGCCTATTCGCATTGATGCCACGGCTTGTAAAAACTTCGATAGATATGGTGTCATGATTCAAGAGTTTTGGCCTGGTCAGATTCCCGGCAATTTTAGGGCTCGAAATGCTTTTGTTCCGAGCAGTGCTGTCAATAGTATTGGCTTAATTGATAATGCCCAAGTACCATTAGGGATATTAGACCTTAAAGATGAATTATGGAACCCAAATAATGAAATGGAGTGGGTATTTGTGCCTGGTAATACATATCGGGTACAAGTAGTTATCTCGAACTCAAAATGTGCTTCATGGACAAAAAAATTGGATCCTTTTTTATTTTGTTATCCTACTTGGGGCTGCCGTGGAGGGAATAGCGAATCTAAAATAGAACCTACGATATCTCCAAATCCTGTTTCCCGAACATTTAGAGTGGATGGTATCGAATTTAACCCTGTTTCGACTCTTAAAGACGAGCTTGAAATCCATGATTTGACGGGCAGACTCGTCAAGAATTTCAAAACGATACAGAATAATGAATTCGATGTTAGTGATTTAACTACAGGCGTTTACTTTGTCAGTGTCCTACGTGACAATCATAAACTATTCACCAAAAAGTTGATGGTCAGTCGTTGATAGAAGAATCAAACCTTTTTTTTTCACTAATATAAATAAAGATGTACCATACAGTTTTGTGTGGTACATCTATTTTTCATTATGAAATATATATTATTGATATTAATTTCGAGCATATTTATGAATATGGATGCTCAAAACTTAGTCTATAATCCGAGTTTTGATTCTTTAACAACTTGTGATTATAAACCATTTATCTATACGCCCAGTCAAATTCATAAGATAATACCACCATGGTTTTCACCTGGACAAGGTACACCTGATGCATATAACAGATGTTCAGACACAGCCTGGTTAGGTGTTCCTTTTAATAATATTTATTCATATCAAGAGCCATTAAGCGGTGATGGATATGCTGGCATATTAACCTATAATGCTGCATTTGTAAGAGAATATCTTGAAACTCCGTTATTAAAAGCGTTAATACCCAAAGCTAACTACTATGTCCGCTTTTACGTATCACCTAAGAGTAACTTACCCGCATTTGGTTGGAGAATGACTTATTCAGATGCTATTGGTCTTACATTTACAGATACGATTCTTGGAAGAAATAGTGTTTCAATTATCACGGAGCCCAGTATCAGTAATAGAAAAGGAAAATTAATTAAAGACACCGTTGGATGGACAGCTATAAGCGGATGTTACAAAGCCAAGGGTGGCGAACGATATGCCACAATTGGTAATTTTAGAACGAATGCAGAGACTATGATTGAGTATGAAGACCCTAAAAGAACTTCCTTAGTTTATTACTACATAGACGATGTCTCCGTCCTCGAATTCAATCCCCTCCCCGACAGCACCCTCCTCATTTGTGCAGGAGAAACACAAAAATACAACGCTGCCTTTCTAAACGGCACATATAAATGGAATACAGGCTCAACCGATTCTATCATAAGTATTTCAAAATCAGGTACTTATTCAGTTGAAGTGACTGTAGATGGTTGTGTTTTGACAGATACCGTTGTCGTTGTCGTGCCGCCAGATGCCAATAATTTTGTTCCAATACTGAGGGGGGATACAACGCTGTGTGAAGGTAAAAAAATACAACTGTCTGCAACGGCTGTGCCAGGTCAATATGTGTGGTCAACGGGTGTGCGAGATTCCATTATTACCGTTAATAAAACAAACAACTATGCCGTAACGGTCACAAATCGGTGTGGCACTTACAACGATGATGTGGATATTACATTCAAAAAATGTGGCTGCAATGTCTATGTACCCAATGCTTTTTCTCCAAACAATGATGGTGTAAATGATGAACTACAAGTGTTTTTTGGTTGTGATTTTCCATATAAAGTCAAACGATTCCAGATATTCAATCGTTGGGGCAGTCGCATTTTTTCAGCTATGGATATAACTGATATTCGATGGGACGGACAAGTCAATGGACAACAAGCACCGCAAGATGTTTATGTTTGGTATTTAGAATACGAATATGAACAAGAGGGCAAAACTAAAAATGTTATTGTTTATGGGGATTTTACGATTATGCTTTAATGTTTTTATTTCATGAAAAAACAATCTTTAATACTCATTGGTCAAAATAAGATTAACCCACATTGTGGCTTCAATGAATTAAGACAATTAGATGGTTTAACTTTAAACAATGTTAAACAATTTGATGAAATTTTGAAAAGAAAATTAAATTCATTTCAAAAAGATATTCTTTTACGCGGAACACCTATTATTATTCCTGTTGTTGTTCATATTGTTAAACATTCTTTAGATGAAAATATAAATAATGAAACTGTTTATTCTCAAATAGATGCTTTGAATAGAGACTTTAATGCACACAATTTAGATTTAAATACATTACCCAATGAATTTAAAAAATTGATTTCTAAATCAGGTATTCGTTTTTGTTTAACAAATATAGATACAAATGGAAATAGTACAAATGGTATTATTAGAATAAGGACAAACATTAAAACCATTGGGTTAAAAGACAGTCTTTTCGATATACATTTAGGTGGCAGCACCGCTTGGAACCCTGACAAATACCTCAATATTTGGGTTGCCAATACAGGCGATTATATTACAGGCATGGGCAGTTATCCAAATGCTGTACCGACTTACAAAAGCGGTGTCGTCGTTCATCCACGTTATTTTGGTAAAAACACAACATCAAAATTCGGTCTTGGCAGGGTTGCCGTGCATGAAGTCGGACATTACTTTGGGCTGTATCATACGTGGGGAAAAGTGAACGATACGCTTTGTGAAACCGATCACGACGTAGCAGATACCCCCCCTCAGTTATCTGCCTATTTTGGTTGCCCCACTTATCCACAATATTCGTGTGGGCAATCGAGCCTGTTTATGAACTTTATGGATTATGTGGACGACCCTTGTATGTTAATGTTTACAGAAGGACAAATGCAACGCATGTTAATGACAATAGAAACATACAGAAAAGGCTTCCTTGATTCAGACGTTTCTTGCTCAAAAGATTTGAATAAAGATATAAGTTTGACGGTTTTCCCTAATCCAACATCGGGACAAATAAAATTAAATTGGAAAATAGGCAGCAATATTGAGGGGGGGTATTTGAAACTATTGAATATGCAAGGGCAACAAGTTTTAGAACGGAATATCATATCAGAAACAAATGAATTGACTTTGTTTGCGCTTGACGTTCCAAACGGTTTATATCTTTTGTCCGTAGAGATATTGGGCAGTGGCGTTTATGTGCAAAAGATTGTCTTAACACAATAGTTTCATTGTATTAAGACAATCTTTTGAATCCTACCATTTTTTAAACCTTATTATTTCACAATTCATATTTAAACTACTTCTTCATAAACAAAGACAAATTCTTACGCCAATAACTTTCAATGGCTTTTTTCGTGCGGGCTAATTGTACCTCATATTCCTCGTTGGGTACTTCACGAGTATCAGCATATAGTTGAGAATCCATTTTTAAAGTATCAAACTTAATGTCATCACCCTTTCGGACAATGTTTTTTCTGATTTCTATTTTATTTGTACCATTGCCATCAGGTTCATAATTTAAGAAATTGATTTCAGAATAAACTGTTTTTACATTGCCGTCTAATTGATACAACTCATAAATGCCACCCATTTTGTTTTCTAAAAACTGATATTTTAGGTTCTTAGATTTATCAAAATCCCATTGGTCGCCACAAAAACGTCCGTTGATATGCCTTGAAAAATCGTTTTTAGTTTTGTCAAAAAGACTGACACTAAAATCCCATTTCCAATTGTCAAGGCGGTCTTTGAAACCGTCTTTGTCCCAATCTTCAAATGTAACAGAATAGTGATTAGCCGATTTAATGTCATCCAAAATGGTACATTTACCATCCTTAGTGGTAATTTTCAACCATTCTAATTCTTTTTTTTCATTGCTCAAACGCTCAAAAAGGGCGTTGTTTTGCTCAAATTTCTCTATCAATTTGCCCTTTTCTTGGCATCTGACATCTTGCTTGACAGCAATAAGCGAATCTTGTGTTGGAATGTCAGCGTTAGCCGTTGTCGCATCTGTCTTAATTGCAGGCGGAGTGCAGCTAAAAACCAAGAGCAGAATAGCAGAAATACATGCAGATTTCATCGAATATGGATTTATGTTTAATAAAATGAAACACAATTTACAACGTTGTTAATAAATGCTCCGTATGAATGATAGAGAATGTTGAATATAAATTTAACACCCCTCAGTATAAGCATTCATTTGGTTATTAACGTCAAAGGTTAACCTATTTGAAGTGTGAAAGAATAATGTTTACAGAAGCGACCAAAATGGTAAATGAAGTCGTTTTCTTTTAAAAATTTCTATCTTAGTGCCTCATTCTACCAATATCTGTTATACTATTAATAAAAAATAAAACATGAAAATTTTTCAAGCTATAACGGTTCTTTGCCTGTGTATTTGGCTCAACAATGACCTTTTAGCTCAATGTAATACTTTGCCGAGCAGAGCCATTGATACTTTCTTTTGTGAAGGCAAAGGCGTGATTATCAATGGAAAAGCATACACAAAAGCGGGTAACTATCGTGACACTATTCGCCGCAACTTACCTCTTTGCGACAGTGTACTTATCATCACTGCCCGAACCCAAGCACCTACTTCTGAAACACGAAATATTACACTTTGTACAGGCGACACCTTAAAAATTAATGGTCGAATCATCACACAAGCAGGTACTTATCGAGATACGATTCCTGCGACAAATACGACTTGCGAAGCCTATATCACTTTGAATGTGATAACGGCTGATTTAAGGGTTAGTTTTGGTAATGATGTGACGATTGAACGAGGTGACAGCATAAAATTGACCCCCTCAGTATCTTCTACCAAAAATGTGGTTTTGTCTTGGCGACCGTCCGCTTCTGTGCCGTGTAAGTCCTGTTTAAACCCCATCGTTTCACCCAAAACAACGACTGTTTATGAGCTTGAAGCACGTGATACCGTCAATGGCTGTATCCGATCAGATGATATTATCGTGAATGTCAAAACCTGTGTGGGCGTATATATCCCCAATGCTTTTAGCCCCAATGATGATGGCAGAAATGACTATTTTACGGTTTATACAGCGCCATGTATTAAACAAGTACTTGTATTATCTGTTTATAATCGTTGGGGAGCCTTGATGTTTACACGCACTAATTTTGAACCCAACAATGATACAATGGGATGGGATGGTTTGGTCAATGGAAAGCCCGTTCCGAATGATGTCTATGCTTTTTATGTAGAATTAGAACAAAAAGACGGCTCTATGCAGCGTTATCGAGGTGATATTAGTGTCACCCGATGAATATTTATTCAAAAACTTAAAAATATCAAGATGAAAAAAGTGATTCTATTTCTAACAGTTGTAAGTCTATTTGCTTGTACTGAAGCACCTAAATCTACTGAAAACACAGGTATTCAAAAGGACACGACCAATACCCGAAGTATGTCCGAAAATGTTGCTACAGATTCATTAGTCATTGTTGTGGATTCCACTGGTACTATCACGATGGGAAGTGAAGTCGTTACTTTTAAAAATTTAGAGTCGAAACTGGTTGACTCTCTTCAAATCATTAAAAAAACACATGGTAAATTGCCCGACACCATTATTTGCAACACCAAAGGCGATGTCCTGATGGGTACACGTGGCGCAATTAAGGATGCTATTTTAGATGCCAAAGAGAAGGTTGAGAAACAGTAAATCATCGTTGATAAAACAATGTTATCAACATATTTAAATCCAAACTTTTATGAATATCGAAGCCTTACGACTTTATTGTTTATCTAAAAAAGCCGCTACGGAAGATACACCTTTTGGACCCGATACCCTTGTGTTTCGGGTGATGGGAAAAATATATGGTTTGACAAGTCTTGACATTGTTGAGTGTCGCATCAATCTCAAATGCAACCCCGATTTTGCCGTAGAATTACGTGAAAAACACCCCGACCACATCATTCCTGGCTACCACATGAATAAGCAACATTGGAACACCGTTTACACCGAAAGTGGTCTCGACGCTAAAATCATTAAAGAATTGGTTGACCACAGTTACGAACTCATCGTCAAGTCGCTACCCAAAACACTGCTACAGGAATTGAGTAGTTGATAGTGGATAGTTGATAATGGATAGTTTTAACTATCAACTATCCACTATAATCTATCAACTATTAAAGCAAATCTTTTACTTTTGCGGCTCAAAAGGAATGATAAATGATAAATGATAAATGATGAATATTGCCATTGTACACTATTCATCATTTATCATTCGTCGTTTATCATTCATAATTTAAAAATTATGTCTATCGTTTCTATCATCCAAAATGCCGTAAAACAAGCGGTATCTGAACTTTATAATGTCGAAATCGCTGCAAATGAAGTGATTTGTAGCGGCACGCGCAAAGAATTTGAAGGCGACTATACCGTCACAGTGTTCAATTTTGCCAAAACAGCACGCAAAGCACCGCCTGTTATTGGACAGGAATTGGGCGCGTATTTGACGGAAAAACTACCGACAATTGCTAAATTCAACGTCATTCAAGGCTTTTTAAATTTGTCTATTGCCACTGATTTTTGGACAAATTTTGTAGCAGAAACCGCTAAAAACGAACATTTTGGTCAGGCTCCTTCAAAAGACACAAGGGTAATGATTGAATTTTCATCGCCAAACACAAATAAACCTTTGCATTTGGGGCATATTCGGAACATCCTTTTGGGTTGGTCTTGTTCAAAAATTTTGGAAGCAGCAGGTTATGATGTCGTGCGCACAAAAGTTGTGAACGACAGAGGTATTGCTATTTGTAAATCTATGTTGGCATGGCTACTTTTTGGCAACAATGCGACCCCCTCAGTATCTGAGGAAAAAGGTGACCATTTTGTTGGAAAATACTATGTTTTATTTGAAGGTAAATTCAAAACAGAATATGCCACTTGGCAGTTAACTGATACAGCGTCAAGTGTTTATGAATCAAAGAAAAAAGCAGACCAAACACGGGAAGAGTTTTTTAAAGATTTCAAAAACGAATATTTCAATAACTATTCCGACCTCGGCAAACAAGCCCGTGAAATGTTGTTGCGTTGGGAAGCAGGCGATGCTGAAACAAGGGAACTTTGGAAGCAAATGAACGGTTGGGTGTATGAAGGTTTTAATGAAACTTACAACAAATTAGGCGTTTATTTTGATAAAATTTACTACGAATCTGACCAATATGCGCTTGGACGCGACATTATTGAAGACGGTATTGGCAAAGGTGTTTTTTATCAAAAACCCGATTCATCGGTTTGGATTGACTTGACAGATGTGAAATTAGACCATAAATTGGTTTTACGTTCTGACGGCACTTCGGTTTATATTACGCAAGACATTGCCATGGCAAGGCTTCGGGAAAACGATTTTCATGCCCGAAAAGTCGGTTATGTTGTCGCTGATGAACAGAATTATCACTTTCAAGTCTTGTTTGAAATATTAAAAAAATTAGATGAACCTTATGCCAATGGTTTATTCCATTTAAGTTATGGTATGGTGGAGTTGCCTTCTGGCAAAATGAAATCAAGAGAAGGTACCGTCGTTGATGCCGATGATTTGATAGAAGAAGTGATTTCAGAAGCCAAAAATGCAGCATCAGAAAGCAATTCGCTTGATAATTTTTCAACAGAAGAACGGGCTGATATTATCCGTAAAATCGGTTTGGCGGCTTTGAAATACCATATTGTAAAGGTCAATCCAAAGAAAAGAATGGTCTTTGACCCGAAGGAATCCGTTGATTTACAAGGACATACAGGTCCTTATATTCAATATGCGTATGTGCGTTCAAAATCGGTTGAAGCGATGGCAGTCCATGCAGGTATTGATTTTTCAATAACTGAATTGCCGACGGAACTACATGAGACAGAAAAAAGTTTAGCTATTAGTCTCTACGATTTTCCACGTATCATTGAAGAAGCGGCAGCGCAATATGACCCCTCAGTATTGGCGAATTATCTGTACGACATTGCCAAAGGTTTCAGCAAGTTTTGGCACGATGTACCTGTTTTGAAAGCCAATGATGTTGAAAAAGTGTTTCGTTTGAAATTGGCAAAAATCGTGGCGCATACCTTAAAACAAGGCATGGATTTGTTGGGGATTGAAATGCCTGAACGAATGTAATTAGTGGATAATGGATAGTTGATAATGGATAATTTTTACTAATAAATACACATTATCAACTATTCATTATCTATTATCAATTAAGTAATTATGAAATTTGTAGCTATTTCCGATACACATAACAAGCACCCTTTGCACTTACCCGAAGGCGATGTATTGATTCATGCAGGAGACGTAACGGGCAAAGGTACTGAAGCGCAAGTTTATCACTTTTTAGATTGGTTTTCGGCACAACCGTATCGTTATAAGGTATTCATTGCGGGCAATCACGATTTTTATTTTGAAAAAACCAATCCCGAAACTATTGCCAAAATGATACCTGACAATGTGATATATTTGAATGACAGTGGCGTGGATATAGAAGGCATCAAAATTTGGGGTTCACCCATTCAGCCGTGGTTTTACGATTGGGCTTTTAATCGCAAACGCGGTTCAGAAATTTGTAAACATTGGGATTTAATTCCAAACGATACCGATGTTTTGATGACACATGGACCCGTTTATATGCGTTTGGACAGAACCACAAGCGGTTTTAATGCAGGTTGTATGGATTTATTGACAGCGATTCGGCGTGTGCGTCCTCAGTTTCACATTTGTGGACATATTCACGAAGCGTATGGCGAAATGACGGAAGGTTTGACAACATATATTAATGCGTCTGTTTTGAATTTGAATTATGAATTAGTGAATCAGCCGATTGTGTTTGAGCTGGAAAAACGGTTGTAATAAAACACATTTAGGAAATTTTTAAAATTTCATAAATGTTGGTAATCAATAAATTAACGATTTTGACCCCCTCAGTATTTTGAATATTTTAACCATATTTTTGAGAAAAAATGCCCAATTTATACATCATAGCAGGCTGTAACGGTGCAGGAAAAACAACCGCATCAATGACCATTTTACCTGAAATATTGGATTGTCAAGAGTTTGTGAATGCCGATGAAATTGCACGTGGCTTGTCACCTTTTCATCCTGAAAAAGTCGCTTTTGAAGCAGGGCGTATTATGTTGAATCGGATGAATTATCTTTTGGAAAAAGGAGAGGATTTTGCTTTTGAAACGACACTTTCTGCTCGCAGTTTTGTGAGTTTTATCAAAAAAGCTAAAGAACAGGGCTATAAAATCACTTTGGTTTTTGTTTGGCTTGAAAGTGTAGAGTTAGCAAAACAAAGGGTTGCGGAAAGAGTTAAAAGAGGTGGGCATAATATTGAAGCTGATGTAATTGAAAGACGTTATAAAGCTGGTTTGAAAAATCTGAACGAGCTATATATTCCGATATGTGATGATTGGATGGTTTTTGATAATTCTAAAATTCTTAAAGTTATTGCACAAGGCAATTTTAATATATCAATAGAAATTTATAATTCAAAAATTTGGGATATTATCAATGAAAATAGTTGAAAAAGAATCAAAAGAGTTAGCTGATAAAATACTCAAAGGTTTTCAAAAAGCCGTCGAAAAAGTATATGAAAACGCCCGAAAAAATGGCGAAGAATTAGTCATTGCCGACAAAGATGGCAATGTGATACACATTAAACCGTAATAAAAAATATGGCAGAAGCAATAGAGAAATCACTCAATTTTATTGAAGAAATCATCGAGAAAGACCTCGAAACAGGGAAACATACGTTGATAACAACCCGTTTCCCACCTGAACCGAATGGCTATTTGCACATTGGTCATGCAAAAAGTATTTGCTTGAATTTTGGCTTGGCAAAGACTTTTAATGGCAAAACCAATCTGCGTTTTGACGATACCAATCCAACAAAAGAGGATATTGAGTACGTGGATTCGATACGTGAAGACGTGAAATGGCTGATTGAAGGTATGCCAATGACATGGTCAGAGGAGCGTTATGCTTCCGATTATTTCCAAAAAATTTATGAATTGACCGTCAAATTGATTCAAAAAGGTTTGGCATATATAGACCATTCGACGGCAGAAGAAATGGCAACTTTGAAGGGTACGCCTACGCAAGCAGGTAAAAATTCGCCTTATCGTGACCGTTCTGTTGAGGAGAATTTAGACCTTTTTGAGCAAATGAAAAGCGGTGTTTTGCCCGATGGTACATGTGTTTTAAGAGCAAAAATAGACATGGACTCACCAAATATGTTGTTACGTGACCCTGTTATTTATCGGATTAAACATGCACATCATCATCAAACAGGTGACAAATGGTGCATTTATCCGATGTATGACTATGCACACCCGATTTCTGATGCGATAGAAAACATTACGCATTCGGTTTGTACTTTGGAGTTTGAGGTGCATCGCCCTTTTTATGATTGGACGATTAAGAACTTAGAATTGTTCCCTTCACGTCAAATCGAGTTTGCACGTTTGAATTTGACTTATACGATTATGTCAAAAAGGAAACTTTTGCAATTGGTTACTGAGGGGGTGGTCAATGGCTGGGATGACCCACGTATGCCGACGATTTCGGGCTTGCGTCGTCGCGGTTACACGCCTACGAGTTTGCGTGAATTTGCAAATCGGATTGGTATTGCGAAGCGTGACAATATGATTGAAGTGGGGCAATTAGAGTTCTGTGTGCGTGAAGATTTGAACAAATCGGCGCAACGAGTGATGGCTGTTTTGAATCCATTGAAGGTTGTTTTGATGAATTATCCAGATAGATTAATAGAATTTGTTGAAATTGATAATAACCCAGAAGACCCTGACAGTGGCAAACGTGAAGTACCTTTTGGTCGTGAACTATGGATTGAACGTGAGGATTTTATGGAAGACCCACCTAAAAAGTATTTTAGGCTTGCGCCAAACGGCTATTTTCGCTTAAAAGGGGCGTATATTATCAAGCATCTTGAAACGATAAAAGACGAAGAAGGCAATATCACAGAGTTGCATTGTGAATATGTGACGACATCAAAAAGTGGCAGCGACGAATCGGGCATCAAAGTAAAAGGTGTTGGGCATTGGGTCAATATGGAAACGGCGGTGACGGCAGAATGTCGAATTTATGACCGTTTGTTTAATGTTGAAAATCCTGATGGTGATAAAGAAAAATCGTTTTTAGAATATATCAATCCCAATTCATTGACTGTTTTAGAGACGATTTATGTTGAACCTTCTGTTAAAGATTTGGCAATCAATGACCGTGTTCAGTTTTTACGTCATGGTTATTTTGCAGTTGATAAGGATTCGACGGAGGAGAAATTGGTTTTCAATCGAACAGTGACTTTGAAGGATTCTTGGAAAGCTTGAAAGTGAAAAGCTATAAGTGAAAAATGAAAAAATACCCAAATAAGCGATTTGCTTATTTTGGGCATTTTTACTGAGGGGTGCATCTTTAATCTTTTTTACCTTTCAGCAAAGCATCTATTTGTTTTCGCAAAATTTCAATTTCTAAAAGAGCCTGTTCTTTTGCTTGGCGTTCTTGTTCTTTCGCTTGTCGCTCATACTCTATCTCTTCTTCTAATTCCGCAACCATGCCTTCTACTTCGTCTTCAGCATCCATAGCACGACGAATTTCATCACTTGACATAGCTCGATTAAGATATTTGATGATACGAGCGACACGCGGGTCACTCATATCACCCGTGTATTCCAAAACATGACTATCCGTTGTTTTGTATTTTTGTTGACTGAAAACGTCTAACATTTTTTCTAATTCTGTTTGAGCAGCCATTTTTTTTAATCTTGGTATTTGTATCACATACATATCGTGTGATAATTGTTCAACAAAATTTTCTTTGATAGGGTTTCTAAGTTTGCGCTTTGTAACGGCATTCATATACGTTCTTTCAACTTTCAAAACAGGCAATTTGATATTTTTCAATCGATATCCCAAAAAATAAATCGTCGTAATCTGCTCTTCAAGTATATAATTTGCTCCCAAATATCGTCTAAATCTTGAAATTACAAAGCCTTTTTTCGCCTTTTGAATTTCAATGAGTATAATAATGAATGTGCCATCGGCTTTTTGTATTGTCGCTTTGAAGTCTAACCTAAAAATGCGCACGCCAACTCGTGTTTCCGTTATGGTCTCTTGTGGTTTCAATTCAACATGTACGACATTTTCATTCAAAATAACCGATAGTATATCTTTGGCTATGTCTTCATTTTCCATCAAATATTTAAAAGTGATGTCGTAAATCGGGTTTGCTATCTGCATAGTATTGTTTGTTAATTGTTTATACAAAAATACATGCTTTTTTTGAAAAACAAAAACCAAGATTGTTTTTTACTGAGGGGTCTTAACATTAAAATTTATCTTTGCTAAAGGCGTTTATGAATCATAGTAATCGTTTATTTTTCACATAAATTGACTTCATCACTGTTTAAACTCATATTTTTAAAATGAAAATTCACCATCTTTTTGTCGTTTTAATGGCATTAACCTTATCAAGTTGTCATGCACAAGCCAATCTCATCAGTATTTCAAATACCAATAAAGGGAATACGGGACATCGTGGGATAATTCCAAATGATGAAAATTATAAACCTATTGAAGGTAAAGATTATTACAGCTTGACAATGACAATCATGGGTGATTGTACGCTCGAAATCTCTAATTTGACAATTAAAACAGATGGCGGACAGGTCAAATTAATGCCTAAATTTGAAGATGGTTCAACAAAAAAACGCTTCAAAAAGGGTGAAATAGTCTATTTTCACGTTGAAAAAGATAAAGAAATGACCGTTGCAAAACCAACGATTGAAGGTGAAGGCAATTTGAGTATTAAAATAAATGGTCGTTTGAAACGGATTCCGATTAAGGAATTTACGATGATTTTTCCGATGTAGAAAAGTCCTTCATTTACTTAAACGGTTGTCGAGGAGTCCACTTTTCACGTGGGCTTAAAAGGGGCAAAGCATAAGGCAAAATCCAATTAAACAAACAGTTTTCGTGTTTCAAAAACAGCGACATTTCCTCTGCCACAGCACCGACGGAACTTTTGATTTCATGGGCAGTGCGTGCAAAAACGATGCGTTTGGCTTTTTGGTTTATGCCTGTTTTGATGATGTCATAAAGCATATTGAGGTACAATTGATGTGCTGCATTTTGAGCCATGTCATAGCCTAAAAAATGTGCTTCTAAATCGTCTCCATTTGTAATCGTTGTAAAAAAACCAATCAATTGCCCTTCTTGAAAATAACCAAACAAACGGAAATTGTCTTCCAATTCATTTTTCAAATTCACAAAATAACCTTCATGCAAATGAACGAGGTTGACGGCTGAATTGTCACAAACTTGCTTGTAAAGGTCGTTTATGCGTGTTTTATGTGCTAAAATGCGTTCAATATTGAATTCTTTAAGTTCAACACCGACCTTTTTTTTGAAAGCACGTTTGGCACGAACACGATATTTTGAACCAAGTGCATCGAGATAATCCTCAAATTTTGTCCATTCAGAAGGTATATCAAAAACAAAATTAGGCTCTACTTGAAATTCATTATATCCTTCAAGTGACTGAACCAACTTGTGATGATTTGAACCAATTGGGAAGTCTTTGATGAAAACAGCATTGATTTTTGTCCCTTTCGCAGCGAGTTGTTTTTTAGCCAATTCGACCCCCTCAGTAAAAAGTAGTTTTTTATCTTCAAACGTAAGTATTTGATTATCAAAGGAAAACGAATGGTCTCCTGTTAACATCAAATTGCCAATTATCAATGTATTGTATTGTACTATTCCAGCTAACCATTTTTTAAAAGTCAACCAACCATCTTTTCTACCTGAAAAATTTAGACTGTCACCTGCATTAAAATGTTTGATTTGGCAAGTCATGAAACCTACAACTTCTCCCCTCTTTTCAAAAACCAAATAACAAAATTTGAAATCACGAGGTGGCTTATTTTCAAGGACACGCAGGTATTCTGCACTCAAAAAAAGATCTTTATTCTGACCAAAAGAATGACGACTTTCTGTTTCTATTTCAGAAAGAGAAGTATAAAAATGAATACAAAAGTCATTGATAATCAAGCTATTATTGCTCAATTTTGGAGTAGATAGTGTCGTTTGAAAAAGATGTTTACATGGATACATATTCTGAATAAGTGATTAGTGCAATTTAATAACAGTTTTTCCCTGAAAAGGTTGTCTCACTTAAGACGTTTGGTTGGATAGGATATTTTAACACAAAAGAAACTGTTTGAAAAAAATGAAAGGCTATGTAAAATGAACTCAATAATATTTCTTCATCTCTATCTCAAGCATAAGCCTCAATTGCCTCCATCTTTAGATGGAGAGTTAGAAATCCAATATTTTATTTTTATTCTCCATCTAAAGATGGAGGCAATTGAGACCTGTAAAACAATAAGATTTAGTGGAATAGTTTATTTTTAATTCATTACAACTAATTGACTATCAAGTTTGTATAACACCAACATTAAACTTCTCTACAGGCGCATTATTCGCCGCTTCAATGCCCATAGCAATCCATTGACGTGTATCCAAAGGGTCAATTATAGCATCAACCCACAGGCGTGCGGCTGCATAATGCGGGGTCGTTTGACTGTCATAGCGGTCTTTTATTTTGTTATAAAGGGTCATTTCGTCCTCTTCTGTCAACTCCTGCCCTTTCGATTTCAATGAAGACGATTGTATTTGCACCAAAACCTTAGCCGATTGCGCACCACCCATCACCGCAATTTTGGCGGAAGGCCATGCCACTATCAGACGTGGGTCATAGGCTTTGCCGCACATAGCGTAATTGCCAGCTCCATAAGAATTTCCGATAACAATACTGAATTTTGGCACAGTGGAATTGGCAACCGCATTGACCATTTTTGCACCGTCTTTGATGATGCCGCCATGTTCGGAACGTGTGCCGACCATAAAACCCGTCACATCGTGCAAAAACACCAACGGTATTTTCTTTTGATTACAATTCATAATAAAACGAGTTGCTTTATCGGCTGAATCGGAGTAAATCACGCCGCCAAATTGCATCTCACCTTGTCCATTTTTGACCACAAGTCGTTGATTAGCAACGATTCCGACAGCCCAGCCTTCAATGCGGGCATAAGCGCAAACGATGGTTTTGCCGTAGTCTTCTTTGTACAAAGTCAATTCTGAATTGTCCACCAAACGTTTTAATACCTCAATCATATCGTAAGGCTTCGAGCGATTGTCGGCAGGGAAAATTTCGAGCAATCCTTTGGGTTCATACTGAGGGGGTGCTGCTTCAACTTTTGAAAAGCCAGCGTTTTCAAAACGTCCAAATTTATCTACCAATTTTTGAATGGTTTCAAGACAAACGGTATCATTTGGCACTTTATAATCGGTTACGCCGCTGATTTCTGAATGTGTTTTTGCACCGCCCAACACTTCTTGATCGGCATTTTCGCCAATCGCTGCCTTAACAAGATAAGGACCTGCCAAAAAAACAGAGCCTTGTCCTTCCACTATCAAAGCCTCGTCGGACATAATCGGCAAATAAGCACCACCAGCGACACAACTGCCCATGATAGCCGCAATTTGCGGAATGCCCATCGCACTCATCTTTGCATTGTTCCTAAAAATGCGTCCAAAATGTTCTTTATCAGGAAAAATTTCGTCTTGCAAAGGCAGAAAAACGCCCGCAGAATCCACTAAATAGATAATTGGCAACCGATTTTCCATAGCAATCTCTTGCGCACGCAAGTTCTTTTTGCCCGTAATCGGAAACCATGCACCCGCTTTAACGGTCGCATCGTTGGCAACAACAATCACTTGTCTGCCTTTCACATAACCGATGACGACGATGACACCCGCGGCAGGACAACCACCGTACTCCTCGTACATCTCAAAACCCGCAAAAGCTCCGATTTCAATTTGAGGTTGACCTTCATCGAGCAAAAACTCGATACGTTCCCGCGCCGTCATTTTGCCTTCAGAACGTTGTCTTTCTAACCGTTTTTTGCCGCCCCCTTCATAAATTTTCGCCAAATGACGGTTGATATTTGAGACAGCGAGTTTCATAGCGTCTTCGTTTTGAGCCGCTTCGATTTCTTGTTTAGTCATATTTGGATTAGGTTATTCTTTGAGTTATTTTCCTTTACTTTCTCATTGAGGCGTAAAAATAGGAAAAGAGTAACAAAATATATCAAAGAAACACCCAAAACACATAACACACCCATCATTGTTTCTTCACTGTTGTTTTTTTAGCATCGGCTGCTTTTTCTTTTTTAGCCGCTTCTTCTCTTTCTTTTAGTTCTTGTGCTTTCTCTTTTTTCTTCTTTTTGAAATACCCCCTGAGTAAAATACTACTTTTAGCGGCTTCCATATTCTCACTCAATCCTTTCGTACCTTGTTCCAAATTATTCATTGTTTTATTGATAGTATTGGAAAACTTATCATCTCTTATCATTTTGGATATAATCCCATCACCATTGTTGATATTGTATGTTATCGCCGCCAACTGGTCAGTTATTATTTCCAAATTTTCAGTAGAGACTTTTACACTCGCCAATATGTCGTCCATATCTACGGGTGTCTCGGAAACGAGAAAATCATTTTCTTCGGCTTGTTGTTCGCCACTGCTTCCAGGTGATATCACCAATATCTTATCGCCCATCAAACCTTCTGAACCAATACTGGCTCTTGAATCTTTTCTGATAAATTTTTGAACTTCTTTTTGAAGAATGACCTCTACTTTCACAGACGTATCTGTTTCAATTTGAATAAAATCTACTGTACCGATATTGATCCCCGAAAACCGCACATTACTGCCGACTTTCAAACCACTCACATTTCTAAAAATGGTTTTGATGCGATATGTCGAACTAAAGAGATTTTTTTGAGCACCAATAATATAAACAGCTATCAAGAGTAGCAGGATACTAATTGATACAAACATGCCTAATTTGAGTACATAATTTGAATTGTTTTTCATATTTATGTTTGGAATATAATTTTATTAAAAAAAAGATTTTACCCATTTGTCCTCACTTTTTTCAAGTTCTTCATAAGTGCCTTCAGCTGTAATCACACCGTCTTTAAATACCACAACTTTATCGCTCGTTAATTTGGCACAAGCCAAATCGTGCGTGATGATAATTGATGTTGTTTTATTTTTCTTTTGCATAGCCAGTATCAACTCACTTATTTCTCGGGACGTAACCGTATCAAGTCCCGTAGTCGGCTCGTCGTATAACATTATATCTGGTACTAAAATCAGCGACCGTGCCAATCCAACCCTTTTACGCATACCTCCCGACAATTCGGAGGGCATTTTATCAATTGCGTCTTCTAAACCCACATCGTGTAAAGCAGTGATGATGCGTTCTTCACGTTCTTCTTCGGATAATTCTTTAAAAATACGCCCCAAAGGAAATTCCAAATTCTCGCGCACAGTCATCGAGTCATAAAGGGCAGCATTTTGGAACAAAAAACCCATTTTCAACCTAATCTCATTCAGTTCTTTATTGTCCAATTCAGTGATGTTTTTATCTAAAACTGTAATACGTCCTTCATCGACTTCCACTAAACCAACGATACACTTAATGAGCACCGATTTGCCTGAACCTGACTTACCCAATACCACAACATTCTCGCTGCGTTTGATTGTCAAATCAATACCCCTCAGTACCTGATTGGATCCGAACGACTTGCACAAACCTTTTATATCAATAACCACATTATCTGGTTGTTTCATTATTCATTATTTGTTAAGTGTTGTTTGTTAGTTGTTTATCTAAACTACTAACCCAAAAGGTCAGTAATTTGTACGGCAAACATATCTATGATAAATATACTCAAAGAAGCGACGACGACTGCTGAATTGGCGGCTTTGCCAACACTTTCTGTTCCTTGTGAGGCGGTATAACCTTTATAACAGCCGATTATGCCAATGGCAAAACCAAAGAAAAATGTTTTGATTATAGCTGGTATCAAATCAAAAAAGCCAATAGATTCAAATGCTTTAGTAAAAAACCGATACAATGATGAATGACTGTGGATATTGAAGCCCACATAAGCACCCAACATACCAATACTCGCCGCAACCACAACTAATAAAGGCAACATGAGAGTTGTTGCCGTCACTCGTGTTACAACCAAATATTTGAATGGATTAAGAGAAGATACTTCCATCGCATCTATTTGTTCCGTTACTTTCATCGAACCCAACTCTGCACCAATACCAGAAGCGACCTTTCCAGCACATATCAAAGCAGTAATAACAGGTGCTATTTCTCGTATTAATGACAGCGCGACCATGCCTGGCAACCAACTTTCTGCACCAAATTTTGCCAAAGTTGGACGAGATTGTATTGTCAATACCAAACCCATGATAAAGCCTGTAATCATCACCAAAGGCACGGACTTATAGCCGACATTGTAGCATTGCACTATTATTTCTTTTATTTCAAATGGAGGAGACGTGGCTTCCTTGAAAAAACGGATACAAAACTGCATCATTTGACCCATTTCACAAAAAGCATCCTTCAGATAGGTGGTGAAAGCATTTTTTTTCACACCTGTAATTATGTTTTCTTTGTTCATTTTTAGATGTTATCTTGTTTTCAAATTACAACGCGCTATCAAGATAAAAGTTTGTTATTTGTCTTTGCAAATATGATGTAATAAAATCGCATTTCCTATACCATTGACAAAAAGGGCTTTTACAAAACATTTACTGTATTGAGATAGCCCCCTCAGTAAAAAACTATTTTCAGCTAAAAAACCCTCTATTAGGAATAGTGAAAAAATAAATTGCCAAACATTATTTTACAAAGCTGTTGAAAATCAACGTTTTACAAATTCATCATTCATCAATTCAGCAATTATAATTCATCATTTCCTTACTTCATCGTCGCTGCAACAATAACAGGTACTTTCGCCATCGGGCCGTCTTGGTATTGAGGTTGATTGCGGATCACATATTTAAGGTCGAACCATTTTTTTTGTAAGGCTTTATTAGACCCAAAGCCACGATTGTCTTCATTGGCTTGTGCTTCTGGCAACTCCACAGCAAATTTGATATTTTCTTCTTCGCAGCCGCCAAAATCCCAAGATTTGCCTGCTTTATCTTTAAACGCATAGTGTTCTGCATCGCCTAACGTAAAGTCCACGAACATCGCTGTGAGGCTTAGAATTTCTTCTTTTGCGGAGTCTTTCGCCATATTGGTTTCTGCCATTGTTTTTGCAGAATCAGCAGAAACTGTCACATTTTGACTGGATGTATCTTGTTTTGTTGCTGTATTATTACATGAAATGAAAGCAGCTACAACGAGGATGAAAATAAGGATTGATTTAAATGACTTCATTTTGTTGATGTTTTTTGTTGAAAAATCAAAAGTACTTTTTTTCTTTTTGTTAAGACTAAAAACGTCCCTTTGTGCACTGAATAGCCTTATATTTAGCATAAATAACGACGGCGAAGTTTTGAACCTCGCCGTCGTTAAAAACATAAACCTTTGAAAATTACTCTATTACAAACGCTCATATTTATACTGTAAAGTATGATCGCCATCTGTTTTTTCTAAAACAAGCGTCGTTTTACCCATTGCTGCAATCGGCTGACGGGGTGCAACTTGCGCACAATCTGTTAATATTGAGATAAAGCCACTCCCCAACAAATAACTACCTTTACAAGCGGCATCATTGCTCGTTTCTTGTTGAAATACACCATCAGATTTAAATGTCAGCTTCTCAACTGCGTTTGTTTTTGCCCAAGCAAAATTATTACTGTTGCTCCCTTCACCACAGCCAATTGGATTACCATTCATCGGCGTTCCCATTTCAACCAATTGCCATGAACCGACAATCATAGTCGCATAGTCAATAGTCGGATTATTTGTTGTTATAGATGGAGAGACAGCAGACCCGCTATCTGTTTTTGAGCAACCAATGACTGCTAAAACCAAAATAGTCAAGAGTAAAGTTATTTTTTTCATGATTGATTTTTTTAAAATGAAGAATAATATTTTAAAAACAGACAAATATAACAACTATCATTTTAAAATCTCATCAAATAACAATATTTTACTGCACTTATTTTTGATTTTACGTTATTTTTGATAAAATCAGTAATGATTCAATACTGAGGGGGGCAATTTTTATTTGAATTTTGAGATTATCTCTCCAATATAGAAGCTAAAGCCACGCGAAATGCCCACATCATCTGTCCAATATTCACCTTTGTATATCAATAACTTAAACGCCTTTGCCCACCCGTCATCAATTGTTCCACCATTTTAAAAACAGTTTTTGGAGGGTATTGCCGCCAATTAAAATCATTGTAATCCTGCCCAAAATGCACATAATTATCGAGTCTTGTACTGTGCAATTCATCTGAAACATGGTCAAATGTATTCAACATCACTATCCAACCGCCGTTAAAAGCGTCTTGACATTCCTCTGCCCACTCCTCATAATAATCGTCGCCATCGCCATGAAAATTTAAGACATTATCCATTAACAAAATATACTTCGAAATCCCTGCATCGAGCATCGCCTCAATGACATTACGTTTCAAAAATTTTATATCATTTTCCACCGCATCGTTCCATTCACCAATCAATTCGATAATCGCATAATTTTCTTCATAATCGGCAATCAAAACCTTTAAATAGAGTGTATTTGATTCAAAATCATCCCATAACGGATGCAAAAGAAAATTATATATCTGCTTCCACTCCGTATATGTATTGCCGTAAAAAGGCGATTTATCGTCGTCTTCAACGGCATATTCTTCGCGCCAGCGATAAAAAGGTTCTATATTGTGCATATCAATTTACTTTGTGGCAAATGTCTTATTTTTGAGCCATTTTCAAAATTTTTTTACAAAATTACACGACTTATATGCTAAAAGTTGTCATTACTGGTCCTGAATCAACAGGGAAATCAACGCTTGCATCGGCACTTTCAACACATTTTAATGCCGTATTGTCAGAGGAATATGCAAGAGAATATTTAGAAACAAAGTTGGCTTTACAAAAGTTGGAAAAAAATATTGAAGGATCTTCTTCATACGATGAAACCGATTTTTATCAGATGTTTTTAGGTCAAAAAAACAATAAAAAAAAGGCATTTGAAACAGCCAAAGCTATGGGAAACTTCATTATTTGCGATACAGATGCTTTAACTTTTCATATTTGGTATCAAGAAGTTTTTAAAAATTCAGACAATAACTTGATAAACGCTATTGATTTTTTGAAGGAATCAAGTGTTTTTAAAGAAATTTCAAGTATTTATCTACTTTGTTCACCCGAAGGCATCGTTTGGCAACCCGACCCACTCCGTGAAAATCCCAATGACCGCGGCCGTTTGTTTGATATTTATGAAAAGGCACTTGTTGAGAATCAAAAAACGTATTTTATACTGAGGGGGGGCAAAGAGCAACGTTTCGAAGAAGCAGTTAAAATTATTAACAGCCTTTTAAAAAATGAATGATCAACATTTTTCAGCCAACCAAACAACTTTTTGACCATTCACAAGCGTACAAATCAAAAACAAATCACCACCTTCTTTAACATTTAAAGCCGTCCGAACCTGTTGTGTCGAGAAAGGAAAATTGCGTTGTACTACATTTAAAGTATTGATATTCAACGACTTCAATTGTGCTTTTATTTTTTTAGGATGATAATCCCACGTCTCTAAAATCCTAAAAATACGGGCTGGTATTTTTTCAGAATCTTTGTTTTTTGACAGAAAAAAACCATTATTAGAAGTCATAAAGGCTTCATCGTTATTTAAAAATACGTCATAAAACGATGACAACATACGTGCTTTATAAAACGCTACATCTGGTTCAATGATGAAATTACCCCTCTCAGTATTTTCTACATTTTCAATTATTTTATCCTTTTTTTCAACGGTTAAAAACTGATTCTCTACTTTGATTTTAACAAAAATTGTCGGTTTCAGATTTAGGGAATTTTGAAAATTTCCTAAATCTGCTTGCTCTCTAAAATCTAAAATCACTTCTTTACATTCATTATCTAAGCTCAAAACGCCTACGGAATGAACATCAGGAAACTGCCGAACTGCCGCATCAACATCATACATAGGCGACATTTTGACCAAAATACGCTTAGCCATTTTTTTTAATTTGGGCAATAATGCAACGATATTAGGCGAACAATCTTCGGGCAAAAAGACTTTTTTGCCGACATCATCACGTCGTGCAGGGTCAATAAAAATGAAGTCAAAAGGCTCACCTTCGTAGGAATCGATATAGTTTTCAGCCGATTCTGTTATTATTTCAACGTTTTTGACACTTAATAAGCCTAAATTGTAGCGCACGACTTCTGCCAAAACAGCGTTCTGTTCAATAGCAATAACTTCATCAAAATGTTTTGAAAAATGCAAAGTATCAATACCCAAACCACACGTCAAATCCAAACACCGTTTGCCCGAAGCCTCCTTTGCCGATGCCGCTAATTCGCTGCTGCATTGTTCAAAAGCCAAAGGCGGCACAATGGCTTGCACAGCATACAAACTCGGCAATTTCAACCGACAACGTTGTCCGTATTTTAACTGCGTTGCCACAATCGGATTGCGATTTTTGAACGCAAATACTGAGGGGTCAGTTTTTGCATTTTCCAAAATCAATTGACGGGCTTCGGGCGTTTTGAGCAATTCGAGTTCTTCAAAAGTCATTTCTTTGTTTTTTCGCAAAGGTAATTCGCTCATCCTGTTATGTTTAAGGGGTGACACGAATTTCACAAATTACACGAATTGTTTTTTCTAATTTTTTATTATTCAGATACACAAAGTAAGAAAGCTCTTACATCTTAATTTCGTGTAATCCGTGAAATTCGTGTCAACTAAGCAATCATACGAAATCTTGGAATTTTGAAATCCTTTACTACCTTTGCGGCGTTGGGGTGCTTTTTTGAAAAAAAAGGCTGAGATTATACCCGTTGAACGTAAGCAAGTAATGTTGCTGACGGAAAAGTTGATACTATGCGAATGATGAATTATGAATGATAAATGATGAATTTTTTAAGTATTGAATAACAATGTTAAAAAAATTCATCATTCATAATTTATTATTCATCATTCTGTAAGTGTCAACTCAACGAGGTTTAAAAAATCGCCGATTGTCCCAACAGTCGGCATTTTTTTTTACCAAATTTTCATTTTTTAAGATGTTAAAATTTAACAAAAAAACGCAAGCGAACAGTCTTGCCAATTCGCGCACATTTGCGCTTTTAGTCCTCCTTCTCTCCTACTCTGCTACTTATGCACAAAAGGTAGATTCATTAAAACAACTTGATTTACAACAAGTTACGATTTCGGCAACCATGGCAGGCAACAAAACGCCCATGAGTTTTACGAACATCAAACGCGACCAAATTCGCCAAAATGATTTTGGTCAAGACATTCCTTTTTTGCTGAAAAGCACCCCCTCAGTAGTCGAGACTTCTGACGCAGGGGCGGGTGTTGGCTACACAGGTTTACGGATTCGTGGCAGCGATGCCACACGTACAAACGTGACAATTGACGGTGTGCCACTCAATGATTCTGAAAGTCAAGGTGTTTATTGGGTTGACTTGCCCGACTTGTCCGCTTCGACTTCCATGATTCAAATTCAGCGTGGCGTAGGCACTTCCACCAATGGCGCAGGAGCATTCGGTGCAACGATTAATGTCGTGACAAATCCATTGAATAGTGAAAAATTCATCAGCTATTCAGGTGCAGGCGGTTCGTTTGGCACTTTGAAAAACACGATTTCCTTTGGTTCGGGCTTGATGCGCAACGGTTTATCGGTTGATGGTCGTTTGTCACGCATCGTGAGCGATGGTTATGTTGACCGTGCGTCCTCAAAATTGGGTTCAGCGTATTTGTCTGCCAATTATTTGATGAAAAACACGTCTTTACGCCTTAAAATTATGACGGGCAATGAACGGACGTATCAATCATGGTATGGTATTCCAGAATCATACATGAACGATGCAACGTTACGGACGTACAATCCAGCAGGAACAGACCGTGCCTCTTCGCCTTATGAAAATCAAGTAGATGATTATGGTCAAACGCATGTTCAATTGATGCTAAATCATTCATTTTCAAGGTTTTGGAAAGTCAATGCATCCTTGCATTATACAAAAGGAAAGGGTTTTTATGAAGAATACAAAGCCGCACAAAAGCTAAAAAATTATATTCCAGGACGTAAAGACACGACGGATTTGGTACGTCGTTTATGGCTCGACAATGATTTTTATGGCGGTATTTGGTCAGCAACTTTTGAAAAAAATGGGTGGGAATCTATAACAGGCGGTGGTATAAATCGTTACGATGGACACCATTATGGTCAAATCATTTGGGCTGCAAAAGATGCCAGTTTTGCTAAAACGCCTACGGAATTTTACCGCAGCCTTTCTCGCAAAACAGATTTTAATATTTATGAAAAAGTCAATTATGCGGTCAATGACATTTTTTCGCTTTTCCTCGACTTACAATATCGTCGCGTTGCCTATAATACTGAGGGGATTGACCGAAAACTACGCAATATTGGGCGCGACCTAAAATGGGACTTTTTCAATCCAAAATTAGGATTTGTCGTTGAAAACAAAACAGGTACACGTTTTTATGCAAGTATTGCCAACGCGCATCGTGAGCCAAACAGAAATGACCTGATTGACCCTGAAAAAACGTATTTGCCAAAAGCAGAATCTATGATTGACGTTGAAATGGGTTTGCAACATCGTTGGCAAAAAGCAAGCATCAGTGGCAATGTATTTTTAATGCAATACGACAATCAGCTTGTTGTAACGGGCAATATCAATGATGTAGGCGAACAAATCCGTGTCAATGTGCCTAAAAGTTATCGTCGGGGTATCGAATTAGAAGGCGTTTGGGCTCTGACAAATTGGTTAACGTTCAATGGAAATGCCAGTTTTTCAGAAAATAAAATAAAAGATTTTACTGAATTTATTGATGATTGGGACACAGGCGGACAAAAAGAAGTGAAACACGGCAAAACAGATTTGGCTTTTTCACCTAATGTTATTGCCAATTCTTCTTTTGTTTTCACGCTGTTGAAAAAAGGAAAAAATGAGTTGAGTTTGACCCCCTCAGTAAAATACGTCGGTCAGCAGTTTATTGACAATAGTTCAAATGCAAATACAGCTTTGCCCGCTTTCAGCTATACAAATTGTCAATTGAATTATAGAACGAGTTTCAATAAAGTAAAAAACTTAACACTTAAACTGTTGGTTAACAACATTTTCGATAAAAAATATGCTAACAACGCCTGGACTTACCATTTTAACTCACCGAGCTATGACCCACGTCCAGACGACCCTTACGCACGTTCAGAAGGTAACAATACCTACAATTTAACGGGCTATTTCCCACAAGCAGGAAGGCATTGGGTATTGGGTTTGTCTGCTGATTTCTAAATGAATTATAATTCTGAATGGCTGTATTGTTGTTCTGTTTTTATGCCTAAATGGTCATAAATCACACAACAATGCAGCCATTCATCCTTTCAACAATACACCCATTTAATAATATTTAAAAAAAAAAATCAAAGAAGCAGGTATAGTAGGTCTAAAATTTGTCTTAACTTCGCAAAATATTTACAAAACAGCGTTTTTGTAAATAATGGAAAATCAATTTTTCTGAATAATTATTATTTTTTAACAAAAAAAGAATCTATTGGCTAAGTCATACAGACCCTACGTTCCGCGCAAAGAACCAGAAGCAGAGCACCGTATTAACAATCTCATCCGCGTACCTGAAATCCGTCTCGTTGGCGACTCACTTGAAGCATTAAGTGAATTTATTGGCGAACCTATTGAAGTAGGCGTTTATAAAACGCAAAAAGTCCTCGAATGGGCTGAAAAAGCGGGACTCGACCTCGTCGAAATCACCCCAAATGCAGCCCCGCCTGTTTGTCGCGTTGTTGATTACAGCAAGTTTTTGTATCAAAAAAAGAAGCGCGAAAAGGAAATTAAAGCAAATACGACCAAAACGGTCATCAAAGAGATACGTTTCACGCCTGAAACGGGCGACCACGATATTGACTTCAAAGTCCGTCATGCTACGGAATTTTTGAAAGAAGGCTCAAAAGTTCGTGCTTATGTCCAGTTTAAAGGTCGTGGCATCACGTTCACGGCTCGTGGCGAATTATTGCTCCTCCGTTTTATTCAAGCGTTAGACGATTACGGCACGCCCGAAGGCTTACCGAAAATGGAAGGCAAGCGAATGTTTGTCTTTATCGCACCTAAGAAAAAAGCTAAATAGTTTTTGGGGAATTGGTTATTGGAAATTGGTTCAAACGAGCCACTAACAATGCCAAATAACAGAAGGCAAAGGTATTTTTGAAAAAAAATCGCCTTTGCCTTTTGTCATTCACTCAATAATATTACTTTTGCACCTCAATTTTTAAAAGCAATTGAATCATGCCAAAAATTAAATCAAATTCGAGCGCGAAGAAGCGTTTTCAGGTGACCGGCTCAGGTAAAATCAAGCGCGCAGGCGCATACCACCGTCACTTGATGCGTAAGAAATCCGCAAAAGCGAGGAGCCGTACAGAAGGTACGACACTTGTTAGTGCTGTTGACACACCTAGAATCAAAACCCTTTTGGGCTTAGGTAGCAACCACTAATCTAATGATGAAGGATGAATGATAAATGATGAATTTGTAATACAAAAGCGTTATTATCATTGTTAATTTGTCAGATGTAAAATCTTTTTTTTAACGAGAAAACAGAACAAAAGTGTTTTACAAGTAAAAACCTCTGTTTTGTACTAAAAATCTTAAAATATGCCTCGTTCAGTGAACTCGGTTGCGGCTCGTCAGAGACGCAAGAAAGTATTGAAGGCAGCTCGTGGTTACTTCGGCGCACGCTCGAAGGTTTTCACAGTTGCGAAAAACGCGGTTGACAAAGCTAATGGTTATGCTTATGTCGGTCGTAAATTGAAAAAACGTGCGTACCGCAGATTGTGGATTGCGCGTATCAACGCAGCGACTCGCCAATTGGGTTTGAGTTACTCTGTTTTTATGCACAAACTCAGCAAATCGGGTATCGAACTCAATCGCAAAGTTTTAGCGGATTTGGCGCTTAACAGCCCAGAAGCGTTCAAAGCAGTTTTCGATAAAGTAAAGTAAGACCATATCTGGTTTCACAAAAAAGAGGGAAATGGCGAAAGCTGTTTCCCTTTTTGATTTTTGATATATAGTTTCAATGATTTAAGTATCATCAAACATTAATTTTTATCAACAAATTTCTTCATTTTTTGACCTAACTTTGCCCCTTCAAAAATTAGTATTTGTTTTGAAAAGGATACTTTCAAATAAACACTATTTCAAAATTTTATAAATAATTGATAATGAATGACTTGTAAAATTCATCATTTATCATTTATAATTCATCATTACCTACATGATTTCAATAGATATTCTCATCATAGGCGCAGGTCCCGTTGGCTTATTCGCTGTTTTTGAAGCGGGTTTGTTAAAACTGCGTTGCCATTTGGTTGATGCATTGCCACAAGTCGGTGGTCAATTGTCGGAAATATATCCGAAAAAACCCATTTACGATATCCCTGGCTACCCCTCAGTATTGGCGGGTGAGTTGGTCAAAAATTTGATGCAACAAATCGAGCCTTTCAAACCCTCTTTTACCTTAGGCGAACGGGCAGAAACTTTTGAAAAATTAGAAAACGGACATTTTAAACTCACGACTTCACGGGGTACGGAAATCACTGCACCTGTTATTTTCATAGCAGGAGGTTTAGGTTCATTTGAGCCGCGTAAACCACCGATTGCGAACATCGCTCAATTTGAAGATAAAGGTGTTGAGTACATTGTTCGTGACCCCGAGTTGTACCGTGGCAAAAAAGTCGTCATCGCAGGTGGCGGTGATTCAGCTTTAGATTGGTCAATATTTCTTGCTAATTTGACTGATGAGTTAACTTTAATCCACAGACGTAGCGAATTTCGCGGCGCATTAGACAGCGTTGAAAAAGTCATGTACTTGCGAGACTTGGGTAAGATAAAAGTCGTCACTCAATCCGAAGTCATCGGGCTAAACGGCAACGGCGTACTTAACGAAGTCATTATCAAGCACGATACTGAGGGGTTGATCCATAAAAAAACTGACCATTTCGTACCCCTTTTTGGGCTTTCGCCAAAATTAGGTCCCATTGGCGATTGGGGTTTAGCGATTGATAAAAATGCCATCGAAGTTAATACATTTGATTATTCGACAAGTGAGAAAGGTATTTTTGCCATAGGTGATATTAATACGTATCCCGGCAAATTGAAATTGATATTGTGTGGCTTTCATGAAGCAACTTTGGCGGTTCAATCAGCATTCAAAATCATTTATCCAGATAAAAAGCTATCGTTCAAATACACCACCGTTACGGGCATAGATGGTCTTTAAATAGTGGATAACGGATAGTTGATAATGGATAATTATTAACCGATAGCCTTGAAAAGGCGTAATGTGTTAGCAATGGGTAACGCCCATTGAAAAAATACAATGGATAACACCCATTGAAAAACGAAAAAATGAAAGAAAACATAACAATCACAGTCATTGACCGCTTCGACGAAGCACACGATTTAGAAGTACCATTAGGCATACCTTTAAGCCTGATGGAAGTTTGTAAAAGCTACGAATTACCCGTTGAAGGTATGTGTGGCGGCATGGCTTTGTGTGCAACTTGCCAAGTGTATGTCGAAAGTGAACACAACCTACCCGAACCAACGGACGATGAATGGGCAATGCTCGACCAAGCAATGCACGTCAAAGACAACAGCCGTTTAGGTTGTCAAATCAAAATGCACGAAGAAATTGATGGTTTAATAGTGCGTTTAGCACCTGAACAAGTGTAATTTAATGGTGAATGATTGCGATTCACCATTAAATTATTCACCATTCACCATTAACAAAGTTCTTTCGATTTGATTTTTATGCCGATTCACATGGTCTTCAAAAAAGTCAATCATTTGCAAAATGGTCATTTTTCCTGCTATTTGATGTCGCCACAGTTCGGCAGTTACCAAAGTGTCGGGCATATCCTTTAAAAAATCATAATATTCTGCCCGCAACGATGCCCAACGTTGTCTCAATTCCTCAAAATTCAAATCTTCTGGAATTTTCTCCAATTGTGGCGGTGCTTTAAACTTAAAAGGCAGCGCAAAAGCAGCGCGCAGCATGAACCTACGCATTACACTTCTAAAACCCGCTTGTCGTATATTATCCGTACCAAAACTCAACTTCTTTTTCATATAAGCCAACGAAGCGGATTCCGCACCGATGAGATGAAATATATTTTGATTAACTGACCACTTATCAGGCGCAGGTTTTTTGTTCAATACTGAGGGGTCTTGTTTTTCCAAAAATTGAAACAATGACAAACGGTCTTGTTCCAATTTTTCCCATAAGGATTGTACTTTCTGATTCATTATTTTGTTTTTTAAAACCTAAAATTCAAAAATACAAAAAGCGTTGAAAATCAATGACTTCCAACGCTTTTTATTTGACTTCAATTGACAAATTGCTTCTTGCGTTTTGCTTCTTGTCTTTGCCTTTTAAACTAAGCTTGCGCCTTTGGCGTATTAAAACTCATAGGGAAAGGTGGTACGTCTTTCTCTTCAATTGCGCCGAATTGTTGCTCAAATTTACGGACATTATCAATCAAAGCACCCAACAAACGTTTGGCGTGTTCAGGTGTTAAAATGATGCGACTTTTGACGCGTGCTTGTGGTACATTGGGCATCATACGCACAAAATCTATAACAAATTCTGTATTAGAATGTGAAATTATCGCCAAATTGGAATAAACACCTTCTGCAATTTCTTCTGGAAGTTCAATATTGATTTGACCTGGGTCTTGAACGGGTTGATTTGTCATCTAATTAATAATTTAATCAATTTAAGGAATAAAAAAGTTGCTCATTTAACGCTGTAAAACTAATAAAAGTTGCAACATTTTCATGAATAAAAAAGCGAAATCTTAGTGAAAAGACTTCGCTTTGAATATATTAAACATTCATTTTATTCTTAAAAGACTTCGAATTGAATCCATTAGAATTTAGTCGAAATGAGTACAATTACCAACTCATATCATCGTCGTCAATATCATTCTTTTTGAAAACTATCGCTTTGGGTTCTTCCTTTTCGCCATCGGAACCGTTCTCGTTTTCTTCTCGCAGTCGTGCCTCATATTCCTCTTGACGACGTGTAAACTCGTCGTAATCATACTGTGGCATCAGCTCAGTTTTGATATGATTAATCGTTTCCTCAAGCGACTCAATGAAGCGGTTAAAGTCTTCCTTATAAAGAAAAATCTTGTGCCGTTCATAACCGCCATCCATTCGGCGGCTACTTTCTGTTAAGGTGAGGTAATAATCTTCTCCTTTGGTTCTGCGAACATCAAAAAAGTAAGTTCTCCGTTTGCCTGCGCGGACTTTCTTTGAATAAACGCTTTCAAATTTCCGCGATTGTCTCTCATTATCCACTTCTTCCCTGTTTTGGTTGAAAAATTTTATGAAAAGATAAATGTTTTGACTTGCGACAAAAGTAAATTAAATGTCTGAATTTTTATCCCTCATACCAAAACTTTAATCTTAAAACAGCTGCATCCCTTATCCTTATTTGTATAAAATATTGAAAATCAATTTTTTATACTGAAATTATCTTTGTTTAAAATTTTTAATTTTTTTTCAGAAAAGGTAATTTCAGCGTTCTAAACGTCGGAGAGGTTTTGAACCTCGCCGACGTTAGGATTTACATAACGCTTATAGTTTATGTTTTTCAATCATCTCCAACAATTCATCACGATAGTTTTTGCCGATTGGCAAATGTTTTGCCGCACCTTTTTCAATAACTTCAACCATATTCCCTACAATCGCATGAATTTTATCAATGCCAACAATAAAGGAACGGTGAACACGCACAAATTGAGCAACAGGCAATTTATCTTCCAAACTTTTCATCGTTTGCAATGAAATAATACGCCCCGTTTCGGTTCTAATGATGACATAATCCTTCAAACCTTCGATATAAAGTATATCCGAAAACTTAACCCGTTGCAGTTTTTTGTCTGCTTTCACAAAAATATAGTCAGGTTTGGCTTCAGCTACCCCCTCAGTATTTACGCCATTTTTAGCTTCTTGATGATGCAAATCGTACTGTTCGCTCGCTTTGTTTACTGCTTTCATAAACCTGTCCATCGAAATTGGTTTCAAAAGATAGTCAATGGCATTCATTTCAAAACCCTCAACAGCATATTGTTGGTAAGCTGTTGTAAAAATGACCATGGGCGGCGTTTTTAATGTCTTCAAAAAATCAATACCCGTCAATTGTGGCATTTGAATATCGAGGAACATCAAATCAATATCATTCTCTTTTAAAGCTTCATTGGCTTCAAAAGCGTTGTTGCAGCGTGCCACAAGCTCCAAATTGGGCATTCGAGAAACATAAGTTTCTATGACATCTAATGCCAAAGGTTCGTCGTCAACGATGATTACTTTCATTTTTTATTTTTTTTATTGTTATAACTTTCAAACGTCTTATTTTCTTCTAACTTATTGATTATCAACATTTACGAAATTTTTGAAATTTCGTAAATGTGTATTTTAACTATTAACCAATGTCGAATGACTTACAGCATCAGGCAATATTTTCATCCACAAATTAACACCATAAGTATTGGGTTTGTCATGAACTTCTAAATTATAATTGTTTTTATACAGAATATTGAGTCTCCGCCGCACATTCACCAAACCGATGCCGCCACTTCTGCGGTGGTCTTGCGTGGGCTGTTGTTCAGGTTTAGAATTTTCGACATATAAGTTCAATTCCTCACCGTCTAAATAAACGTGAATATGCACAAAACCATCTGAAATATGGTTGCTTGCACCGTGTTTAAAAGCATTTTCAATGAAAGCGATGAAAATCAAAGGTGCGATTTTTAAATCACCAACGATGCCTTCAACTTCAAATTTTATGTCCAAATTTTTATGGCGCAACCGTTCCAAATCAAGGTAATTTCGGATATAATTGATTTCTTTACTGAGGGGTACTTGTGGCTCATTACATTCATACAACATATAACGCATCATTTCCGACAGCTTGATAACCACTTCGGGCGCAGCGTCAGACTTTTTCAAGGTCAAGGCGTACAAACTGTTTAAGGTATTGAACAAAAAATGTGGGTTGATTTGAGATTTTAAAAAATTCAACTCCGTTTGTATGGTTCGGGTTTCTAAATCACGTTGCGTTTGTGTTTGGCGCAGCCAATCGGAAGAAATTTTCACAATCGTGGAAATACCTGCCGTCATCAATGAAATCAAGTAATAATACGATTGATGCGAAATCAAAAAGTCTTGGTCTTCTGGAAAATTAGTGAATTTTTGAAATAGAATAAAAATCTTAATGGGTGTCAATACCAAAGCGATGCCGATAAGTCCGATAAGATACGACCATAACTTATTCGGTTTCAAATATTTAGGAATCAAAAACTCACTATTGGCATAATATATAGCGGCATAAAATAAGATATTAACCAATTCATTAGAAAAAAAGTGCATAAAACTCGCATCGCCGCCCCGCATCTCGCTCAACGTCAAAACGCAAAGCAAAACGAACCAAAAAGCGGCATGGTAGATGGCGCGTCGCGTCAAAAGCCGCTTGATATTTTTGATTATTTTATTCATCTAATACGCAAATAACGCAATCAGTATGATGAAAGGCGTTCTTTTTTAGATAAAACAGTTTGCATAATGGATTAATCCATGTATGTTTTCAAAATCTAAACAAAGAATCCGTAATTTTGCCTCATGAAAATCGGTTACGACGCTAAACGAGCATTCCAAAATTTTACAGGATTAGGCAATTACAGCCGCACTCTCATCGAGACATTAACGACTCATTTTCCAGAAAATGAATACCTTCTTTTTACGCCTAAATTGAACGACATACCTCGTGTGACGAAGGTGACAAGGTACCCCTCAGTATCTATTCATTTGCCGAATAGCCGTTTGGGAAAAAAACTGCCCGCATTGTGGCGTTCTTATACCATCAAACATGATATTAAAAAATCAGGCGTTCAAATATTTCATGGTTTGTCGCATGAACTACCCCTCAGTATGCCTAAAAATGTGCGCTCCGTAGTGACCATTCACGACCTCATTCACGAACGTTATCCCTCTTTTTATCCTTTTATTGATAGAAAAATTTACTCTTTTAAGTTTAAAAAAGCCTGTCAACAAGCCGATATAGTTGTAGCAATCAGTGAACAAACCAAACGGGATATTATTGATTTTTACAACATTAACCCGTCAAAAATTCAAGTCATTTATCAATCTTGCGACCCAATTTTTTATAAAAATAGCCCCCTCAGTATAAATCAAGAAATTGTAAAAAAATACAATTTACCGCCTCAATTTATGCTTTATGTTGGTACAGTCAATGAACGTAAAAATCTTTTAGGCTTAGTAAAAGCCTTGAAAATCCTTGCCAATCAACAAGATATAAACCTTGTCGTAATTGGTGACGGAAGTGCTTATTTTCAAAAAGTAAAAAAATATGTGGCAGAAAATGGGCTGCAAAAAAGGGTCATTTTTATACCAAAAATAGATTTTACGGATTTACCGACGATTTATAAATTGGCAAGAGTGTTTGTTTTACCGTCATTTTTTGAAGGTTTTGGTATTCCAATTATTGAAGCTTTATGGTTAGGAACGCCTGTTATTTCGAGCATAAATTCCTGTTTTGAAGAGGCGGGAGGACCGGATTCGATTTATATCAATCCGCAGGATGTTGACACATTGGCGGCGGCTATAAACCACGTTTGGCACGACGAAAGTTTGCGAAACAACATGATACTGAGGGGGTCGGAATTTGTCAAAAAATTCAGCGATAAAGGGATTGCTGAACAATGGATTAAACTTTATCAGTCGCTTTTGTAAAATAAGCCACACAAAAAGAATAAATTTGCCGCCCGACAACCACATTTCTATTTTTTTTTCGTTTTGTCGAAAAACAACAGCATGAAATTGATAAAAAACAGTGTTTTTTGCCTATTATTTAGCATCTTTTGCTTCTCATTGACGGGCTGTTATTCCTTTCGCGGCGTAACGATTTCGCCAGATACGAAAACTTTTAGCGTCAGTTTATTTACAAGTAATGCGCAAGCTGCACCGCCTACTTTGGCGCAAAATTTTACTGAACGGCTAAAAGATAAAATCAGAAATAATACACGCCTAAGCCTTGTTAATTCAGACAATGCAAACTTGACTTTTGTTGGACAAGTCGTCGGTTACGATATTGTTGCAATTGCCCCACAACCTGGTCAAGTGGCGCAAACGAATCAGTTGAAAATAGCGATTAATGTGGAGTTGACGGACAGTCAAAACGAAAAAGGTTCTTGGAAACAGGTTTTTACGTTTCAAGCTGATTTTCCTGGTACGACCCAACTTTTGACGGTTCAAGACCAATTGATAAAAACCATTACGGATAAAATCCTTGAAGACATATTTAATAAGGCATTTACTGAAAATTGGTAATTAATGGTAAATGGTGAATACTTTAATGGTGAATAGTGGTGAATAGATAATCTTTTCATGGATTAAAAATATATTTATTGTTTAAAAATAAAGCCATTATTATTTCAAATTAAGGACTTAAAAGCAGATAAATAAGTAAAAACTCACTATTTTGTTCCCGAAATTTCAAGATTTCGATAAAAATAAAATAAAAACACATTACGGATACCCCCTCAGTATTTTTGGATAAAAAATGACAAACGAACAGTTAACAACATATTTGCAAGACGAGAGTTATTTGTACTCTGTCAGTTACGAGGAGCTAAAAACCCTTGTGATGCAATATCCGTATTCTGCGAATTTGCGTATTTTGCTCTTAAAAAAGTCCTATTTAGACAAACATAAAGACTATGACCGCAATCTTCAAATGTCTGCAACCTATACAACAAACCGTAAACATTTGTATAAAACTATTAAAAGATTAAAGTCATTTAAGTTTGTTCCTCAAAATGTTATTCTCGGAGAAGAGTATTTAGAATTAACAGAATTAAGCAATATTGAACGCCTTTTAGCGGAAAGACAAGTGTCACAAGCGGTTCAAACAGCAACAAAACTTGATTCGCTCGCCCCCGATTGGAAACTTGAAATTGATGACATTGCCTTCAACGGAGATACTGAAAAAGGGCAATTTGATTTGTCCAATTTGTCCCAAAACAAGGAAAAGAAATCTAAGAAAAGTAGAACAGATGAAGAAGAGATTGACTCCCTTATCAATAGTTTGGTATCCGAATTCAATGAACCTGCCTTAGATTTAGAGACAAAAAATGAGGAAAATGTAGAAAATGAGACGCTTGAAGTCATAAATACAACGCCTGTTTCAGAAACCAAACATGTAGATTTTGAAGAATTTGTTGAAGAAAAAATAGAGGATAATAGCTTACTTGATTTATCAGATTTGACTTCTTCTCCGAAGGAATCCATACAGACAGAACCTGATACCGTTCTTTTTGATTTTATAGAAGAAAAAACAGAAAACATTAAAACCGAAGAAATAATATATGACGAAGGAATAAAAAATAAAGACGAAATTATAAATGAAATCCTATCAGAAAAAGAAAATATTGAACCACCATTAGATTTAGAGGAAGCCTTACCACAGTACGAAACAACCCTAGCAACAATAGAAAAGGAAAGCGCAGAAGACGTGAAAAAAGCAGATATACAACTTGAAATTATCAATCAAACAAAAGCTCCAATTGTTGAAAAACAAGACACAAAACAAGTCGTTGACAAAAACCCGAGCTTTACTGAGTGGTTAAGTCAGTTCCGTATTACGCCACCTCAATCGACTGATTTTGAAGCAAAATCTACTGGGATCCTCAATGAAACACTTGATAATCAAACAGTTACAACTATTGATACTGAAGAATCAATGCGCAAAATCAGTCGTCAAAGTATGGTTGAAATATTTGAAACAAAAAGTGAAGTACCCGACAATTTGTATGGATTGGCAGATGAAAAATCGCCCCTGCACTTTGTTGAAGATGATGACGACGATGAAGATGAAGTATTTTCGGAATACGAATCAAACCCAAATAAGAAGAAAAAAAGTCGTCCTATGCACCAATTAGCCATCAAAAGTTTGGTGCAAGATGACGAATTAGTGTCCGAAACTTTAGCCGATTTGTTGGCTTGGCAAGGAAATAAAGTGAAAGCAACTGAAATGTATCGCAAATTGATTTTGCAGTTTCCTGAAAAAAGTAGTTACTTTGCAACCAAAATTGAAAAAATCAGTATTTAATGATGAAATATGAATGATAAATGATGAATAATACCTATATTGCATCACTCATCTTTCTTCATTACTACTTCATATTTCATATTATTTATAATTAAAAAAAGATAAAAATGTTAGGTGTATTGACTGTTTTGACGGCTATTGTAGCCCTTTTATTGATGTTAGCTGTTTTGATTCAAAACCCAAAAGGGGGCGGTATTGACACAACTTATGGGTCTGGTGCGCAACAAATGTTTGGTGCAGCCCGCTCGACTGAAACGATTGAAAAAATCACTTGGTACCTCGTTGCTGCTTTGATGGTTTTATGTATCCTTTCTTATTTTGCGATTTCAAATAGCGCAGGTGCAACAGACATCAAATTGCAATCGCAATAATTTTCTTGTAGGTACAAATACAAAATATTTTAGCTAAAAAGGCTTTTTTATAAATCATTTTAGCTTTTTATTTGTTCCTAATAGACTACTCATATTTAGTCCAACTAATTGTCTGTCAATTAGTTGGACTATTTTTGTTGGTTATTGGGATTTAGTTATTGGTTACTGAGGATTGGTTATTCGTATAATCGTTCCAACCAATAACTAATCCCCAATAACCATTAACCAATTACAGCAATGAAACTAACACTCGGCTTTTCGCCCTGCCCAAACGACACCTTTATCTTCGATGCGCTCGTTCACAATCGGATTGATACCGAGGGGTTAACTTTTGAACTCGTCATGGAAGATGTTGAGGCACTCAATCATCGCGCTTTGCGACATGAATTAGATGTGACTAAATTGAGTTATCATGCCTTTGCCTATCTGGTTGACACTTATGCATTGCTGGAATCGGGCAGCGCATTGGGCAATGGCGTTGGACCACTACTTATTGCAAAATCGCAAGATGCAGAAAAGACTATCAATCAATCAGTTGTAGCGATTCCTGGCACTTATACGACGGCTAATTTTCTATTCAGTTTGGCATATCCAGAAGCGCAAAACAAAAAAGAATATGTTTTTCACGACATTGAAGGCGCTGTATTGAGGGGGGACGCTTCGGCAGGTGTTATCATACATGAAAACCGTTTTACTTACCAAAATCATGGTTTGATTAAACTCATGGATTTAGGCGAATTTTGGGAACAGACGACACAAAAACCGATTCCCTTAGGCGGCATCGTTGTTCGTCGTGATTTACCTATGGAAGTGCAACAAAAAATGGAAAGAGTCATGCGTCGCAGCGTTCTATATGCGTTTGCAAACCCAAATGCGAGTTATGATTTTGTGGCGCAACACGCACAAGAAATGGACGAAACGGTGAGACAAAAGCATATTGATTTGTATGTCAATCATTTTACTGAGGGGTTAGGCGAAGAAGGTCGAGCCGCTGTGACAACGCTTTTTGACATGGCTAATGAGCGCAGCATTATTCCGCCTTACACGTCTAAAATTTTCTTAAATTAAAATGTTTAATTTTCTGATAAAAAATTATCATTTAAAAATACTAACATAAATAACTGACTATCAATTATTTACAAAAATCAATTATACTTTCTCTAATTTTAGACATGATTTTAATTGACAAATTAACTTGTTAAATCATGTTTTGGCACGCTTGTTGCTATTGTATAATTGTAAGTTTTGGTTAAAGAATTGTAAAATTCGTTTTCGTGAATGCCTCAGCCCCTACGCTAAGGCATTTTTTTATGCCCCTACTCAATGTTTTGCTCCTCAAGTTGCTACCTTTGGCAAAAAAATGGAAAAAATAAAGCCTGAAGACCTTTGGCAGTTTCTCGATGACCGTGTATTGATTGATGTGCGTTCACCCGCCGAATATGCTCATGCACATGTGCCACAGGCTTTAAGTTTACCACTTTTTAATGATGCTGAACGAGCAAAAGTTGGTACAATTTACAAACAAGTTTCTCCCGAAAGTGCACTCTTCAAAGGTTTGGATTTTGTCGGTCCTAAAATGTCTGGATTTATCAAAAAAGCTATAAAATGGTCACCTTCGCGCAAAGTGATTGTACATTGTTGGCGCGGTGGCAAACGCAGTGGCTCGATGGCGTGGCTTTTGAAATTTGCAGGTTTTGATGTCTTGACAATAGCAGGTGGTTATAAAGCCTATCGGCAATATGTATTACAACAGTTTGAAAATCAAGGTATTAAGGCTATCATTTTAGGTGGTAAAACGGGTAGTGGCAAAACCCTTATACTTAAAGAATTAGAAAAAAAAGGTGAACAAATCATTGATTTAGAAGCCTTAGCAAATCATAAAGGCTCCGCTTTTGGTTGGATTGGTGAAGAATCGCAGCCCTCATCTGAACAATTTGATAATAACTTATTTGATGTTTTTCGAACATTAAATCCTCAAAAAAGGGTGTGGATTGAGAACGAAAGTAGAAGCATTGGTGCTGTTTTTATCCAACAAGGGTTTTGGAATCAAATGCGTCAAGCACCGCTTATTCATATTGAAGTATCTTTTGACGCTCGTGTCAATCATTTGGTTGAAGGTTATACCCAAACTTCACAGGCGGATTTGGTGGCTTCTTTTGAAAAAATAAAGAAAAAGTTGGGATACAACCACGCCAAATCAGCCATAGAATGTGTGCAAAAAGGTGAATATGCCGAAGCTGCCGCTATGGGTCTTAAATATTATGATAAAGCTTATAATTTTGGATTTGAAGAACATTCTGCTCCTGAAAAACATATTTTGGACGTACCTCAATTTGACCCATTCGCAACTGCTGAACAGCTTATTGAATTGGCTGATAGTTTGAAATACTGAATATTTGTCTTCGAAGGCGATTTTGAAGCAGTAAGCACCCCCTCAGTATAAAGCCCTTTTTTTGGCAGTTTGAATGATAAAAGCCGATTGATTTTTAAAGTCAATCG
>JAYVFS010000019.1:0-19669 GCA_043772905.1 Saprospiraceae bacterium | reverse complement strand
CGGGAATAGTTTTTCAAAAAAACAACCCATTAAAACCTTTTTCTTATGCGTAGGAAAAAGGTTTTTTTTGTTTATTTTTGTCGATAAAATCATTGTTTTTCTTGGAAATTATATTTTTTAAACAAAAAATCACTTGACATGCGATCTAAATTCTCTCTCATTATCATGCCCATTGCTTTGATATTACTTTGGGCAAATTGTAAACATTCAACCCTCTATGTCGAACCGATACCTGATGGTGCGACCAAAATTCAAGCATCTGAACAACGCACAGGTAATGCCGATGCAGGGCGTGATTATTTGCACGGTGGCGACTATATCAGCAGTGGTATTCCGTTTGATATCTATAAATCCGTTCCGTTTTTTGCATCAAATAGTCCTGATGATTTGGGGCGAACAGGCGATAATAAGGGTATTCCTTTCAATTATACGGTCACAACGGCTTCCAATGGCATTAAAGTCGTTTATACGAACTGCATGAGTTGTCATGCTGACCGTTTGAATGGTAAAATTGTTGTCGGCTTAGGAAATACAACGACAGACAATACGCAGGACATCGGTATGGCTTTGGGGGCAGTTGATGGCATTGTGCAAGGGGCTTATGGCATCAATTCCAAGGAATGGGCGGCGTATATGCCGTTTAGTCGGGGCTTCAAAAGCATTTCGCCTTATATCCGAATGGATACGCGCGGGGTGAGTCCTGCGGATAAAATCTTTGGCACCTTGTCCGCTTTTAGGCATGAAAAGAAATTGACATGGATTGAAACAGCTCAATTCACCATTCCAACACGCGTTATCCCAACAGATGTACCCGCTTGGTGGCTCATGCGTAAGAAAAATGCCTTGTATTACAATGGTTTAGGTGTCGGCGATTTTGGACGTTTGAGTATGGCTTCCGCATTGGTGTCTATGCTCGACAGTACTGAAGTGCGTAAAATTGATGCGCATTTTCCAGATGTTATGGCTTATTTGAGAACGTTGCGCCCCCCTCAGTATCCGAACGCTATTGACCAAATATTGGCAACAAAAGGCAAGGCTATTTTTGAAATCAACTGCCAAAAATGCCACGGCAAATACGGCGCAGACGAATCTTATCCTAACTATCTCATTGATTTACAAGAGATTGGCACTGACCGTGCGCTCGCTGATGAATATACCCAATATCCCGATTACGACAGTTGGTACAACCGCAGTTGGTTCAATCAAAAACCTGCGGCTGCACAATTATTGCCGACAAAAGGTTATGTCGCACCACCGCTTGATGGCATTTGGGCAACGGCGCCCTATTTGCACAATGGTTCAGTCCCTACGCTCGATGATTTGCTTAAATCATCGCAACGTCCCGCAAAATGGAGTCGAACTTTTGACAATACAGCTGATTATGATGCCGTCAAAATAGGTTGGAAATACAAGGTAGAAACAACAAAAAGCAACACCAAAACCTACGACACAACGCAGTTAGGTTATGGCAATCAAGGGCATATATATGGTGATAAATTAACTGCTGAAGAACGAAAAGCGGTCATTGAATATCTGAAAACTATATAAGTGGATAGTGGATAATGGATAGTGGATAATAATACACTGCATTATCCATTATCTACTATCCACTATCCACTATCCATTATCCTCTATTTTTTCTTCCATTTTTTCCAAAACTTCCAATCGTCGTTTTTGAAATAACGCCCTGCAAAAACGTAGCGGATGGAAATAGCAGATTGCCAACTGAAACCAGAAGTACTTTCGTCGCCGCCACCGAGTTTGAGAAGCGGTTTGAAATCACCCGCAATATTGAATTTTCCCAATGTTATTTCTAAGCCTGCAATGGGTGTAATGCCCCATGCGTCAGAGGGTTGCACGATGACATTGGTTCTTTTTTCTAACCATGTTTTGTAAAGCCCACCGCCAAAATAGAGATTGAAGCCCCGCGACAGGAGGTTTTTATGTTGCTCACCAAGTATGCACAAAGTCACGTCTTGTGATTTAAAACTTCTTTGCAAAATGCCTTCAACCGTTGTGTGCATCGCTACTTGTTGTTGTAGTGTTATGCCAAAACCATCACCAATACGCGCACCTGCGGCTGTGCCATAAGCCTGTGCCGACATACTGAGGGGTGTCAAAAAGAGAAAAAAACAAGGAGAAAAGAGCGAAAAAGAGCGATAAATGAGTTTTTTCATAAAACGGTTTTGTTTTTTATGGACGAATTGTGCGGCAGTTTAAGAATCAGTTTTTAATGCTTTCAGAACGTTTCAGAAACGAGTTTATTTCTAAAAAAGTACCAAAGTAGAACTAACTACTGGACTTTTTCAAGAAATCAATGACAACATGGACATCAAAATCCACTTCACCTGAAAGAATAAGCACTTCTTTTTTCTTGTTGTCCAAAATCGTTCGTCCCCAACGTTCATAGCTTGTCCATATATGTTCGATATACCAATCGGGTACTTCTCCCCAACGTTTATCATCCGCTTTGCGTCTTAAAAAAGTGGGTTTTGAAATGTCAATAAAAAAAAACTTATCAAAAAGAGAATTAATGTCTTCGGCATAAAAATTGAGCAACCCCTCAGTAATAACGTGGTCAAACTGTTTTTGTGTATCTAAAATGGCTTTTCTATATCGTTGAAAATCAATGGATTCGGGTGTTTCCCAATCAATTTCAATGGCTTTGCCGTTTTGAATTTTAGGAATCTGTTCTGTTGGAAAAACGTAATCGTCTTGTGCTAAAATGGTAGCGGTTTGCCCCCCCTCCGTAAAAAACTGATGAATGAGTGCCGCTAAGGTTGATTTGCCACTGCGACTGATGCCGCCAATACCGATGGTCATAATTTAATAAAAATTTTGATTAAACGAATGTACGCAACGCCCTGTCTAAAATGGACGTTTGGAAAACGACACAATTCTATGACAACTATTTTCAATTGTGTAATTTTACAAAAAAAAATAAAACGCTATGGTATGAATCGTTTACTTATTCTCCTTTTCTTTATCACTTGTTCTGTCAACCTTTTTAGTCAATTAGATTCAATCCATTGGATGCCACCGATGCATGCTCGTTCGGATTGGGGTCCACAATATCTGTATTTGTCAACGCCCGAACAAACGGCTTTTCCTGTTCATATACGCGATGGTTCGGGTACTTTGATTACGACAGTCAATATTAGTAATACACAACCTTTTAAATATGATATTGGTAGTTCAAACACAACTTACACCCTTATTCCAGAATCAGATTTGCATAAAGCATTGAAAAACAAGGGTATAGTCGTTGATGGCGAAAAGAAATTCTATGCGTATTTCCGCGCCCATTCGACAAGCCAAGCCCAAGCATCAGACCTCACTTGCAAGGGAAAAGCGGCTTTAGGAAAGACGTTTAGGGTAGGGCATTTGCTGCAATTACCAGACCCCAGCAGTAATACACGATCTAATTTTGTGGGTATTTTGGCTACGGAAGACTCTACGGAAGTGGCTTTTTCGGGCTTCGACCCCAGCACTAAATTCCGTAGAGATGGGGCAGATGCGCCTTCCACGGGCACTGAAAAAATCCTTTTGCAGAAAGGTGAATCTGTTGTTTTTTCACAATATCTTACGTCAAGTGCTTCGACACAGCCGCCAAATGGTTTTATGGGCGGCTTGGTTGAATCCACAAAACCCGTAGCGATTAACTCGGGTTCGTGGTGTGGTTCGCCCGTCAGTTCAGGCGATAAAGATTCGGGCATTGACCAAATTGTAGCTGTTGAAAATGTCGGCAAAGAGTATATTCTTTGCAAAGGCAACGGCTCGACGGCTTTGGAACGTCCAATTATTGTGGCTCATTTCAACAATACACAAATTTTCCTCAATGGCAGTACAACGCCGATTGTCACCTTAAATGCAGGGCAATTTTATCCCGTTTTGACAAGTGCATTTTCTGCCGATAATAACCTCTATATTCGCAGTTCACAAAAGATTTACGTTTATCAAATGATTGGCGGTGCACCAGATGGCAACACAAATCAATACAGAACGGAAGGCTTGATTTTCGTGCCACCCATCAGTTGCAGCATACCGAATGAGATTAATAATATTGTTGAACCGAATGTCATTGGCGCGATGACGTTTGATGGCGGTGTAATGATAACAGCGATGCGTGATTCGCAAGTAACATTGCTTATTGATGGGGTAGCGGCGAATCTCGGTTCAGCTGGAACAGTGGTTGGCAACCCCGATTTTGTGACATATCGCAATCTTACATTATTTAGTCAAAGCAGAAAAATATCTACCATCAGCATCAAAGCACAAGGCGCGGTACAAGTAGCGATGTACGGACAGAATAATGCTGCGAGTTATGCTGCTTTTTATTCTGGTTTTAGTAAATCAAAAGAACCTAATATTACTTTGAAAAATATTGGCGACGGCGTTTGCCCCGACACTTTGGTCTCGACAGGGCTTTATGACGGTGTGCAATGGCGTTATGAGGACTCGATTGTGAAATTCGGAAGAGATACGTTTCTCATTATCAATGCGCCCGGTCGCTACATCGCAGAGGGCTATCTCGGTGTTTGCCGTAGGTCAGAAACGGCGACGGATACGCTTGATATTGAATTCAAATCGCCTGAGTTTCCTTATGCAACAAAACAGCCTTCTTGTTATGGTTATACCGATGGACAAATAAAATTTGGTACGCCCAATGGTGGCTATGCGCCGTATCAATATTCAGTGGATAATGGCTTGACTTTTTCAAAAAACAATACTTATAACAATATAAAAGTGGGAGGTTACAAGCTCATTGTCAAAGACTCAGTCGGTTGTTACAATCGCCCTTTGTCGTTTACGATGGGGCAACCTGCTGTTTTGACCGTTGATATTGTACCCCTCAGTAGTTTTAAAGATGTGATAAAAATAGGGCAGACCGTGCGATTTGAAGGCAAACCCAACAGAAAAGTCGTCTCCGCTCTTTGGTTGCCGAATGACACTGCGAGTTGTATGAACTGTTTAACTTTTGCGATTTCGCCTAAAGAAACGACCCATGTGACCTTAACAGTGACCGATTCGGCAGGTTGTACTGCACGGGATACGGTTACGTTATTTGTGCAACCCAATGTTTATGCGCCCAATGCCATGAATCCCGATTCAAAAAATGGCAACCAAGCGTTTACTGTTTTTAGTAAAGAGAATTTGCCCATTCGCCGTTTAGCCATTTTTGACCGTTGGGGTGAGCATATTTTTGAAGCTAAAGACATCGAAACAAATGTGTTGGAACAAGGTTGGAATGGCACTTTTAGAGGTCAAAGAGTGCAACAAGGTGTGTATGTCTTTTATGCAGAAGTTGAGGTTTTACCAGGTAAAACGGTCATAGTACAAGGAGATGTGACGGTTTTGTATTAAGAAATAAGGTATAGAAGACGGAAATTCAATTGGTTTTTATTTTTTTTGCAAAAAAAAAGCAAAAACCAATTGAATTTCCGTCTTCTATACCTACTGCGACCTTAAGAGAAAGTCTCGTTTATTCATACACCCATTCCACTTTCTCTGAAATCGGTGTACGCTGTGCTGCCAAATCAGGCATATTGTGATAACCCATATAAAACAGACCCAAGCAACGTTCATCATCCGCCAAGCCTAAAAAATCATTGCCCCTTTCTGTTATAGCAGAAGGTGAACTCCAATACGAGCCAATATCGTAAGCCGTACACGTCAACCACATATTTTGAACAGCCATTGCGACGGCAGCAATTTCCTCCCATTCGGGTAATATATCTTCATGACGTTTCATCAAAATAAGAATAACACAACCAGAACGGGTCGGATTTTCTGTCATTTTCTTTATTTTCATGTCCGTTTGCTCTTCAAGCGGCGTGAGAGTACGATAGTCTTCGACTAAAAAATCGGCTAATTTCGGCAAAGCTGCCCCCCTCAGTACACGAAACCGCCAAGGCTCTGTGAACTTGTGCGTCGGTGCATAATTCGCATTTTCAAGCACTTGCTCGATGATGTCTTGTGGTATTTCTTTCCCTGTAATATATGTTTTTGGAAAAATAGAACGCCGCTTTTTTATGAGGTCGTTGAGTTCTTGAATTGTCATTGATTGCATTTTTTGATATGAATTGATACCACTGATTGAGCTGATGCGACAGATTTTCACTGATTTTTTTTAGTTCCTTTCAAGATAACAAAAGAAAAATCAGTGAAAATCTGTCGCATCAGTTCAATCAGTGGTATCCTAATAAATTTTAGCTTCTGTTAAATAGGTTAAAACAACATCAGGCACAAGGTACTGAATAGACTTTCCCGATGTCAAACAATTGCGAATATACGTTGCCGAAATATCCATCAACGGCGCATCAAATAATTTAATGCGTTCATGTGTCGCTAATGCACCTAAGTCAATATTTGGACGACGATATACGTATATATCATACCCCCTCAGTATCAATTCATAATTTTTCCATTTGTGCAACGTGGCAATATTATCGCCACCCATAATGAGAACAAACTCATGTTGTGGATATTTTTCTCCTAAATATGCCAAAGTATCAATCGTATAAGACGGTTTTGGCAAGTCAAACTCAATATTTGAAGCCCGCAATTGAGGATTATCATCAACCGCCAATTGCACCATATTGAGTCGGTCACGGTCACGAGCCAGCGTATTTTTAGGCTTCAAAGGGTTTTGAGGACTCACAACAAGCCATACTTGCTGCAAATCCGTCTGCGTCGCCATAAAGTTAGCGATGATGAGATGCCCAACATGTATAGGATTGAAAGAACCGAAAAAAAGACCGATTTTCATATAGAGATGATAGTTTATAATGGATAGTGTATAGTTTATAGTTTCTTTAACTATCAATTATAAACTATACACTATCAACTATTTAACGGGGCGTTCAGGTTTTATATTGATATTCTCAACAGGTTCAGAAGTGGCATCTTGCAGATACCATTGCCCATTGAGGCGAAGAAGGTAATAAGTGCATTTTAACTGCCCAACGGCATCTTCCAAAAGACAATCGCATTCAGATTTATCCCCCTCAGTACGACAAGCAATATTGAGGATTTTTGTAGAGGACGAAGCGATGGGTTCAATGTGGTGGGTGCTGTCAAGTGACACGACTGTTTCCAAGGCTTTGCCAGTGCTGATAAGTTTGGCATCCGCAAATTGGTTTTCACCTATTTGATTTTCCCAAGTTTTAATCACATCTTCTGGTGTATTTGGCAGCTGAACAGCCATCAAATTTGGTGGTGTTGTAGAGGCAGTTTTGTCTCCGTTCTGACAAGCGATGGCAAAAAAGATAAACAGGAAGGCAGACGCAACAGCGATAGACTTTTTCATTCCAATAAGGCTTTGTGAAAAATAAATACGGGTGGTAAGTATCCAAAAGGATATTAAGGTGCCGCAAAATTACGATATTTTTACTGGATAGTATAGTTTTGACAATATTTTGCTTTTTCTTTTTTTATTTCAACAAGACCATTCATGAAATTTGGATTGAAATTTGAATATTAAAAAGTTTACTATCATAATTTATCATTAGGATAAAAAATGCTTTAAATAAATGAAGTACCCGCAAATCATAGCCGCATTGTTTTTTATTTTGTTGTCAACTAATCTGTCTGCACAGCGTTTTGGCTACCCCTCAGTACAAGAACGTCAACTCATCGGTACGAAGTGGCGATACGCTTATACGCTGCATTTGGAGTCAAATACGACTGTTCATCAAGCAGATAAAGACTATCAGTATTTTCTTTTTTTTAAATACGATTTTACTTTTGAACAATTTTTACATGGTAAATTCTCAAAAGGCAATTGGAGTTTGGGTGGTGGCACTTTATTTTATCCGTTCCGAAATATCCAAAAATTTGAAATTGCGGCCATCAACAATAAGGCACTCGTCATCGAATTTCAACAGCCCAACTCAAGCGGCACGTATCAATATCATTTTGTAGCTGTTGAAAGCAAGGACGCACCTTTTGTTCGTCCTATCAATGAATTGCCAGAAGTCATCGTTGAAGCAGAAGCTAAGCAAACAAAACGCCGTTCATGGTGGGCAATACTGAGGGGAGGCAACGATGATAAAAAAGCCGAAGCAAAGCGCAAAGAGCAAGTCAATATCACGATTGAACTCATAGGTGGTGGCTATTATGGCGGTATTGACCCTGTTATCAAGGATTTTACGCGGATCACAACAGAAGGGCGTTTGATTCATGAATTTCAAACTGTCAATAATCCATTACGGGTTGTTAAGAAAAATATTACGCGACAAGAGTTAGAGTCCTTTGCAGAGTATATTATGCAAAATAAGTTTTTTGAAATGCAACGCATGTACGACTGCAACAGTCCCGTTTGCGAAAAGCGCAAAGTCATGAAACCTACGCCTATTCCCCTACGCATAAAAGTGACCTATGGCGACCAAAAACGCATGGTTACTATCGCCATTTGGGGCGAAGACAACTATAAACTTAAATATGTGGACTATCCACCCGCTCTTGATAACATCATTGATGCCGTTCAACGTATGACACACCGTTTAGACGACGGCAAATTTAGCCGTTCGTGATTGGTTATTGGTTGATTGGTTATTAGGGATTGGTAACGATTAACTAATCCCTAATAACCAATAACCAATAACCAATAACCAATAACCAATAACCAATAACCAATAACCAATAACCAATCAACCAATAACCAGTAACTTTTCTTGTCTATTTGATTACAAAAATGTAAATTTGCCTTTCAACATATTATCAAATTGAAATGAATAACTTGAAAGATATTTTAGAGCGTTCTGCCTTTGGCGTATGCTCTTATCTCGGCGAAAAAATGAATATTACATCGTCGCGTGTGCGGCTATATTTCATTTATATTTCCTTCTTGACCATTGGCTCACCGGTCATTTTTTACCTCATTTTAGCATTTTGGGTCAATATCCGTCATTATATCAAGCGGCATAGAGATGCTTTGTTTGGATAATTTCTAGATTTTTGAAATTTTGGAATATAGAATTTCAAAAATCTATCTTTGCCTCATGAAAATCACATCACCCGAATCCAAAATAGAATTTCTCGATTCGAAACACCTTGACAACGGCACAGAACGCACGCCGAACATCAAACCATGGCAACTCCGATTGGCGAAAACGGGTTTTCAAACCGTTGGTCGTCTCTTTCCTAAATTCATGGCGCAACAAGCCTATAAAATCTTTTCGACACCTCGTTGGCGGGCAAGGCATAAGCAACCCGATGACATCATCCTGGCGGCTAAAGTGGTTGACTTACCTTTTGACGGTCATACCATTAAACTATATGAGTGGGCAAATGCAGACAGTGATAAAATCGTCCTTTTAGCACATGGTTGGGAGTCGCGCGGTACAGCATTGCGTATGTATGTTGAGCCATTGCTTGAAAAAGGCTATAAAGTGGTCGCTTTTGATGCTTTAGCGCATGGCGATTCAGGTGGTAAACAGAATAACCTCATGATAAATGCGCGCACTATTTCAGCGATTTATGACTATTACGGAGGCATTTATGCAGCAATTGGTCATTCTTTCGGCTGTTCGAGCCTGGTTTATGCACAGCAATTTGTGAATAATAAAATCCATTTTGAACGCCTCGTTTTCTTGGCTGTACCACATCGGACACGTCAGATTATGGAAGGTTTTTTTGGGTATATTGCTGTACCAAAGTCCGTCCAAAGGGCGTTTTTCAATCACATCGAAGGTCTAACAAAACAGCCGATTGATACATCGGACGTGGCTTTGGCATACCCCTCAGTAAAAGTCGGCAAATTGCTCCTTGTCCATGACCGAAAGGATGAAGTAACGACCATTGATGCGGCTGAACGTGTTGTTGAACATTGGCACAACGCCAAACTCCTTGTGACAGAAGGCTACGGTCATTTTAGAATTGCTAAAAATCCAGATGTTATTCGTAGAATTGTGATTTTTTTGACCACTGATGATACGGAGTAACGAGTAAATAGTAAGGTATCCGATACCTGTGTTTCAAATCATTCAAATAAGTGTCATCAGTGGTCAAAAAAAAACATAGAAACAACTTCATTATGCTCAAAAGACTCAAAATAGCCTTCCGTTTTGTCCAATTTTATTGGAATGCCAAGACGAAATACAACGTGCATTCGCCCTTTGTTTTCCAATTCGTTGAAGATGTTTTGGAAGACGACCGCCTGTTTTATGTCTTTCGAGATGCCGAAATACTGAGGGGGGAGATTTTGAACTCAAAAGAGACCATTGAAGTAGAAGACTTTGGCGCAGGCTCTCATGTCGTCGGATTGAAAAAGAAGCGGAAGGTAAGGGCAATTGGTCAATCCGCCTTGTCACCTACTTTTCAATGCGAATGGTTGTTTCGCATTGCACAATTAACCAAACCATTGACAATCATTGAGTTAGGAACGTCTTTGGGCGTCTCAACGCTTTATATTACTGAGGGGGCGCCACGTTCAGCGAAGGTATTGACTTTGGAAGGGTCGCCTGATATTGCGGCTTTGGCACGTCGTAATTTCGATTGGTATTACGATACTTTTTTGAAAATGGGGCTGCGTCAAAACAATCCTAATACATTGGATTTAGCGGTTTACGATAAAAATATTGAAACCGATTTTGAAAAAAACAAAATAGAAATCATCGTTGGTAAATTTGAAGACACTTTGCAAACGGCTCTGAATCAATTAGTTAAACTTGATTTTGCTTTCCTAGACGGCAATCATCGCAGTGAACCGACACTTGATTATTTTCACAAATGCCTTGCCCATGCTCATGAGGGAACGGTCTTGATTTTTGACGACATTCATTGGTCAACAGACATGGAAGCGGCTTGGGCGGACATCAAACAGCACCCCTCAGTACGTTTGACGATTGACCTGTTTTGGTGTGGCGTGGTGTTTTTCAGGAATGAACAGAAAGAAAAAGAGCATTTTTCCTTGATACAATCCAAGTGGAAGCCCTTATCATGGGGGTTTTGGGCTTAGATTAAACCGCGCGACTTCAATTCCAAGTATTTATTAATGGTATTGATATTCAAGTCTTCTGGGCGTGTTAATATTGTTTGAATGCCATATTGACGCAATTTCTGCATCATTTGCGTCTTTTCATCTCTAAATTTTTGGGCAATGGTTTGATGATAAATGTCTTCTGTTGTTTGGGCAGTTTGTTTTGCAAATTCCTCAATTTCTGTATTGATGAAAAATACGACGACTAAAACGTGCATATTGTTTACTTTTCTTAAAGTAGGTAAAACCCTTTCGAGAGCAAATTGGCTTTCAAAATTGGTGAAAAGCAGCAACAAACTGCGTCCAATCACCAAACGGCGCACGGCATAATACAACGATTCGTAACTCGCCTCACCTTTTCCTTCTTTTTCACGATACAGTTCATGCAAAATGCGTCCCAACTGATTAGGCGAATTATCGGCTGCCAATGTCGAGCCGAGTTTATCGCTGAATGTCAATAAACCCGCTTTATCCTTTTTTTTCAGAATAATATTTGACATCACCAAAGCGGCATTGATGCTGTGATCCATCAACGTCAAGCCACCAAAAGGCATCCGCATCACACGGCTTTTGTCAATGATACAATAAACTTGCTGCGCCTTTTCGTCTTCGTATTGATTGACCATCAAGACATTGCGACGACCCGAAGCTTTCCAGTTGATAGCCCTAAAATCATCCCCAGCAACATAGTTTTTGATTTGTTCAAACTCATAAGAATGCCCCAAACGCCGTATTTTTTTAATACCCGATTGGTGCGCAATCTGCCTAAGTGCCATCAATTCAAAGTTTTTCATCTGAATGACTGAGGGGTACACAGGCACCATTTTTTCGACATCGGATTGAAAACGCCTTTGAATTAAACCCAAACGAGAGGCAGCAAACAGGTTTATTTTACCAAAATGATACTCGCCCCGTTCCGTCGGAGTGAGTTCATAATCCGTTCGGCGTGCTTCATTTGCTGCTAAAGTCAATGACATTTCAAAGTCTCTTTTTTGAAATTGAAATGGAATCTCATCTATCAAACTGACTTTTAGACGCTGATTTGAACGGTTCGAAATATCGAGTGTGATGCGGTTAGCATCTCCCAAAGACAGCAGCTTAGGTGTCCTTCGGGTGGCGCTCAATTGTGTGTTTTTATTGAAAAGTAAGCCATAATCTGCCAAAACAACGCCACAGACGACTACAAAAGCGGTCTGTGCAAACGGCATCAGCCACCCAAACGAGTAACTCAAAACAAATAGAAAAATCACAACACCGAAGGCAGTGAAAAAGCGGCGGGTTAGGAAAAGATTTTTGAGCATTATGGCGGTTTATTGTAAAGTAAAATGGCTCGCAAGATACAAAATTACAGATAGTGCCGTAATTGATTATCGTATTTTAAAAAACAGCATAAAAAAAGCCCTTTGCAACCAGCAAAAGGCTTTTAGTTTTCTGTGCGGAGAATGAGAGATTCGAACTCTCGATACCCTTTTGAGGTATACACACTTTCCAGGCGTGCTCCTTAAACCACTCGGACAATTCTCCTTGGATATCCAATATTGAACAAATATCGAATATTGAAGTTTGAGGGTGCAAATGTAGCTTTCTTTTTGAAATATCAAAGTTTACAGATACACATTTCTATTACTGAGGGGGTTTATTATCTCTCATAAATTCTTTTAACACATCCTCTGAAACGTCATTATAGTCGGCTTTATCGTATATCGAAACTAAATAGGCTTTGTCTTCAACGATTCTAACATGCGCAATGATTCTTGCACCGCCCCGTTTACCAACACCTTTTGAGGCAATTGGTACACGTATTTTGTAAAAACCTTTTGGCATGGCATCGAAACCTTCTAATTGATTGTTAGCTAAAGGAATAAGTGCGGTAGGTACTTCTTGAGCTAACGATGGATATTTTTTGGTCAGCCGCTTGACCTGTTGTTCAAACAGCCTGGTAGGTTCTATTTTCATTTTCTGCGATTTGTTTTAGTTCGGCTAAAAGTTCCTCATAGGTTTGTGTTGGTTCTATTTCACCTCTTTCCATAGCATAAGTTTCTTCAATAGAAGCCTGTAATTCTCTAAAAAACTGTTTCTCTTTTTTGGAAAATTTATGTTTCTTAAAGAAATCTGTTAGACTTTTTGGGTCATTTAATGCCTCCGTTGGTGTAATACGCACTTTAAACGCTTTGAAAATTTCCATAAGCGTTTGTTTATGTTCTGAATTGATTTCAATCAAATATGTTTCTGTCATTTTCTAAACCTTTTTGATTATGATAATTTTCAACAAAGTTAAACAATCATTCGTAGAGACACAAAATTTTAAGACTCTACCTTTTAAACGTGCGTGACAAACTGCCCCATCTTAGAAAAAATCTTTTCCGCATTCGCTGTCGTCACACGTGCCACCTCTTTGATGTCCACAATTTTAACTTCTGAAATCTTTTCCGCTACGTATTTCACATAACTCGATTCATTGCGCCTACCTCGAAAAGGGATAGGTGCGAGATAAGGCGCATCAGTCTCAATAACCAAGTGTTCAAGCGGTATTTCCTTGATAACAGGGTCTAAACCCCCATTTTTGTAGGTCGAAACGCCGCCGATGCCGAGATGAAAACCTAAATCAATCAACTTTTTTGCTTGTTCAACATTGCCAGTGAAACAGTGCAAAATGCCCCCATCAGTATAAAAGGTGCTTTCTGTCAAAATAGTAATGATTTCATCTGTTGCTTCGCGGCTGTGAATGATAATCGGTAAACCCAAGTCTTGCGCCCAGTGCATTTGGCGAATAAAAGCTGTTTTTTGTTGTTCAAAAAAGGTTTTATCCCAATAAAGGTCAATGCCGATTTCGCCGATGGCACAAAACGGGCGTTTCTTCAACCAGTCTTCTGCAATCGCTAATTCCTTTTCAAAATCGGCGTTGATACTGCACGGATGAACGCCCATCATCGCAAAACAACGGTCGGGATATTCGGCTTCCATCGCAATCATCGCGTCATGCGTTTCGCTGTCAATGGCTGGTAAGTATATTTTTTTGACCCCCTCAGTATCAGCCCGTTGCATTATGGCTGCGCGGTCGTTATTAAATTGTTTTGAGTAGAGGTGGGCGTGTGTATCTATTAACATTAGGAAATGATGAATTATAAATGATGAATGATGAATTTTTTAAGCATTGATTTACAATACTTTATCATTCAAAATGGTTTGCATATTTTACTTATTGTATGATTAAGTGGCATTAAGGGACAAAGTTAGGTTTATAATTATTCAAAATGAAATTTGCTGTATTAATTGACTTTTATGTTGATTCTTGTGTTAATGTGAAAAACAACTCGCTGCCAACCTCAATCAGTTTATCTGGAATAAAAATATAAACCCTTGTAGCGATTCGTCATAGATTGAAATTATTTGCTTGCTCTTTTATTTATTTTCATAAACTTTTTATTATTTTGGAGAAAATTTCAATTAACAAATACTTTGTTTTTTTGTATCCAAACTAAGGCTACCTTGAAAAATACATCAACAAGAATTTTAGGGCTGCATTGAGCTAACAACATAGATAAGATATACAATGTTAAAACCACCCTTTTAACGGGCTTCTTCTTATGGATAACCCTTCAATTTGCCTATACCCAGAATCGCCCCATTGAATATAGGATGATGCAAGACTTAACTAAAGCGAATGCACTTATTTTATCCTACAGAAATGATACAGCGAGTATTGTTTTAGTCAAATTAATGGATGAGTTGAAAGAACAAGATCAACTTGACTCACCTTTTGGTTTGAAGGTGCAACTGGCACAAGCCACTGCTTTAGAACACGAAGACCAGGATTCACAGGCAATGCAAATGCTGCTGCACGTGAAGGAGCAGAGTCAGAGAAAAGGTTTGTGGGATGTATTCACCCAAACGTGTATTGTACTTGCCCTTCTTCACGAAAACATGGAGCGTAGTATACCTTGTTTAGAAGATTTGCGACAGGCTCAATACGCCATTAGCCATTATGGATTAGACTCTCTTTATCCCAGTTTTGCCAATCGAATTTCTTCTTATCACAGAGTCTTTGAGGATATAGATTCATCGGTTTTTTATGCACAGGAGGCACTGCGTACTGCTCCAAAATTCAATTTAGACTTGGAGGAATCCATCGGTCATATGATTATGAGTATGCTGTTGGAGAATACATCCTATGAGAAAGCGCTGGAACACAGTTTCGCTGGATTGAGGATAAATCAAAAAATTGAAGATTACACGGGCTGTGCTTATATGTATAATGGCATTTCCAATTTACATTATCGATACAATAATATCCCATTGGCATTGGCTTTTAATGATTCTACAATCGCGGCATCGAATAAATCAATTGAGAGAGGTTATGAGAGGAACATGTCTTTATATAATGCTTATAAATTTCGAGGCACTTTATTCAAGGCATTAGGACAGAGTGATTCATCTTGGTATTATTTGAAGAAAGGGTATGCTATGCAATTGGATTACGTTCGAGAAACAGAAAATAACAAAATCGTAGAAGTCGAGGCTCGCTATAATGATGAAAAAAAAGTAAAGCAATTAGAAGAACAAGCCGAACAACTTAAATCTAATGCAGAAAGGAGAAATTGGTTTTTGACAATTGGTTTCATAATTATCCTGTTCGCTGCTGTACTCTTTTATTATTATATTGAATTACGCCGTGCTAATCTTAAAACAAAGGAACAATCAGCCCAGTTGAAGGTGCTGGATGCCGCCAAATCCCGCTTTTTTGCCAATATAAGCCGTGAGTTGAGAACGCCACTGACCCTCATTTTAGGACCGCTCAGTACGCTTATGAAAAATGATAGTTTGAATAATACTGCATTGACCCAAGCTAAGGTGGTACAATCCAATGCGCAGAATTTGCTCAAATTGGTGAACGAAATACTGGATTTGAGCAAATTGGAATCGGGCAAGATGGAGCTTCAAGAAACAACGGTGCGTTTCCAACCTTTTATCAGCCGTTTGGTCAGTGCCTTTGAGAGTCATGCCGAGTATTTGGGAATTCATTACGGATTGGAATACAATGCGGCACAACGGTTGCGCCTTGACCTTGATACAGAGAAAATGACACAAATTGTCAATAATTTGCTGTCCAATGCCTTTAAATTCACGCCACGTAATGGTGCTGTTTCCGTGAAAGTAGAAGATTTGTCGAATGTGATACGCCTCACTGTCGGCGATACGGGGCGTGGGATTCATCCCGGCGATTTGCCCCATGTTTTCAACCGTTTTTATCAAACCAACCAAACCAATGCAGCGATTGAGGGCGGTACAGGCATTGGTTTGGCTTTGTGTCGGGAGTTGGCAAACGTTATGGGTGGAAGGGTTTGGGTAGAAAGTAAGTTGGGAAAAGGCAGCCAGTTTTATGTTGACTTTCCTAAAAAAGAAGTGCTGGGCGTGGGGAATGATGAATTAGGAATGATGAATGTTGAATTGGGAATGATGAATGTTGAATTAGGAATGATGAATATTGAGGAAAGCGAAATCCCGAAAATCGGGGAAGAATGGCAGTTAGAAAATACGTCAAATACTGAGGGGTGTGTTTTGGCAACTGCGATGGGTGCAACAGGTTCGGGGAACTTTCAAAGTTCCCCGAACCTTAACGCAGACGCAAACCTTAACACAAACGGCAACGAACAGACGAGCCCCCAAACCATTTTGATAGTCGAAGACAACCTCGATTTACGCAATTACATTGCCGATATACTGAGGGGGGCAAATTACCCCATTTTGGAAGCAGAAAATGGACGTGAAGCCCTCGATTTGCTCCAAAAATTAGAAGCCAAACAGCAATTGCCCCAGCTCATTTTGTCCGATATTATGATGCCCATCATGGATGGTTTTCAATTGCTTCACACGTTGAAAGATACGCCCACTTTTCAACAAATTCCCGTTGTGATGCTGACCGCACGAGCGGATATACGAGACAAATTGACCGCTTTACGCATCGGCGTAGATGATTACTTGCTCAAACCTTTTGACGAAGAAGAATTGCAGGTTAGGATTGAAAACCTGTTGAAAAACAAAGCTGTTAGAGAAAAAGAATTGTTGACCGACGATGGACAAGTAGGCTCTGAACGCATCATTTCTGTCACAGACCGTGTATGGTTGGAGGATTTTGAAGCATATGTCCAAAAAAACATTTCATCCGATATTATTTCAGTCTCCATGCTCGCAGAGGTATTTTATTTAAGCGAATCAACCTTGCTCCGCCAATTGAAACGATTGACAGGACTTACGCCCGTTCAGTACATACAAGAGATTCGGCTTAATGAAGCGCGTCATTTGTTGGAAACCCGTCAGTATGATTCCATTGCACAAGTGGCTGATAAGGTGGGGTACAAAGATGCCCGTTCCTTTTCACGCATTTTCAAGCAAAGGTTCGGACAACTGCCATCTGACTTGCTGAAATAGGTGTTTTAAACCTGTCTTCGACCAGATTTGGCTGCGTTTCCACTCTTTTTGACGGAAAATGTGAGTATGTTGACGGAAAATGTCTGTTCACATATTAGAACTTTGCACTGTTCTTAGTAATCAATAAATTGAAAAATGAGTTTTTTATTAAGAATAGGTGGAAGCCGAAAATCCTGTAAAGAGTAGGCAATAATTTTAAATATTGTTTCATGAAAACTAAATTTTTCAAACCAAATACCTTTATCCTATTTGCTTGCTTCATAGCATTTTACGTCAACGTCAGAAGCCAAACCTACAAAATCGGAGATTCGCACCCTTGTGGAGGGATCGTTTTCTCAGTAGATGCTGCTGGTAAAAATGGTGTAGTGGCAGCCCCAGCAGACATCGGTAAGTACAATTTTGCTGATGCAGGAAAAGCAATCCAAGAAAAATTGGGTGCCGGCTGGACAATACCCAACCAAGACCAATTGAACCAAATGTACCTAAATCTGTACAAAAAAGGACTGGGCAACTTCAAGCCTGAAAAATACCGCACTGGGCAAGAGTCTGGATACCCGATGTACCCGTGGGCACAAAACTTTGCCAATGGAAAACAGGAAGGGGACGGTCGTAACAACCTGACACTTATCCGCCCCATCAAGGCTTTTCCCTGTTTGGAAGCAACGAGTAAGCTTCCAGAATACACCGATATGCCCCAACTATTCCCCTTCGGAACGGAAGGTCAACGCAAGGATTCCGAAGTCGGGGCAGGAAAGGAGGTCAACCTTGAAGTGATTTTTGTGGACTGGGCAGACCAACCTGCCACTTCGAATGACTTCGACGGACTTTGGAAATCCATCACCAGCGACGGAGCTTTAATCAAAGCCTTACAAGCGCATGGGGTAAAAGTGAACGTAAATCTTCACAAAACTGGCTGGAAACGTATGCCCAAAAATATTTCCCATTATTTCCTGCCCAGCACTGCTGCTGGTGATTGGAAATGGCAAGACTATACCCAACACAGCGTTGAATTGCTGGGGCAGGGTGCTAATTACCCTGCCAATACCATTGCCATCATCGTGCCTAGTAGCAAAGTTCCAGGATTCAAGAGCGGAGTGCCATCCGGGGCACATGGAGCAGGCTTTCGGGGTATACGGAAAATGGTTACACTGGTGCCACAGGTGTACAATGAGCATTACACCACTTTGATGCACGAAATAGGTCATTGTTTTGGGGCGGACGAATTGTACCCCGCCAGTACGCCATACCTGCATGAAGTAGGGGGCTACGACGTTATGGGCGACATTGTTTACGCAACGGGGTTCATTGGCTGGCATCGTTTTCGATATGGGTGGATGGATTTGCAACGTATCCAGTTTTTGCCCCAAAAAGGCAACTACAATGTTGCTCTGAAAAAAATCTCATCGGCAAGCGGAAAGTCCATGGTCGTCGTGCCCGACCCAAATAAACCACTGAAATACTGGGTCATCGAGATCGGACAGGATGTTATGTCAAGGCAACAGTTCAAAGCGGGCAAAGGCGAAAAGTTAAACACCGAAGGCGACCGTCTGATTGTCTATACCATCGAGTATCCCGAAGTGTCGGGCAAACGAGCCATCCGCCTCGTGCCACGCACTCAGTTTGTGGGTGAGCACGGTACGGTGGAGTGGCTGGACAAGGTGAGCTACAAGGCAAACCAGTCCTCCGAAAAAACGGACATGCCGTTCACGTTGTCAGTAGACAACAAAGTTCCTGACGGTTTCTCCATCACCATCAACGTGAAAACGGATATCCCTTATCTAACCTTTCCAAAGGATCAGGTTTCCAAAAATGGGCAGTATAAGCTTGCTTTTCAAACCGATGGCAACCTCGGCATTTCTCGTACTGCCAACAATGGTTACGTCTGGGATGCGAAAAATAATCTGTTCGCAGGAAAATCTTTCAACAACAACTGGATCGCTCTGCGCAATGGTAATATCCAATTGGTGGATGCCCAAACGGGGAAAACATTGGGCGAAAAAATTGTTTCTGCTCCAAGCGGTTCACAGTTCAATGTAAGCGATGATGGGAAGCTGCTCATCGTGGATGGTATTGGGAAAGAGGTGTGGCGGAATAATTAACAACAATACTAACCACTATAAGGCACATATATTATTTATATGGAGCAATACACATAGAACATCATGGTTATTTCACAAGATTGTTGTTATTGGAGAAGAATAAAAAAGGCTGCTAAATTTGTGATTAAAGAACAAAACAAATTTAACAATGCAGCCTTCG
>JAYVFS010000018.1:0-57018 GCA_043772905.1 Saprospiraceae bacterium | reverse complement strand
ACTACTTTAGAATTGCGTATATCTGCGACATTTTCCTTGAAAGTCAAACCCATCACCAATACTTTTGCTTGCCCAGGGTTTTTGCCTTTTTGAATCAGAAGTTGAACTAAACGTTTGGCTACATGAGAAGGCATATTGTCATTGATACGTCGTCCACTTAAAATGACTTCTGAAGTATAACCCAATTGCGCCGATTTATAAGCTAAATAATATGGGTCAACACCAATGCAATGACCACCCACTAAACCGGGTTGAAAATTTAAGAAGTTCCATTTTGTTCCCGCCGCCGCCAGTACCTCTTTTGTATCAATACCCATTTTATCAAAAATCATGGAGAGTTCATTGACAAAAGCAATATTGATGTCTCTTTGTGAATTTTCAATCACTTTAGCTGCTTCTGCCACTTTTACGGTGGGTGCTTTATAGATACCCGCCGTAATGATATGACCATATACTTTGGCAATTTCTTCTAAAGCTTCTGCATCACTACCCGATACAATTTTTAGGATTTTGGTTAATGTCCGTTCTTTATCACCCGGATTTATCCTTTCAGGCGAATAACCGTATCTGAATGATGAATGATGAGCGATGAATGATGAATTGTCTGTGTTTAGTGCTTTTAGACCGCTTATTTGTTCTACTATTGGGATACAATCTTCTTCTGTACAGCCAGGATAGACCGTTGATTCATAGACCACATAGTCTCCATTCTTTATTACTTTTCCAACCGTTTCAGAGGCTCTCTTTAAGGGAGTCAGATTGGGTACTTTGTGTTCATCAATATCTGTTGGCACAGCGACGACAAAAAAATGTGCGCCCCTCAGTATATCGAGGTCATTTGTAAATGTGATATCCGTATTCTCAAAAGCTTCTGGTTCTAATTCCTTTGAGGGGTCAATACCTTGCCGCATCAATTCTAAACGGTGTTCACTGATATCAAAACCAATGACGCTAAAATGTTTCGCAAATTCTAAGGCTATCGGTAAACCGACATAGCCTAAACCAATGACGGCAATTTTCTTTTCTTTTGTTATTAGGGCGTTGTACATATTTTGTTTTTATATGCTCTTTTCAACCATCGGTTTTGGTGGGGCTTCTGTTTCCTCCATGAGGCGTGTGTCGAGGCCACCTGCGAAAATAACGACTTTCATTTAGGAATGGTGAATGGTGAATGGTGAATGGTGAATGGTGAATGGTGAATGGTGAATAATTTAATGGTGAATGGTGAATAATTCACCATTCACCATTAAAACTTATTCTTCCACATCATACTTTCCACAGGGCGGTCTGAACGCTGATTGTACTTCGCATTGGGTTTTCTATTGTAAAAAGTCTCAATGTCACCGTCAACGACGAAATAAATCAACTGCCCGATCGGCATACCTCCATAAATGCGGACAGGCATAGCGACAGAAATTTCCAAAGTCCAATGGTTACAAAAACCAACATCACCCTTGCCTGCGGTGGCGTGAATGTCAATGCCCAAGCGTCCTGTGCTTGATTTTCCTTCTAAAAATGGTACAGAATTATGTGTTTCCGTATATTCCTCCGTCACACCGAGGTACAAACGACCTGGCTGCAAGACAAAACCTTCTTCTGGAATTTCAAAATGTTCAATGGTATTGTGCTTTTTAGCATCTAATTCAGCGTCTTTGTAGGTTGCCAAATATTTACCAAGATGCACGTCGTAGCTGTTTGTGCCGAGACAATCGGGGCGGTATGGTTCAATGACGATGTTGCCGTTTTCGATACTTTCTAAAATTCGTTTATCTGTAAAAATCATAATTTAAGTGAAAAATGAAAAGTGAAAAGTGAAAATACCGTCGTGAAAATATGTTTTATCGGTACTTGTGCGTTCCAATTTTTCACTTTTCACTTTTAGTTTTTCACTTAATAATTATTTTGTAATAAAAATCTTTTCCATACTGAGGGGGTCACCTTCGGCGGAAAAAAGTTTGCAAAAGTAAAACCCTGCGGACGGAAATACGGTGCTTTCGAGAGAAATCTGCGTTTCGCCTGAGGTTATTTTTCTCTGTGAAATTTCAGAACCGTTGGCATTGTAAACTTTCAACATCCCTTTTTCAAAAGAATCGCCTACAAAAGCCACATTTACGTCCGATACTGAGGGGGTCGGTGAAATGCGCATCGAGGTTTTTGATGGCTTCACTTCTTTGGTTTTTGACAAAATATTGCAAACATTGAAAGTAGAAAGGTTGCCGCCGCCAATACTGGCATTCAATTCAGAGGTAATATAAACCGTACAATTGTCCCACGGCGCAATGGCAATTCCTTCGCGTTGAGCAAATTGAGACAGTCCAAAAGTCAGTTCTTTTTTGTTGCCGAGCCAAAATTGACGATTCGGATAATTCGTAAAAACCCATAGTTTTTGGTAAGACATGAGCAACATTTTGTTATCCAAACCCAATGCCGCACTTGTAATTGCGCCATTATACTTCCACGAACCGTCTGTTTCCCAAACCTGAACGAGCTTAGCCACGTAAGTTCCCGCTTGTGTTGGCACTCGATATATACGTGTTTTACCCTTGTAAGGTGTAACATCAAAGTCTTTTGTGAATATATAAATGGAGTCAGTCGTTGCAATCAAAGCTTCTGCATCGTAGTATTTTGAGGAGTCCACAGGCGGAAAAGCAGGTTGGTCTTCATAAGTAAAAGCAATTTTTTCAGCTGTGACGGTATCTTTTGGAAATAAAGACGTGACGGGTTGCGGAATCGCTATTTTGTAAATCGCTAAATCTCTACGATTTTGGCTGTTGTTGCCGAAGTCGCCAACATAAAAATTTCGTTTTGCCGCATCTAAGGAAATGTCTTCCCAATCCACATTGTCCGCATCTTTAACAACAATGGTTCGTCTCAAAACGCCTGTGGAATCGAATTGATAGAGACGTGCTTTATCACCAGAATCATTGTGTGTCCAAAAGACATTCGGCGATTCAGCTACCAAACCTGAACTTTCTTTTACCTCCGTCGGCAATGAGCAAACAACCCGCAAGCTAAGTGTTTGGCAAGATGCAAAAAAAGGTAAAACAAGTAATATTTTAAATAATGAAACTTTCATTACTTTGGTTTTTAAATATTTACACATTTGTTAAAACATCAATTACTGATTTCAATGCTACAAACATTGGCTCACGTCCTTCTTTTGTCACCACGCTGTCCTCGTCTTCAACAAGGTTGTCTTCAACAAAAGCGAGCAAATCTTCTTGCGGATAGTCGTTAAAAAAAACATCCATGCGGTCACGGAATAGCTTAGAAGTGACCGTTTCGAGCCGTTCCCAATTGCGTTCTTCGGCATTTTCAAGGTCTTCATCACTGAGGGGGGGCAATGCGCCTTTGACTTGCTCAACAGATTTTGTCAAGACCAATAATAGATAGAGCATGAGTTCTCGCTCATCTTGTGTGAGGAGAGTGAAGTCTTCTGCGCCCCAATATTCAATCAAAACAGGATATTCCTCTGTAAAATCGATGATTTCTTGTTCGAAATCGGCTTCTTCGAGGGCAGTGACGACGTTATCAATGATGGTTTCTGAAATAAACATATTGCAATTAGCAGTTTTATACTTTATGAGTAATTGATAAAATGCAAAAATGCGTTGTTCTGATGAGAATACGACAAGGATTGGCTAAAAATAAGCGACGGTGGCTCAATTAAGAGACCACCGTCGCAGATTTTGGATTAGTGGATTAGACAGGGTTGATCATAATGATGTGTTTCTTTTTTCAAAAATGAAAAACACGGTGCATCACCTAAAAAGCTCAAATAAAACTTTACAAATACTTTGTGGGAATTAAATACACATGAAGTTTTTTGGGGGCGGCAATGCTTTATCTATTATAATGCGCGACAAAGATGTTGCATTATCTTTTTAGGTAGATGCAAATATTCAGTGAATGTGTAATTTTTGCGGTGAATGTGTGTTGAAATCTTTTTTAAGCAATAAACTGCTCAAAAGCTCGAATAACATTGGATTTTCTGCTGACAGAAATAGAGATTTCGTCGCCATTGAATAAGACTGCTATTGCGCCCCGCAGTCTTTCGCCATGCTCATCAATGTCTGTTATTTTGTTGACAAAACTTAGATTAATGACATATTGTCGATTGGAGCGGACAAAGGGTGTATATTGTTCGTAGTCTTCGAGTGAATTTAAACGGGCAATTTTGTCCCGCCCATCAACTAAACGAAGGCGGACAGTTTCGTCTTTTATGAAAATAAACATGACATCATTGGCTTGATAGGTGTCGTCAATCATTTTATCAGTTTGACGTTGCCGCAGCAATTTTTGTTTTACTTTGAAGACGATATGGGTGAGTTCGTCAGGGTCAATAGGCTTCAAGATATAGCCAATCGCAAAGGTTTGGTTGTAAGCGCGAAACACATACTCTTCACGTGCCGTTACGAAAACAATCTCAAAATCGGTTTTTACGGGATTAAAATGATTAAAAAAATCAAACCCTTCATCACCACGTGACAGACGAATATCTAAAAAAACAACATCGGGCTTCTGGCTTTTGCACAGCCGTACCCCCTCAGTAATCGTCGCCGTTTGACCAACGATACGGACAGTTGGGCAATATTCGGCGAGCATTAATTCTAAAAGTTCTCTGTTTTTAGGTTCATCGTCTATGATGATGGCTTTGATAGATGACATTCTTGGTTTGTTCGTTGGTTAGTTAGAAGGCTTATACGTTGGTAAAACATTGGTTTTAAGATAGTTACAAACATTACTCAATGTTATACATTTGAGATTAATTAGCACTAAAAAGTATCGGATATTTTAAAAATATCCGATACTTATGAACATAATTTACAACTCATTGTGTATCAAACTGCTACGCTAAAATCACGCAAAGCATCGTTCAAAGACACTTTTTTATCTGTACTCGGTTTCCGTTTGCCGATAATCAATGCACAAGCGACTTGGTATTTTCCTGCTGGAAACTCCTTCTCGTAAGTGCCTGGAATAACAACCGAACCTGCGGGCACACGACCTCTATAAATCACTGGTTCTGAACCTGTTACATCAATAATGTGTGTTGATTGCGTCAAAACAACATTTGCACCCAAAACACATTCGCGCTCAACACGCACACCTTCAACAACGATACAACGTGAGCCGATAAAACAATCGTCTTCGATAATCGTCGGAGATGCTTGAACGGGTTCGAGAACACCGCCTAAGCCAACGCCACCGCTTAAATGCACATTTTTACCGACTTGCGCACATGAGCCAACCGTTGCCCACGTATCCACCATTGTGCCGCTACCAACATACGCACCAATGTTCACATAACTCGGCATCATAATAACACCTGATTCGAGGTAAGAACCATAACGAGCAATCGCGTGAGGGACAACCCGTACGCCTTGCTTCGCATAATCGCGTTTCAAGGCAATTTTGTCGTGAAATTCAAATGGACCGACTTCAATTGTCTCCATTTTTTGAATTGGGAAGTAAAGAATGACTCCTTTTTTTACCCAATCGTTGACCTTCCAACCGCCTTCGCCGTCGGGTTCAGCAACACGTACTGCGCCTTTATCGAGTAGTTCGATGAGTTCTCTGATTGCCGCTTGTGTATCGGCTTCTTTCAAAAGTGCACGGTTTTCCCACGCTGTTTCGATGACATTTTTTAGGTTTTCCATTATTTTTATTTAATTTTATAAATTATTCACAATTAATTAGTTGTAGTAGGTGTTGATTCTACGAATCAAAGGGACGCTCGGTAAATGTCGGGTTATAAATATGTTGTCGCTAAAGCGACATTGGGTCTGAACTCGTTGAATGTCGTGTTAGCGACTACATATTTATAACTGACTGATTTTTATCTTTTTAGCTTGATTCATAGAATCAACACATCATTAAGCAATCAAAAACTGCGATTCTTTAAACGCTTTTAATAACACGGCATTTTCTTCTGGCGTACCAATTGTTATACGCAAACATCCTTCGCAGAGTGTTACATTTGCTCTATTTCTAACGACAATGCCATGTGCCAAAAGCCATTGATACATCTCATTCGGTCTTGGTATTTTGACCAAAAGAAAATTGGCATCGCTTGGAAACACTTTTTCAACAAATTCATACCCCCTCAGTATAGACGCCATTTTTTCACGTTCCGCAAGGATTTCTTTAACAGCCGCATCCTTTTTAGCCGCTTTATTTTTCAACAAATCAAGAGCCGCCCGTTGCGTCAAGGCATTGACATTATAAGGTGGTTTCACTTTATTCATCAAATCAATAATCTCTTTTGAAGCGAATGCCATACCCAACCGAATGCCCGCCATGCCCCAAGCCTTTGAAAAAGTCTGCATAACAACCAAATTCGGGAACGTTTCCAACCATTCAATACAACTTTGTTGCGCCGAAAAGTCAATATACGCTTCGTCAACCACGACGATGCCATTGAACGCATTGAGCAAATTCAATATTTTGCTGGACTCGATGCTGTTCGCTGTCGGATTGTTTGGACTGCAAATAAACAGAATTTTTGAATGTTCATCAGCACCCCTCCCTATTTCTTCGATATTGGGTTGAAAATCAGGGGTCAAATTCACCATCCGCACCTCGACATCAGCCGTATCTGCCGAAACTTGATACATGCCATAAGTCGGTGGCAAAGTAATGACGTTGTCCTCACGTGGCTGGCAAAAAATGCGAATAAGGACATCAATCACTTCATCAGAACCGTTGCCCAAAAAAATATTTTCTGTCGTAACGTCCTTGATTTTAGCAATTTCATTTTTTACAGCCATAGCCAAAGGGTCAGGATAGCGGTTCAAGCCATCGTTGTCGAATGGGTTTTCGTTGGCATCTAAAAAGACCGAAGCCGCCCCCTTGAACTCATCACGTGCCGATGAGTAGGCTTTCATTTTAGCAATATTAGGACGGACTAATTGTTTGATATTCATTGATTTAGCATGAATTTTATTGCAATAAAAAACTATATTTTACTCTAAAACATATTCTAACCGAATCGTCACAGCGCGTGCATGAGCGTCTAACTGCTCTGCTTCTGCCATTGTCACCACCGTATGAGCGATGTTTTTGACCCCCTGTGCATCTAAGCGTTGAAAAGTAATTTTTTTCACAAAACTATCAACCGATACACCTGAATACGCTCGTGCATAGCCATTTGTCGGCAATGTATGATTCGTACCAGAGGCATAATCCCCTACCGATTCGGGCGACCAATGACCGATGAAAACAGAACCTGCATTAATCACTTTTCCGCTTAATTCGTCGGCATTATCGGTTTGAATAATCAAATGTTCGGGCGCGTAATAGTTTGAAATCTGCATCGCTTCTTCGGCATCTTCTACGACTATGGCAATAGAATTTTTCAAGGCCTCTTTTGCTAAATCAGCTCTTGGTAAGTCAAGTAATTGATTATCAATGCTTTCTAAAACGCTCTTTATAAATTCTTCTGAAAATGCTAAAAGGACAACTTGGCTGTCAACACCATGTTCGGCTTGCGACAACAAGTCGGCAGCGACAAAATCAGGGTTTGCAGTTTCGTCGGCAATGACCAAAACCTCGCTTGGTCCTGCTGGCATATCAATGGCTATCCCCTCAGTATTGATGAGTTGTTTGGCAGCTGTAACATATTGATTGCCTGGTCCGAAAATTTTCCAAACCTCTGGCACAGAACCCGCACCATAAGCCATAGCGCCTATCGCTTGAACGCCGCCCAATTTGAAAACTTCCGTAATGCCACAAGCCTTTGCTGCAAACAAAACGGCAGGGTGAATTTCTTTTTCACCCGTTTTTGCATTTATTACTGAGGGGGGGCTGCACAACACAACTTGTTGACAACCCGCAATTTGTGCAGGAACACCCAACATCAAAACAGTTGAAAACAAAGGTGCTGTTCCGCCTGGAATGTACAAACCCACTCGGTCAATACCTACGGATTTGCGCCAGCAACGAATCCCTGGCATGGTTTCGATGACCTCAACGTCCGATGTTTGACGTTGGTGAAAACGCTCAATATTCTTTTTAGCTGTCAGAATAGCCATTTTCAAATCCTCGTCTAAACTTTTTTCGGCAGCCGCAAATTCCTCTTCTGAAACCTTTAATTCATCGAGAATGAGGTAATCAAATTTCTCAATATACTTTTTGACAGCGACTTCACCATTTTGCTTGATGTCTTTCAAAATCGCTCTGACAGAATTATACAAAGTCGTCGTGTCCATTGTCGGACGTTTCAAAATATCCGAATAATCGGACGGATTGAGGAGTTTATATATTTTCATTTTTAAATTATCATTTTTTCAATAGGAACGACCAAAATGCCTTGTGCACCTGCTTTTTTCAAATCGTCAATGATATCCCAAAATTTTTCTTCACTTAAAACTGAATGAATTGCTGACCAACCCGGAGCTGCCAAAGGCACTACAGTTGGGCTTTTCATGCCCGGTAAAACGCTGACAATGGTTTCGATGGCTTCGTTTGGCGCATTCATAATGACATATTTGCTTGATTTTGCAGCCATAACAGACTCCAAACGAAACAGCAACTTTTGTAAAATAGCTGCCCCCTCAGAATCCAAACCTTTACGACTCACCAAAACAGCTTCCGATTTCATAATCGTTTCAACTTCCTTCAAACCATTGCTCAAAAGGGTTGAACCAGACGAAACAATGTCGCAAATAGCATCGGCTAAACCAATGTTAGGTGCAATTTCAACTGAACCGCTGATGACGTGAACCTCTGACGTGATACCGTTTGTAGACAAATAATCGTCGAGGATATTGGGGTAAGACGTTGCGACTTTTCTATCTTGAAAATACGATAAACCGTTGTATTCCAAAGATTTAGGTACAGCCAAAGACAAGCGGCAACGACTGAAATTAAGTCTTTTGATGATGTCAATTTGAGCACGGCTTTCGATGACCACATTTTCACCCAAAATCCCTAAGTCGGCAACACCGTCTTCGACATATTGTGGGATATCGTCGTCCCGTAGATAGAGGATATCTAAAGGAAAATTTGATGCAGAAGCAACGAGCTGCGCCCTGCCATTTTTGACATCAATACCACACTCTTTCAAGAGTTCGAGTGAGGTTTCAGAGAGCCGACCTGATTTTTGAACGGCGATGCGTAGGCGTTTCATAATCTATAATTGTTTGATAATTAATTAGATATTCGATATTCGTTATTTGGTTATTAGGGATTGGTTATTAGTAAATCGAAAACAAATAACCTAACCAAATAACCAATAACAAACGAGGCTTGCAGTCGGTCAACTGGCAAGCCTCGTTTGTTTTATCGAATAAATAAAATCGTTTTAAAACAACGGCATCACCTGTCGCCCAAAGGCAAGTTAATAAAGTGATGGTGATGATGTTTAACAACGAAATTCATATTATTTTACTTAAACGTTTTTAAAAATTTTCGCAAAGGTAAATGCTTATTTCTTTTTTGATGCTTTGTAAAGACTTCTTTTTTCAAAAAAAACAATTTTGAAAAAATGATGAATGATAAATGATGAATGATGAATTTGCAAAACGTTGATTTTCAAGTGTTTTGCAAATTCAAGTCTGTCAATTTATTTTTCATTATATCTAAGACGCGGCACGTTCCGTTTCCAACTGTTTAAAATAAAAAATCGCTTTTTCCTTCAACAAATGCTCCTGTTCACCTTGCCCTTTAACCATGATTTTTTGTGTCAAAGTATAATGAGGCCACCCCTCAGTATCTAAGCCGACAAATTCATAATAACCATCATAACTCAACAAACGACAGACGGCGATGTGCATCAAGTCCTGTTTTTCTTCTTTTGTCCAACCTTTTTTCCAAAAACCCAACTCTTGTATGCCTATCATCAGCAACACAACGTTGAGGTCGGGCAATGCGTCATGTTTCAAAGCGTCTTTGACGCTGTGTCGGACTTTCAACCATTCAAAATCAAATTCCCAATCTTCCATAATTTTTTAATGGATAATGGATAGTGGATAATGGATAATGGATAGTGGATAATGGATAATTCTTACATTATCCACTATCCACTATTCACTATCCATTATCAACTAAACCGTTCTGTTTACATCAAATTGTTCTAATAAATCAGCGACACGTCTTAGGAAAACACCGCCCATAGCACCGTCAACGATGCGGTGGTCGTAACTCATGGAGAGGTACATAATCTGCCGGATGGCAATGACATCGCCAAATTCAGTTTCCATGACGTGTGGTCTTTTTTTAATCGTACCTGTTGCGAGGATAGCGACTTGGGGCTGATTGATGATAGGTGTTCCCATCATATTGCCAAAACCGCCTACATTTGTGAGTGTAAAAGTGCCCCCTTGAGTGTCGTCGGGTTTAAGTTTTTGAGTACGGGCACGCGTTGCCAAATCGTTAACAGATTGTGATAAACCGACGAGGTTCATTCTATCCGCATTTTTAATGACGGGGACAATAAGGTGACCCGAAGGCAACGCCGTTGCTAAACCAATGTTCAAATCCTTTTTAACAATGATTTGACTTTCATTGACACTTGAATTGACCATCGGAAATTCTCGAAGTGCATGGCAGATGGCTTCAATAAAAATGGGGGTAAAAGTAATATTTTCTCCATATTTGCTTTGAAAATCGCCCTTTACGCGGTTTCTCCAATTGACCAAATTCGTCACATCGGCTTCGACAAAAGAGGTGACGTGAGGTGCGACCCGTTTTGACATAATCATGTGGTCGGCAATCAAACGTCTCATTCTGTCCATTTCAATGATTTCAACATTGTCTGAAACAGCATAAGTCGGTGCCGCAGGTGCTGTTTTAGGCAATGGTAAAACGATGTCTTCTTTGGGCGCCGGATTTGCAATAGGTTTTACTTCTTTTTTCTGTTCAACAAAACCTAAAATATCGGCTTTTGTCACACGTCCGCTGCTACCACTGCCTGCAATCGTTTCCAATTCGACGGTGCTGATACCTTCTTGTTTCGCAATTGTTTTGACCAAAGGCGAGTAAAAGCGGTCGCCATGCGATGTTGTTAATGGTTTATTTTCTACTACCACAGGAGTTGCTTTCGCAACAGTTTCAACATTTTTATCATGCATACCATTCGACGTTGCTTGTTGTGTGACTGCTGGCGGTAAAAAAGTGCTTGATGATGGCTCTACTTCCGCATTGGCTTCCGTAGAAATATAGGCGATGACAGAGCCAATTGGCACAACATCGTTTTCCTTGAAAAGTATTTCGGTAATAATGCCGCTGACAGGCGAAGGCACTTCGGAATCCACCTTGTCGGTGGCAATGTCCAATATCGTTTCGTCTTGTTCGACGCGGTCTCCGACATTTTTTTTCCAACCGAGAATGGTTGCTTCCATGATGCTTTCACCCAATTTGGGCATTACGAGTTCGACTTTTGCCATTTTAATAAATTTTTAAAAATTAATTATGGTTTGTATTTGGTTGATAATCAGGGAATTAAAAAAACGACCCCCTCAGTATCCAAACAATATTTTGGCAAAATTACGCCTTTTCTACGGCTTTTACATTTTGCAGCAAAAATTTTCGCAGCAAGTTTAAAGCTGTATTGGCAGCGTATTCAATATTTTTCAATCGTCCTCTATCTAAACCGATTTTATACGTAATGGTTTCGTCCCTATTGCCGACCGCAACCCAAACTGTTCCAACTGGTTTTTCAGGTGTACCGCCACTGGGTCCCGCAATACCTGAAACGGCAATCGCAACGTCCACATTGAGCGCATCGAGCGTTCCTGCGACCATTTCTTTGACACATTGTTCACTAACAGCCCCCTCAGTATCGAGCATATATTTTGAGACATCGAGCAATTTCACCTTCAAATCGTAGGAATAAACGATGACACTGCCCTCAAAATAGGCAGAACTGCCCGAAACCGTTGTCATCAAATGCGACAAATAACCGCCTGTACAACTCTCTGCAATGCCTAAAGTCAAACCTTGTTTTGTCAACATGCGCCCTATCGCAACAGGCATCGTATCGTCATCATAACCCGCAACGGCATAGCCTACAACTTTTTCTAATTCTGCTTTGTAATGGTCTAATTCTTTGTTCAAAACGGCTTCGTTTTCACCTCTTGCCGTCAAACGCAAACGCACCGTTCCGAGTGATGGTAGGTAAGCTAATTTGATATTTTCAGGCAAAGTGTCTTCAAAATCACTTAGTTTTTCTGCCAAAGAAGTCTCGCCTTCACCTGCGGTCAACAATGTTCTATGAACAATTGGCGAAATTGGGAAAGAAGAACGCAAACGTGGCAACACACGGTCGCTCATTAAATGTTGCATTTCGTAGGGAACGCCAGGCATAGAAACAACAACCTTAGACCCCTTCCCGAAAGAATCGGGATTTCGTTCCTCAACAGTATTAAACCACATCGCAGGCGCTAATCCTTTGTCATTGTTTAAAATCAAAGCATTTTCAGGCATAAAACAGCCATTTTTGTTCATTTCAGAAACTGTGCGATTTATTTTGTTAAAAAAATAAGTCATGCGTTGGAAAGTTTCGTCGTGAAAAATCATGGGTACTTTGAAGAAATCAGCTAAGGCTTTTTTGGTAATATCGTCTTTTGTGGCACCGAGTCCACCTGTCAATAAAACAAGGTCTGCTTTTGAAAGGGCATAACGCACGGCTTCAACAATATCTTCGTGGACATCGCCAACCGATGTTTTGCCAACGATGCGAATGCCTTGAAAATTGAGTTGTTGTGCCATCCAACTGGAGTTGGTATCTGTGATTTGACCGATAAGAATTTCGTCGCCGATGGTCAAAATGTAAGCAGTCATAAATAATGATGAATGATGAATGATGAATAGAACTGATAAGTTAAATGAACCAATTCGAGTGTAAAACAACGGAAATTTAAAAGGGTTTTAGCATGAATAGGGAAAAACAAAAGCCTTTCCAACGTAAATGGTTGTTGGAAAGGCTTTTCTTTTTATACTAAGGAATTATGAAAAAATAAAATACCAAACTTTACCTTGCAATATTGTTGAAAATCAACGTTTACAAATTCATTATTTATCATTCATCATTCCTTAAACCATTGATAATCAATTTCTTTTAGGCTCAACGGCTACTGTTTTAAAAGTAGCATTTTGAATCATATCACGCATGATTAATAATGTTTCATATAGTTGCGCATCTTTTAATACATCTTTTTTCCACTCATTATTTCTAATGACTTTCGATGTGTCGTTTGATGCTTGTAAAGCCGCTAAATCTTCTGCGATATTATCTGACATGAAGCCGCCAATGGGTTTGATTGCTTTTTTATAAGCATCCACCAATTCATCTTGTTTGGCTTCATAAGTGCGGAATTGCGCTAAATTGAGTGAATATTCCGTATTGTCACGCTGTGTTTTCATACGCTTAGCATTGCCCAAAACGGCTACAAAAGTCGGATTAGCCGCCACACGTTTTTCACTATATGACTTGATAGTCGGTAGTTTTTTCAAATCTACCACATTTTGGCTGTACTTAACAGGGTTGATTGAAGTCCACGGCATTGGATGCTCGTTGTCTCTTTCACCCATAGGTACTTCCATATAGTTATCTGGTAGAATAATATCAGGTGTGACACCTTTTAATTGTGTTGAACCACCATTGACACGGAAGAATTTCTGAATCGTTACTTTAACATTACCGAGACCTGTTTCAGCTCCGCCCATTCCACCGTTGCTTGCAATACTGCCACCACCGCCTCTGTAGGCACGGTCGAGGTCGAAAAAGCGTTGAACAGTGCCTTTACCATACGTCGGTGTACCAACGATAATCGCCCGTCCATAATCTTGTAAAGCGGCTGCCATGATTTCAGAAGCCGAAGCGGAGAACTCATTGACCATAATAACGAGTGGACCAGCGTATTGTACTGAGGGGTCGGTATCGCTCAATACATCGGGGCGGTCATAACGTCCTTTGACTTGAACAATGGGTCCTTGCTCGACGAACAAACCTGACATTTTGACAACATCACGGAGCGAACCACCGCCATTGTTGCGTAAGTCAATGACAATACCTTTGACACCCGCTTTTTTCAGTTTTTCTACTTCAACCGCTACATCTTCGCAAGATTGATGTCCATTATCGTTTTCAAAATCGGCATAAAAAGTCGGCAATTTGATATAGCCAATTTTATCCGCTTCTTGATTTTCTTGAATAATCAACGATTTGACAAAACCTTCGTCAACAATCACTTCTTCACGAATGATAGCGATAACCTTAGTTTTACCATCGGCTTTTGCTTTTACAGTTAAACGAACTTCGGTGTTTTCTTTACCTCGAATCATGGAAACCACTTCGTTGATGTCCATACCGCTTATACCAACAGGTTCTTGATCGCCTTGTGCGACTTTCATAATGATGTCGCCGTCTTTGAGTTCGCCTTGTTTCCAAGCAGGACCGCCAATCATGACATCTGAAATTTTAGTAAAATCTGTCTCTGAATCCGTTTGCAAACGCGCACCGATTCCAATGAGACGACCTGACATACGAATATCAAAATTTTGTTTTTCAATAGGCTCAAAATACTCTGTATGTGGGTCAAAAACATTGGCAATTGAGTTGAGATAAATAGACAATCTATCCATCCGCTTCAATTTTTTCAAGCGTTTGAAATAGTCGTTATACTGCTTTGTCGTCTCCGTCAAAGCCGCTTTTTTCAATTCGTCGTCCGATTTGTCTTTAAAATCCGCCTTTCCTTTCTCTTTTTCTTCGAGTTTATTGGTCAAACGCGTCATAACTTCATATTTAATCATTTTGCGCCAAAGGTCTTTCAACTCTGCATCGTTTTTGGCATAAGGCTTTTTGTCACCATCCATTTCGATTTTTTCATTGACTGAAAAATCAATAGGCATGGTAATGACTTCATTGTAAAAGCCTTCTACTTTTGCCATGTGGGCATCTAATAATTCAACAGATTTATTGAAAAACGTATATTCATAAGCCTTCGTTTGGTCATCAATTTGTGTATCAAAAGGCTTTAATTGATCAATATCAGCTTGTGTATAAAACCGACGACCCGCATCAATACGATTCAAATAAAGCGTATATACTTTTTTTGAAAACTCATCGTCCATATTTTGAGGACTAAAATGCAATTGATTCAAAGCTGTCATAAGTGACTGCAACAAAGCCGTTTCTCTGTCGGCAGGAGCAGGTTTCGGGCAAAAAGCTGCTATAAGAACGCCGCTAACAAGCACCGTCATGAGAAAGATGTTTCTAAATTTCATATTCCACCAGATTTTAAAAAATGTTGTATTCATAAATCAAAGATATTCTACAAACGTTAAAGTTGCTTATTTCGTTTAGGAAATATCATTATAAACTGAAAAGTTACGTCAAAATTATGCCATAAAGGGAATTTGTAGATGCATGAGGGTTTTTAGACGACGAAAAGGCTTTGCCATAACTTTACATAGACGATTAAAAGATTTTTTGTGAACATTTGTTTCAAGCGATATAAAATCCTATTTTTGTACAAAAATAAAGCAAAATGAAAGTAACAGTTGAAGTATCTTCTCAAAGTGAATTAGAAAAAACTGTTCTTTTTTTTAATTCACTTAAATTAGATAGCATCCGAATTGTAACAGATGCTATCACACATACGCCTAAAAAAAACAATAAAAAAGATGTAAAAATCTCCAAAGGTGATAAATCAATAGACCCTTCTGATTTATTTGGTATATGGAAAGACAATCCTCAGTCCATTGAAACCATACGACAAAAAGCATGGCAACGTACTGATATATAATTTAAAACAAATTGCAACCTTATTTTTGTTCAAAAATAAAATCAAAATGTCTTTAACAATTCAACTTCCAGTCACAACAGAATATCAACTTCGTGAAAGTGCAACACGAGAAGGCATGCCATTGGAGCGTTATATATCGCAGTTGCTTACAGCAACAAGTATGTCAACAAATGATAGAAAAAAGAAAAAACCACTTTCAGAAGCCGAACTTTTGGCACACTGCCAATTGGATGTTCAACTGAACGATTTGGAAGAATACCACAGATTGAGAACGCTTTATAAATTGAATAAAATAACAGATGAAGAACGTGAAACCTTAATCCAATTGAACGATTTAATAGAAATTGCTCATGCTAAACGTATGGCTTATGTCCTTCAATTGGCACAATTACGCAATGTTTCCATTGAAAAAGTGATGACAGATTTAGGTATTAAACACCTCTCCAAATGAAAATAAGTTTACGAAAAGCTGTTTGCGGAAGAGCTACGGATTGTTGTGAATATTGCCAAATGCAAGCGAACCTTTCACATGACCCATTTTCTGCCGAGCATATTTTACCCATTTCTAAGGGAGGACTTGATGATTTAGAGAACCTTGCATGGTCTTGTTTGGGTTGCAACTTGTTTAAATCTAATGCAACACACGTTTTTGACTTACTAACAGGTGATTTAGTACCTCTTTACAATCCAAGAATAGAAAACTGGTCAGACCATTTCCACTGGTCTGAAAATTTTAGTTTAATGTTAGGCAAAACGCCAACGGAAGAGCGACAATCATGCGTTTAAAACTCAATAGAATTGGATTGGTCAATCTGCGGGAGATATTGGTAGCGGTAGGAAAACATCCGCCAAATTTTTAGCTTTTATGATTTTCAAAGCAATAGGAAAAGGATAAAATACAATTCTTCAATTTTGCCACAGCCTGTGGCAAAAAATTTAAAATCAACTCGACGTTTATTAAAAAGGGGCTACTTTCTTTCAAAAGCACCCCCTCAGTATTTTTATTCCAAAATGTCAAAATTAAGCCGTCGCTTTCGCTGCCAGCATTTCTTTGACCGATTCTGTCGTCATTGACTTCGGACGTTCCAATGGGAAACCCAAAGCACGTGACCAACAGCCTGCCGCCAAAACGCCCAGTGCCCTTGAAACACCGAACAAAACAGTATAAAAACCATACTCTTTCAAGCCATAATTGACCAACAATGCACCTGAATGGGCATCAACATTGGGCCAAGGGTTTTTCACTTTTCCAAGACTTTGGAGAATCGGCGGTACGGTTTCAAATATTTGCCAAACAACTTTTACAAGGTCTGCATCAGGGCAATACCTTTGTGCAAAGGTCTGTTGAGCCGTAAAACGTGGGTCAGGCTTACGCAAAACGGCGTGACCATAACCAGGTACAACACGACCTTCGGACAATGTTTTGCGGACATAATCACCGATTTGTTCGTTGGTTGGTTTTGTTGTTCCCAAAGACTCTAACATTTCAAAGATCCATTTAATCACTTCTTGATTTGCCAAACCGTGCAATGGTCCGGCTAAGGAATTCATGCCACCCGCAAATGCCAAGTAAGAATCAGCCAAAGTTGAGCCTACCAAATGAACCGTATGTGCCGAAGCGTTGCCGCCTTCGTGGTCAGCGTGAATCGTCATATATAAACGCATCAAGTTTTTGAAATCAGCGTCTTCAAAACCTAACATGTGGGCAAAATTGGCTGCCCAATCCAACCGTGTATTCGCCGCAATGATGTCGCCACCTTTATATTTACGACGATAAATAGCCGCCGCAAGGACAGGTAAACAAGCGATGAGGTTCATAGAATCCTCATAAGTCGCATCCCAATATTCTGATTTAGGCATACCTTCTTCATATCGACTGACAAAAACACTGTTCGATTGCAATGCCATGATACCGATAGTAAACATCGTCATAGCGTGTGTGTCATCAGGCAAGGAATTAAGCGTATCAAAAACGTGTTGTGGCACTTTCGCACGGCGTTCCCAATCATTTGTCACCCAAAGGGCTTCTTCTTCTGTTGGCACTTCGCCTGTAAGCATAAGCCAAAACAAACCTTCAGGAAGTGGTTCTTTGCCACGTCCAGTAGGCAGTTTTTCCTGCAATTCGGGAATACTGAAACCTCTAAAACGGATACCTTCTTGTGCATCGAGCAATGAAGGTTCCCAAATCATACTACTGATATCGCGCATACCACCATACGCTTGGCTCAATGTGACCGAATCAATAACTGTATTGCCGTGTTCTTTCAAAAGTGCTTTGACCTCTGTTCTCAAAGCGGCTGCTTTTTCTTTAAATTTTGCCTTTAATGGATCCATACTTTTACGTTTGTACTGAGGGGGTACTGTGTCCTTTCCCTCCGGTTATTCATAAGTTTTGATAATATAATTGGTTAGTTTTTTTCTCAAAACAACTTTTAGCGTTTTAAGTTGACATATAAACAACATAAAATTTGCTTTTGGTTGGCAATCTTTCACAAAAGTAAAACATATAGAAAACTATATTTGTTTTTTTGCAAAAAAATAAGCGATTAAAGTATTCCAAGTCTTCGAAAATGCTTTAATCGCTTTGGTAGGTTAAAACTCTGTGACCATCAGTTTTTCTCGGATGTCCTCGTCGGAGTAGCCTGTTTTTTTCATGGCAGAAACGATGTTTTCGTATTTAGCGGTGCGTTCTGCTTCTTTTTGCTTGAAAATTCTCAATTGACGCTCGTCTAACAAATTCCTAAATTCTGTATTGGCGATTTCAAAACTCGATAAGCGTTTTTGAACATACTTATCCGGGTCTTGCGTTTTCAAAGGCTCAATATCTGCCAAATTTTGATATTTCGTTTTTTGAATCGCCAAAGCTTCTTTTGCTTGGTCAGAAGCCAAATCGTAGAGTTTTACCCACTCAATCGTCGCTTTTTGAGCTATTGACAGTTCTGGATTGGCACTTTTCGCCATTTCAGAAACTTCTTTTTGCGCAAACACTATAACGGCGAACAAAAGGGGGACGAGTGTCAAGAATGTTTTTTTCATATTTTTTGATTGAATTATTGTATATTTTTTTTAAAACTTTAACTTCGGCGGACTGAACGGCACAATTTACAACATTTTCAAATTTTAAAAATTCTAAGCACCCATTTTTTCAAAAAATATCACTCATTGTGCTTAAAATGCTATTTTTGCGCGAATCCAAAATTTAGAGACACATATCTGTGTCGCAAACAAAACGATAATGACGATTAAAGATTTTGCCATTGAAAGGTATTTTGCAAAGCATGAATTTACTGCAAAGTATCTCTTATCCAGTTCCGATTGTGATGGTTTTCCCATGCAAGACCCCCTCAGTATAAAGGCCTTTTTTCTCTAAAAAATAACGATTTAACTAATAACCAGTATCAAATATGAAACTTTTAGAAAATAAAGTCGCACTCGTCACAGGAGGCGCACGCGGTATCGGCGAAGCGATTGTCCGCCGTTTTGCAGAACAAGGAGCGATTGTCGCTTTCACTTATGTCTCTGAAAATTCAAGTGCCAAAGCACAAGCCATTGTCGATGAATTGGTTGCGACAGGCGCACAAGTTCATGCCTATCGTTCCGATGCCGCTAATTTTGCACAAGCCGAAGCCTTGATTGGCGATGTTGTCAAAACTTTTGGTCGTCTTGACGTGGTCGTCAACAACGCAGGTATCACACGTGACAACTTGATGTTGCGTATGACCGAACAACAATGGGACGATGTGATTCAGACCAATTTAAAGTCTGTTTTCAATATGACAAAACACGCTTTGCGCCCAATGCTCAAACAACGCAGTGGCTCGATTATCAATATGTCAAGCGTCGTCGGCGTGTTCGGCAATGCAGGACAAGCCAACTATGCCGCTTCAAAAGCAGGTATTTTTGGCTTTTCTAAGTCTATTGCTAAAGAATACGGCAACCGCAATATCCGTTGCAACGCCATCGCACCAGGTTATATCGAAACAGAAATGACGCAAGTTTTGACACCCGAAGTCAAAGATGCCTTCATGAAAAGCATTCCACTCGGCAGAATGGGCGCGGGTGAGGAAGTGGCAGATGCTTGTGTTTTTTTAGCTTCTGATATGAGCCGTTATGTGTCAGGACAAACGTTGAGCGTTTGCGGTGCATTAAATTGTTAAGATATGCCAAAAGGAGGCTGTATCAAAAGGAAAAATTCGTTTTTAGAGACAGAATATTATTAGGTTTTTGAACATCTAATCTTAGGAAGATTTAAAATCTTCCTAAGATTGAACGAATTCCTAAATAAAATTCTGTTTACGAAATATTAACGTTGCCTTTTGAGACAGCCTCCTACGGTAACCAACCAAAACCTATACATTATGATTCAAAAAGCAATTGCCCTTTTCAAATCCATCAAAACACGTCTATCAGCCCGTCAATTTGAAGTCGTGGTAGCCATCATCGTCGGTTTATCAGCAGGTTTATTGGCTGTTGTTCTGAAATCATTGGTGCATTTGATTCAAAAATCATTGTCTATCAATCATGCTATTTCGCATGAAAGCTCGCCTTATATGATTTTTTATCCTTTGATTGGTATTTTGCTGACTGTTTATTTTGTTAGAAAGGTTCTAAAAGGCGATTTAGGGCGCGGTGTTTCAAATGTACTTTACGAAATTGCTCAAAAATCGGCGCTCGTCAAACGGCATAAACTCTATTCTCATATTGTGACAAGTGCGTTGACCGTCGGTTTTGGCGGTTCGGCAGGTTTGGAAGCACCGATTGTCATTACAGGTTCAGCCGTTGGGTCAAATATTGCGACCAATTTTCGCTTGGGTTATCGTGACCGTTCTTTGTTTTTGGGTTGTGGTGCGGCGGCAGGTATTGCGGCGGTTTTTAATGCGCCCATTGCAGGTGTTATGTTTGCGATGGAAGTTTTGTTGTCCGATGTCACCATTTCCTCCTTTATCCCACTCATTATTGCGGCAGCTTGTGGCGGTTTGTTTTCAAAAATCGTTTTGAATGAACAATCCCTTTTTATCTTCAAACTTCAAGAGCCGTTCAACTACCACAACATCTTATTCTATGTGCTTTTGGCATTTGTTTGCGGCATGGTGTCGCTGTATTATATACGTGTGTCTCATGCCATCGGCGCAATGTTCCAAAAGCTACCCCTCAGTATTTGGGGCAAAGCGATTGTTGGTGGCTTGGGTTTAGCCTTGTTTATCTATATTTTTCCATCCCTTTTTGGCGAAGGTTATACCAGCATCATCTCCATTGCAGATGGTCATGCCGAGCAAATTTTAAAAAATTCACTGTTCAGCGATTCTCTCCAAAATGAATGGCTACTTATTGCATTTATTGGTGCAATTGTCTTTGTCAAGCCCATAGCTGCCAGTTTCACTTTGTCTTCAGGTGGTAATGGCGGCAATTTCGCGCCGGCCCTATTCGTCGGCACTTATTTAGGATTTGCTTTTTCAAGGCTTTTTAATAAACTTTTTGAATTACATCTACCTGAATCCAATTTCACAATCGTTGGCATGGCAGGCATATTAAGCGGTGTTATGTACGCCCCTTTGACAGGCATTTTCTTGATTGCAGAAGTGACGGGCGGTTATGATTTAATCATTCCATTGATGATTGTTTCCACCTTGAGCAATGTTTTTGTCCGCACTTTCGAGCCTTATTCCCTTGAAGTCCGCAGCATGATTGACAAAGGACACGTTTTGAGCCGTGACAAAGACCGCAATATTCTCTTGCTTATGAAAACGTCTAACCTCATCGAAACCGATATAAAAACCATTCTCCCAACTGCTACTTTGCGTGAGTTGACAGAAATAATCAAAAGTTCACACCGCAATATCTTTGCTGTCATCAATAAAGAAGGACAACTGGAAGGCATTATCACCCTCGACGATGTGCGCGAAGTCATGTTCCAAACCATACATTACGACACCTTGACCGTTCGCCGTTTGATGCACGACCCACCGAGCGTTGTCCGCATCCATGAATCTATGAGCGATGCCATGAAAAAATTTGATAAAACCGAAGCCTGGAACTTGCCTGTTGTGGACGAAAACGATTTGTATGTTGGTTTTATCTCAAAATCAAGCGTTTTCTCTAAATATCGGACGCAGTTGATGGATATGCACGTGGAATAGAAGTTCAACGCCACAACTCAATCCTCAAATCATCTATAAAGAAAGGACGTTGGGTTTTGTTAACAACACTCACTTGCATGTACCCCTCAGTATCAGCTCTCGAAGATACTTTTGTGAAGAAAAAAGCCGCACCCCAATGTTCCGACTGCCCAGATGTCCAAATATTAAAATCGGTATTGCCGATAAAAGGCTGCAAACGAAAATCACGGTCTCTGATGAGCGTGTTGTCTTTTGCATAAAAAGCCACTCGAATATAAGTCATATCATTAAAATAGGTGACTCTATCCTTTTCATGAAAAAAGCTTTGAAGTTGTACACGTATATAATCATTGGTTTGAATCCCGTTTTTACTGAGGGGTATCTCAATTAGGTTTGTAACCGCATCTTTTGCTTCAAAACTGTATTTTCCAGCAAATTTTTCAGCCGCCGTCACATATTGTTTCGTTGAGTCTTCAAAATCAAACGCCCTTATCTCTTTGATTTTCAAAGCATTACGTGGTTCTGATTCATTGCTTATCCAAGCAACTAGTGAAGCATGACTTGATTCAGTTGCTGTCAACATTGACCAATAAAAAGAGCGATTGCTGAATTGTGACCAAATCAAACCCTTTCTTTCTTGATACGTTTTAAAAATATTGAACGCACTGAAAACCAATAAACTACACACAATTAAGACACTACCCACTCGTTTCCACCGCAGCAAAAAAGTATAAAACGAACCCAAAGAAAACGCCAACAAAGGATACATCTCAACCATCGGACGTGACCCCAAACCATTGACATAGTAAAAACACCACCAACTATAAATGATGTAAATGTGTAATGGCAATATCAAAAAAGTCGGTAAAAAAGCAGCACGTCCGTAACGTCTCAATAGCAACAAACCAAACAGCGCAAAAATCATAACAGGTGTCCACGGAATCCAGCCATTTTTGAAATCAAACAATCCCTCTCTTAGATGTGGATGCAAAAAATCAAACGTCTCGCCGACATAAGCATTATAAATCCATTGACCTGATACAAAATGCCAATACAATAATTGAGGTAAAAAAATAAAAAACACAGGCACAGCTGCCCAAACAATATATTTCGTAAAATTTTCCTTAAAAAAAACGCCTCTTTCCTTCAAATCAGACAAACTACCAACACCCCAAAACAAAGGAATAAAAACCGCATACAATTCATTCATGCGTATCAAAGCAACCAAACCAAAGGTAACGCCTACCCAAATTGCCCATTTCCGTTGTGGCGTTCGATAAAACGAATCGGTTGCATACATCAAAAAACAATAACACGCAAAAAGCGGTGCATGAGACATGATGCTGTTATAAGTAGAAAAATAAAACAGGTTGGTTGCAACCGTCAATGTCAAAATAATAGTCCAAACCACCCCCTCAGTAAAATAACGATTTAAGAGCTTTTTCAAGTAAATCAAACCCAAAAACACATAAAAAAGCACCGCCAAACCATTCGCCAACATATAAGGCAAACTAAAACCATCGGCAGGATAGACAGATGTAAGACTGCAAAACAGATGTGCAACCGCAAAAAAAGGCAACAACAAAAGAGCCATTCCATGTGAATATTTGACTGCAAACTTGCCAATCGGCGTAGGGCGCACACCATATTTATCCACTTTTGGGTCAGGCAAAGACGTTTCATATTTTTTGACGGCTTCAAACGATTTCGAATAATCGCCAATGTCATGATATATAAATGTCGCAGGTAAATGCACATAATAGCCCCAAGAATCGCCGCCATAAGCCGCCTTGCGCCAATAATCTATTTTGATAAATGAAATTATGTAAAAAAGGAGAAGTCCTAACCAAACGAGTTGTGAAAACCTTTTGCCCATTGTGTTTTGCTTAAAAGTTGTGTTGTTCTTTTTGTCAAAGGTATTTTAATTTTACAAAATGAAGGCGATTCGTAAAAGAGTTCGCCAACACTCATTTCAATATTGTTTGGCTGTGATGCGTTTTACATTTACCTTTGTCTTGAATAAGTTACTTAAAATCACTCAATCATCGCTTTATACATGAATATTATCTACAAATTACTACTCTTCTGCCTTGTTTCCGTTCAAACGTGTTTGGCTCAAAAACAGGAATACACCAAGCCAAAACCACGTGCAGAGACGCATCAAGACATTTTCAACGCAAAAATGCAAATACCGAGACCCCTCAGTATGGCGGAGGGTGTCGTCGCTGTGGGCAAGACATTTATTGGCAATCCTTATCCAAAATCGAATGTTGAAAGTAGCAAAAAACCCGATGGTCCAGTCGTTTTGCAGCCGATTGGAAAAGAAGTACTGGTCATCAATCTCAAAAAATTTGATTGCGTAACGTTTGTAGAATCAATGGTTTCGTTGGTTGAAACACAGATGAGTGCAAAACCTTCGTACAATGTTTTTAAAGATAAAATCACTCATATCCGATATCGAAACGGTGCCATTGACTACGCTGCCCGCCTACATTATTACAGTGATTGGCTGTATGAAAATGAAAAAAGAGGCATTTTAACAAATATAACAAAAGAAATCGGTGGCGAGATATTCAACAAAGCTGTTTTTTATATGAGTTACAAACGCGATACCTTATACGGCAATATGGCTGACCCAACGACTTTTAATACCATTAAAAACATCGAAGAAGCCATCACCAAACGCGAAAAATGGTATATCCCAAAAGAACGCGTCGCTGACATCGAATCAAAACTCAAAGACGGCGACATCATCGGTATCACCAATGTTATGGACGGTATGGATATGGCGCACACAGGTCTCGTCGTTTGGCAAAACGGACGGGCGTATATGCTTCATGCGTCTTCGCAATTTCGTCAAGTCATCATGACGGATGTGCCTTTGGTGGATTATTTGCTGCGGAATAAAGGACAATCGGGGATTATGGTAGGCAGATTAAAAGGTTAAAAACCCTTTTTGTCATTCTGAACGCAGTGAAAGAATCTGAATAAACAATTGAAAATGAATTATTTAGATTCTTTCACTGCGTTCAGAATGACAAAAAAACATTATTATTGCATTGTTGTTTAGTCATTAATTGTTTCATGTTCCACTGAAATTACTTTACCGTTGTCGTCAAATTTCAAATTCAGACGATGAAATAAAAAACCAAATCCGCCGCCAGAACCCATGTCATAAGTCCTTTTTTGAGATATATTGCTACCCGAAGCTGCTTCTCCTAAAATCTGTTTCACTTGATTCGTATCTTTACCCATCAACATTTTGCTTTAAATAATATCGTCTGACATATGAAAACGTTCTTCTCTATTTGTTAACCATTGTGATGGGTCAAAGTCCTTGCTCGGAGTGTAAATTAGCCAAGAAATAAAGGCGATAACCAGCCCCACATATATAATAGGTGTGAGAAAAATGGTCGACGCATTAGTGATGGCTGGAGTAAAAAGGTCTTCAACTGGAAAAGTATTGCCAATGATTTGAAAGACAAATTTGGCGAGCATTTTGAAAAACATGTGTGGGGAAAATTGAAAAAGAGGTCGGGGTAAAATCCTTACCCACAATTTCAACACTTTGCCAAATTTTAAAAATTGCATTTTTTTTTAAATTTGGCAAAGCATTGAAATGTGGATAAGGCGTTCCGAGCCAATAAAAAAGTTGAATAGTCCATTTTTAAAATTTTGAACAATTTATTTTTAAACTATTTTACTTTGTGACACACTTTTCTGAACATTCCCAAAAAAAATAAAAATCAAACCCTAAATTCTCTTTGTAACCCCTTTTTCATGCCTAACTTTCGCATTCTTTTGAATTCAGTTCAGATAAAACATTGATTCACATAAATTTACAATTTTGAAAAAACTCATTTTTATAATGCCCATCGTTGGCATCCTTGCTTTTACCCAATGTAGCAACGACGACAACGTTTATAAACAAGGCAAAACACTTTACACCCGCATGTGTGCCAATTGTCATCAAGAAAACGGCGAAGGACTGAAAGGTTTAGTACCGCCTTTGGCAAAAGCGGACTATCTGTCAACACATCGCAGCGAGTTGTCTTGCGTCATAAAAATCGGCTTGAAAGGCAATATTGTTGTCAATGGAGTGACTTATGGCACGCAAGAAATGCTTGGTATTAAGGGTATGACGGAATTTGAAATAGCGAATATTATGAATTATATCAGCACTTCATGGGGCAACGAAGAGAAACTGTGGAAGGTTGATGAAGTCCGCGAAGGTCTAAAAGATTGCGAATGAAAAATAAATAGATTCGTTAAAACGTTGAGTATCAACTATTCATTTTCCATTATTTATTATCAACTATTCATTTTCCATTATTTACAAACCAAAATATGGCCTATTTGAATCTTTACACATTATGAAAAAAATAACAATACTATTTTCGGCAGCCCTTTCTTTTTTTTCTTTAAACATGATGGCTCAAAAGTCGGGCGATTTATATGATGGCTCGTATGTCCACGATGTACGCATCACTTTTGACAAAGCCAATTGGATGAACCTCCTTGACTCCAACCGCGTAAATGGCGACGAAATGGCACTTGCAAAAGTGCAAATTGATGGTACAACTTACGAAAATGTAGGTGTCAGTTATGCCAAGAACTATACCCATCAAATTGGTAGCAAACGTAACCCATGGTTGCTCAAACTCAATTTGATTGATAAAAAACAGAACCATCAAGGCTACAAAGCCTTAGCGCTTTCACAAGCCTTGCGTGACCCGTCTATGGTACGCGAAGTATTGGGTTATGAAATTGCAAGGCGTTATATCCCTGCACCACAAGCAAATTATGTCAATTTGACGGTCAACAGCCTCAATAAAGGCGTTTATGTTAACATTGAAGCCGTGGATGAGACTTTTATACAAAAAAACTTCGCGGGTACTGAGGGGGGCGTTTTGCCTGCTTTCCGTTGTGTGCCCGATACCAGAACGAGGGTGCAAGATGACTGCGACCACACCAATTTTGGCGCATTGAAGTACGAAAAAAATGCAAAATGTTATCTCCATAACTTCGATATGCTCTCAAAAGAAGGTTGGGACGACCTTATCGAATTGACTAAAATACTGCATGACGAACCGCAAAATGTGGAAAAAGCCTTGAATATTGACCGTACTTTATGGTTTTTGGCGTTTAACAACGTCATTGTGAACTTGAACAGTTACACCGGACAGTACAGCGGCAACTATTATTTGATACGTGATGCTACGGGGCAATTCAATTTTGTACCCACAGAATTGAACCTTGCTTTTGGTAGTTTTAAAAACACAAATGGCATGAGTGACCTCGATTTTGATGGTTTGGTAACCCTCGACCCTTTGCTCCATGCCGATAATGCGTCGAGACCAGTGATTGCTCATTTGTTAAAAGATCCAGATAATCGCAAAATTTACTTTGCGCACGTTCGCCAAATTTTGGCAGATTGGTTTGAAAACAATGCTTACCAAACTAAAGCAACAGCTTTGCAGTCATTGATAACAGCGTACTATATCAATTCTCAAGAAAAACCTTATGAGTTGGCAGATTTTCAACGCAGTCTCATGGAGACCGTAGGCAAAGTGACTAAGATTCCGGGCATTGTTGAATTGATGTCAAAACGGGCTAAATTTCTTAAAAGATACCCTGATTTGCTCAATATTCCGCCTCAAGTGTCAGCGATTAATTTCACCAATCGTCAAAAATTTACGACTAAATCGGTAGGCGATTTTCATGTGAAAGCCAAAGTGGATAATTTCCCGCGTCGGGTGCGCCTGATGTATCGCCCTGTCGGGTCATTGAACAACTTCATCGAACAACAAATGTTTGACGATGGTAAAAGTCATGATGGAGAAGCGGGTGACAAGGTTTTTGGTACGGTTGTCAATCCAGAAGGTAAATTCACGGCCATTGAGTTTTATATCATCGCTGAAAATGCAGGTTCTATTTCTTTTGAACCGACAAACTATATTAACGAACGCCGTAAAATCAGTTTGGCGGAATTGAATAAATAAATACTAATTGATAGTGGATAATTGATAGTGGATAATGAACAGCTGTTCATTATCCACTATCAATTATCCACTATCAATTTAAAAAAGATTTCATGACATTTACTTTACAACACATTGACCCTCAATCAAATGCACGAGCGGGATTGATTGAAACAGAACATGGTGTTATCGAAACGCCGATTTTTATGCCTGTCGGAACGCTCGGAACAGTTAAAGGCCTTCACACAAAAGAGATTGAAAACGATGTAAAAGCACAGGTTATATTGGGCAATACCTATCATTTGTACTTGCGTCCAGGTATGGAAATTCTGAAAACGGCAGGCGGTTTACACAAATTTAATGGTTGGTCACGTCCCATTTTGACGGATTCTGGCGGTTATCAAGTTTATTCGTTGGCGCATCGGCGGAAGATAACGGAGGAAGGCGTGACGTTTGCTTCGCATATTGACGGCTCAAAACACTTCTTTTCGCCTGAAAAATCTATTGAAATTCAATACGACATCGGTGGCGACATCATCATGGCTTTTGACGAATGTCCGCCTTACCCTTGCACCTACGAATATGCTAAAAATTCGATGGATTTGACGCATCGTTGGCTCAAACGTTGCATCACTTATTGCGACAATACCCCCCCTCAGTATGGATACAGTCAAGCCATGTTTCCCATTGTTCAAGGCTCTGTTTTCAAGGATTTACGTGTAAAATCGGCTGAATTTATTGCAGAACAGAACCAGCAAGGCAATGCGATTGGCGGTTTGTCGGTTGGCGAACCCGCAGAGGATATGTACGAGATGACAGATTTGGTGTGTCAAATCTTACCCAAAGACAAGCCGCGTTACCTCATGGGCGTTGGCACACCTATCAATATTTTAGAAAACATTGCACTGGGTATTGATATGTTCGATTGCGTTTTGCCTTCACGTAATGCGCGTCATGGCTTGGTTTATACAGCCAATGGTTTGATGAACATGAAAAACCTAAAATGGGCAAACGACCATACACTTATTGACGATACAGAGGGGGCTGCTCCGACGAGTCGTTTTTATACAAAAGCCTATTTGCGCCATCTGTTTCATGTCGGTGAATTATTGGCAGGACAAATTGCCACCTTACACAATTTGGCGTTTTTCCTTTGGCTGGTCGGCGAAGCTCGGCGGCAGATTCAAAACGGTACTTTTGTAAGTTGGAAGAACGAGATGGTAAAAAAGTTGGGTCAGAGGTTATAGTACTGAGGGGTGGATTTTTTATTGAAATTCTAAAGAAAGAATCGTGAAAAAAGGAAAAAACCTTTTAACTTTAGCTCAAATCCACCTCGCATTCATCCGACACATAATGAAAAAATGTTTTTTTTTTAATCAAATTAAACATCACTTCACCTATGAAAGTACTTTCTTATTGGGCAAGTCGCCATGTATTCGCCTCGCGATTCTTACTCGTTGTCTTTGGTATCCTCAAAGGCTGTATCGGAACAATAATCGGCTATGGGCTGCTTCAAAATATACCCACCTCGCTTATGCTGGGTATTATGTTCGGGCTCATTGCTGTTTACAAATTTGCTGAATGGCGATATGATCGCCTTCGTTCTTACGGAAAATTGACGATTGAACGTTATTTTAGGGTGCGTTATGCGGTTATTGGTATCATGTACACATCTCTTTTCGGCTTGTATATGTTTATCGGGAGTGCCGTTTTTCACTATCAAGCAGTAGGCGAAACGGCTATACAAACGATTAATTCCATTGTGTATGCCCCCTCAGTATCTGTTGACAAAAAGGAAATGAAACAGATAAAACGGCAACATTATTACGAAAAAGTGATGCTGAAATGGCAAGCGACATTGGGCAAAGATGCAGATGGGATGTCTAAGAATGGCATGATTTGGTTGGGCATTTTGGGTATTGTGTTGGGCATTCTTTCTGTGCCACTGGCTTGTGGTTTAGCTTGTAACAATCAAGAAGCCTTAGCGGTCATCGTTTTATTATTAGGAATCGGTTGCATTGTTGGAGCTATTATTCTGTTTGTAAAAGCAGGTAGAAAAGGTAAGATGCAACGACAGAAAAAAGGCAGTTCCACCTCGTCCGTTTAGTTGGGTTTTAGGCAAAAAAAAATGGCACCTATTTTAACATAGTTGCCACCGAACAAATATAGAAGGACACAATTTATTGCATTGAATTTGTCTTTAAAAGGAAAATAAAACGGAGCGTGTGTTTAAAGAACGGACTCTCCGTTTTATTTTTTGAATAAGCATCGCTTGATGATATTAGTGCTTTTCAGCTGCTTTTTTCGCGTCAGTACCAACTTTTTCTACTTTTTCACCAGCTTTCTGCATCATTTCGCCAGTTTTAACCGCCGCTGCGCCAGCCGCAGCTACTGAATCAGCCGCAGAAGAAACAGTGTTAGCAGCAGATTCGATAACCGCAGGCGCTTTAGGTGCTTCAGAACAAGAAGCGAAAATTGCACAAATTGCAAGAGCTTTGAGAGCGTTTTTCATTGTTGTTTAGATTTAGATGAGTTTAAAAAAGTATTTTTTTTAATGAACAACATGGAGACAGCACCCCTCAGTAAAGGTCACAGTTTTAGGTAATATTAATTTTATTTCTTAAAAAACTGAGTAGTCAAGACGGTGATATCGTCAGGATAACCTTCATCACCTTTAAATGCGTCAATGCGTTCCATAAGTTTTTCATTAAAAGGACGGGCAGAAAGGTTTTTGTTGTCTTCGGTAAACTGAATAACCAAATCCTCATTAAAATCATCGCCAGCAGCGTTGCGGATGTCTGTTATCCCATCTGTAAAAATGAGTAACAAGGCTTCTTCGTCAATAATGATTTCGCCAATTTCAAGGGAGGGAAGACTTGTAAAGAAACCAAGAATTGAGCAGCCTTTTTTAAGCAGATGCGTTTCGCCTTTTGTTATCAAAACCGGGGGCATGTGTCCTGCGTTAACGTAGCGCAATCGACCTGTTTTGGTATTAAAATCAGCGACAAACATGGTGATAAACCGTTCACTTTTGGTGACCCGCCAAACAGCTTTATTGAGTTGTCTAATAAATTCCTCTGGCGTTACGGCTCTGCGAACAATAGCATGTAGGTTGGCTTGGAAATTCGCCATAAGCAGTGCTGCCGACAATCCTTTACCTGCAATATCTGCCACAATGAACATATAATGGTCTTCTTGGTATTTAAAACAATCAAAATAATCGCCGCCGACCCCAAAATGAGGTTTGTAAATCGCAGAGACTTCAAACATGTCATTTTTAGGCAATTTTTCTGGCACAAGCGAACGCTGCATCTCTCCAGCAAGGGCCATTTCGTGATTGAAGCGTTCTTGCTCAATTTGACGTTTGAACATACGTTTATTTTCGATAGCAACGGCTGTAATGTTTGTAATGGTCGTAATCAACTGTACTTTGCTGAAATCGGTCGCATCATAGCCCCCGATAAAGGCATATGCAATGGGTTTTTCTTTGTGAAAAACGGGAATGACCATCTCGAAATGCTTTGCCAAAGGGTGTTTATTGTTCTCTAATTTCGTTAAGGTATTGCCAAATGAAGCCAACAACTTATTTATACCATTATGCTCCAAATCTACTTTTTCGATACCTTCATGGACGACACAATGCCATGCCCCTAATTCGGGAATAAACAGTGCTAACTTCCGAACGCCTAATTCCCATGACAGAAATGACTTGTACATATCAAACAAGCCTTCAGCCTTCACATTGTTGTTGATGGCTTGCGTGATGTCCAACAAACGGTTTATCTGCAACTGTTTGAGGAAGAGTTGGCGTTCACATTCTTCTAATTTTGACATGTGTATCGTATTGGCTACTAATAATTTCTAAAAATACTGAGGGGGTCATTCTTTACTTTTAACATCTAAAGCATCTCGAAAACCATTGCCGACTAAGTTAAACGCCAAAACCATCAACATAATGGCTACGGCAGGAATCAATGCGAGCATCGGTTTTCCACCTATGGCATAGCCATAATTTTCGTTCAACATCGTTCCCCAACTCGGTGTTGGTGGCTGAATACCGAATCCTAAATAACTTAAACCTGACTCAATGAGTATCGCTGTCGCAAAATTCGAAGCGGCAACAACCATCACTGGACCTAAAATATTCGGCAAAATATGGCGTAACAAAATACGGCTTGTGCCAAAACCCATACTTTGAGCGGCTTCAACAAATTGTATTTGTTTCAACGACATGACTTGTCCGCGTACCAATCGAGCCACGTCCACCCACATTGTCAAACCGACGGCGAGAAAAATGATGCCGATGCCGCGCCCAAATGCTAAAACAATGGCAAATACAAGCAAAATCGTTGGTATTGACCAAACTGTATTGATGACTAACATAATCACATCGTCAATCCTTCCGCCAAAATAACCCGCCAATGCGCCGAGTAAAATCCCTATCGTCAAGGAAATAATGACCGCTATCAAGCCGACTAAAAGCGAAATGCGTACGCCGAGAATCAAACGGCTCAAAGTATCGCGTCCAAAATTATCCGTTCCAAGATAGAAAGTTTTTTCAAAAACCTGATCATTTACTTGTTTTTTAATTACTTCAATATCAATACTTTGTGCTTTGTTTTTTAAATCAAAAAATTGATATGATGTTTTGTCTATTGTGATTTTTGCATTGTCGGGATTGACCGCATAAACGATGTTTACAGGATGCAATGTATTGACAACGCCTTTAATAAGTTGCCCAGTCGTCGGGTCTTCGCCAGCGTATTTTTCATATAAAAAAGCTGCGGCATACTGAGGGGTGTGTTTTGAACCATCCAGTTGATCTTGTTGAAAAGACCAATTATTAATCGGAACAAAATCAAATTCAGAAGGCGCGCCAAACAGCAATTTTGAAAACAAATTAGGCTGCTCAATATTTCTATTTTTTTTGATTTTCAACATTTTAACCTTGAAACCAGGGTTTTTCAAAGCCACAGCAGGCATTTGGTCATTCGCATCAGGTGTTGCGTCGGGTGAAATCGCATAGCCGAGTATTGCCACCAAAACAGCCACAGCAATGACCACCAAACCGAAAAGGGCTGGTTTGTTGCGCACCAAACGGCGCAGAGCTTTTTGATTAGGGGAAAGATTCTCAGACATTTTGATTTTCCGTTAAAATTTAATTTGCTATTTTATATTTTTGAATTGGTAAAATTAGGAAAAACACTTGACTTGTTTCAAGTCAATCAATTTTTTTTCCGAATCACCATGTTTTCATAAGAAACACCTTACTTTGCGACAAATTTGAATGGAATATGCACTTTGTAAATTTTAGAGGAACAAAAATAGCCTATCAAGTACAAGGCAAAGGACAAACGCTTGTCTTGTTGCATGGTCTTTGTGAAGACAGTACGATTTGGGATGAATTTATCAAAAATCTATCAGATTATAGAATTATTCGCCCTGATTTATCAGGTTTTGGGGAGTCGGAACTCCTCCCAGAACACTCCATCGAACTCATGGCAGAAAGCGTCAAAGCTGTTTTGGACGATTTGAAAGTCACGGATTGCGTCATGGTCGGTCATTCTTTAGGCGGCTATGTGACAATGGCTTTCGCCAAAAAGTACCCCTCCCTATTGACGGGTTTGAGTTTGTTTCACTCTCATCCTTTTGCCGATACCGAAGACAAAAAAGAGGAAAGGCTCAAAAGTATAGAGTTTATCAAGCGCAATGGACACGTTATTTATGTCAAACAATTGCTTCCGAAGTTGTTTGCAGAGTTGTTTGCTACGTCAAATGAGTTCCTTATCAACAGTCTTATCCACAAAGCGGCGAGATATACACCTCAAACCATCATTGGCGCACAAGAGGCGATGCTCAACCGTCCTGATTGTGGTGATGTGTTGAAAAACCTCGAATGTCCGGCTCTGATTATCATTGGCAAACAAGACAAAACAGTTCCTTATTCGATTAGTCTTCAAATGCTGCCATTGGCGACGACTTCGGAAATCCTCATTTTGCCAAAAGTTGCACATATGGGTATTTTCACAGCACGAGACCGCATTGTGAAAACATTGCGTCATTTTATGGAGCTTTGTCAGAATTGAATAGGGCTGTTTGACAATAGACCACTGATTGGACGGATGCGACTGGTTTTCGCATCCGTCCAATCAGTGGTCTATTTCTAAGAATCAATTCAAAAGTACAATCACCCATTCATGGCATACATTCTCATCGTTTTTGCAATTCTGCCAGGTCTCGCTATCAGTTATTGGATTTATAGACAAGACCGCTATGAAAAAGAGCCATTTGATGTTCTTTTCAAGGCATTTGTGGCGGGTTGTGCCAGTACAATCCCTGCGATGTTGCTGCAACTGCAATTTCAAGATTGGGAAAATGCCGATAGTTTAGCGGATACAGCCATTTTCGCTTTTGCCATTATTGGGGTAACAGAAGAGCTTTCCAAATTCCTACTACTCCGTTTTTTTATATATCCTGACGATGAATTTAATGAACCGATGGATGGCATTGTCTATGCAGTCATGGTCGGTATGGGTTTCGCAACCGTCGAAAACTTGATGTATGTCTTTAATACGGATGGGGAAGGCGGCATCAGTACGGCAATTGGACGCGCCTTTACAGCCGTTCCTGCCCACGCAGCTTTTGCAATTTTGATGGGCTCATATATGGGTTTAGCAAAATTTGTACCGGAGCGCCGCAACTCGTATATGCTCACGGGACTCCTGTTAGCTATCTTTTTTCATGGTTTATATGACTTCTTTCTTTTGCAAAAAGTCTATCAAGGATTGGGCGCATTGGCTATTGGCGCATTGGTTTGGAGCATTTCTGCCTCACGCCAATTGATTCGTTTTGGGCAGGAACTGTCGCCTTTCAAACCACGTTTTGATGTGGAAACAGAACCGATTGCTTCTGATATTATGCCTTCTGATGAAAATAATAGGGTTGATAATGTTGACATTGAGGACAAAGACTTGATTTAAGCCCCCCCTCAGTATTTTGATGAAAAATCAGTCGAATCCGTGTCATCTGTGGTCTAAAAAAAATCATAAAAGCGATGCTTAACAACGACATCATACGCCCACACGTCGAAGACCTATATGCCGACGAATTAAAAATATTGATTGAAAACGACGAAAAGCCCAAACCAACGAATTGGCTGATGTCGCCATGGGCTGTCGTCACCTATCTATTAGGCGGCAAAGTGAATGGACAAATCATTGAACCTAAATACTTTGGCAATCGCCGACTGATAGAAGTGGCTGTTGCCACCTTAGTGACTGATCGTGCATTGCTACTTTTAGGCGTTCCCGGAACAGCGAAAACGTGGGTAGCAGAACACCTTGCCGCAGCGATTTCAGGCAATTCCAAACTTTTGGTACAAGGCACAGCGGGCATGAATGAAGAGCAAATTCGCTACGGTTGGAACTACGCAAGGCTTATTGCCGAAGGTCCAAGCGAAGCCGCCCTTGTGCAAAGCCCTGTGATGACGGCGATGCAAACTGGCAAAATAGCCCGAATCGAAGAGTTAACGCGTATTCCAAGCGATGTGCAAGACACCTTAATTACCCTTTTATCCGAAAAAATATTACCCATTCCAGAATTGGGTATGGAAATACAAGCCCGCAAAGGTTTTAACCTTATCGCTACGGCTAACGATAGAGATAGAGGTGTCAACGAGTTGTCCAGTGCCTTGCGGCGGCGGTTCAATACGGTCGTTCTGCCACTACCTTCAAGTTTTGAAGAAGAAGTAAAAATTGTCCAAACCCGTGTAGAAAAAATGGGGAAAAGCCTTGATTTGCCTGCCAAATCTGCACCATTGGAAGAAATACAACGCCTTGTAAAAATATTTAGAGAACTGCGGAATGGCGTAACCGACGATGGTGCAACCCGCCTAAAATCGCCAAGTGCCCCCCTCAGTACAGCCGAAGCTATTTCGGTTATCACAAGCGGTCAAGCCTTAGCTGCACATTTTGGCAACGGGTTGTTAAGCGCAGCGGATTTAGCCGCAGGCATTACAGGTGCGATTATCAAAGACCCTGTTCAAGACAAAACAGTGTGGTTGGAATACCTCGAAACGGTGGTTAAAAACCGTGAGGAATGGAAGGATTTATATAAGGCTTGTCGGGAAATGGTGTGATAATGTCCGAATAAGCCCCCTCCGTAGTACGTTTTATATACTTTTAGAATTAATTTTCAAAAAGCCCATCGGGCTGGCACTGTTTATAGAAATATCAAACAAGCCATTTTTTTAAGGTGCATAGCACCGTCACCCTAAAAACGGGGTCGGTGCTATGCACCTTAGGGAATCATTCATCTATTTTTTTCTATAAACGGTGGCAGTCCTAACGAACTTTTCTAAATAAACTTTTTCAAATTCAATTTTCATTCTTTCTTTGTAATTCTTAAAATATATAAAACGTACTACTCAATATGCTGCCAAATTTTATTTTCCAAAAAAATAAAATAAAAAACTTGAAAACTATTTTGGTTTTTAAAGTTTTTACCTTTACCTTTGTGGCATGGAAAATTCAATAGAAATAAGCGATCTTAAAAAAAGAGTCATCGAACAGTCGTTGAAACTCTTTTTGAAATATGGTGTCAAAAGCATCACCATGAATGATATTGCAAAAGAATGTGGCATCTCAAAACGGACTTTGTACGAAAACTTTAACGACAAAGACGAATTATTAAGCCTTGTCTTAAAGACAATGAACGCCTATACGCGAAAGGAAAGACGTTCATTGGAAGAAAACAGCAGCGATGTACTCGATTATTTTATGAAATCGGTGAAGCATTTTGGAGAAAAAACGAATCAAATCAATCCTAATTTCTATAGAGAATTGAACAAGTTTTATCCCAATATTGCTAAAGAACAAGCAGATTATGCTGAAAACACGGTCATTCCAGAGATGATTCACCTTGTTCAACGCGGTATCGCTGAAGGTGTTTTTAGGTATGACATCAATACCAATTTGGTTGTACAGCTTTTAATGGGGCAATTTGAGTACATATCTGTTTCGGATTTTGCTGAAAAAGTAAAATTGCCCATGTCTGAAATTTTTCAAACCACTATCGTTCAGTTCGTTCGGAGCATTGCCACTGAAAAAGGCTTGAAAACCATTGAGGAATTCGAAGCGAACTCACGAGGGATTTTCGCATAAAATTTTTGAAGGAAAAAATAAATTATTAAAATTTAAAAACTTTTTTGGTTTTAAAAGTTTTTATTCGTACCTTTGTGGTATCAAAAAATTAAAGCGGCTAAAACAGTCGGTTTTTTTTGCAAATCAGAAAACCCGAAAAACCAAAATAGTTTTCATTACTCAAAAAAGCATTTGAGATTTAGGGTCTCGTTTTTTTTTGCTCAAATGAAAACTTTAAAAACTAAAATAGTTTTCCTAGAAATGTAAATGAATTTAAAGAGTTTAAAAAATATAAAAATGAAAAATTTTCAAATCATCCTTTTCAGTCTTGTTTTTTGGGTTTTACCAAATATTGGACAATCACAGACCCAAATGTCACTCGCTGAATGTGTGCAATATGGCTAGGTCATTCACCTACGATTCAGAGACAACGTTTGGACATCACAAAAGCCGATGAAAAAGCGAAAGAAGTGCGTGCGGCGTGGTTGCCAAAAGTCAGCGGCTCGGCCAATGTCAACAACAATTTGATATTGCCTGCTCAAATTTTACCAGGTGCTATTTTCGGACAGCCAGGTGAAGACATCGCTGTAAAGTTTGGTACAAATTACACCATGAGCGGCGGCATTGATGTCAATCAAGTTGTTTACAACCCTGCTATAGCACTCAATATTAAGTCGGCTGAAATGGGTAAACAAACAGGCGCTCTCAATATCCAAAAAACGGAAGAGCAAATGATGTATGATATTGCTTCGGCATATTATGAAGCACAAGTCTCGAAGGTACAAATGGGCATTATTGAAGCCAATCATGATAGAATCAAGCAATTGGTAACAATAACTAAAGTGCAATATGACAATGGTTTTGCTAAAAAAACAGACTATAACCGCTTGGTTGTCAATCAAACCAACCTCGAAACAGATTTGCAAAACTTAGATGTCAACTACCGTCAGCAAATGACGATGCTCAAATATTATATGGGCATACCCCTCAGTACAGATGTCGTTTTGAGCGATAAAACAGATACTGAATTGTACAAGGGCTTGACAACAGACATGGCAGATGTGACAAAAAACAGCACCGATTTCAAACTGATTCAAGTACAAAAAAGCATGAACGACTTACAAATAGAGCAAATCAAAGCGAGTTATATGCCAACTGTTGGCGTGGGGTTCAGATTTAACTATCAAACACAACAAAATACGCTTAATATATTTGGTAAAGATTCAAGATGGTTGCCCACCGCCGCTCTTTCAGTGAACGCGAGCATACCGATTTTCGATGGTTTTAAAAAGAAAAGCAAAACCGCACAAACCAGAATCGAATTGGAACAATTGCGTTTTGACGAGCAGAACTTGAAGAACAGTCTTGAATTACAAAATGAAAATGCACGATATAAGCTACAACTCAATCAAGCAGCTGTAACGACTCAAACAAATAATATACAACTCGCAGAAGAAGTGTATAAAGCGACGCAAGTACAATATGAAGGTGGTATCGTACCTCTTTCTGAATTGCTGAACGCTGAAAATGCCTTGAAAGAAGCACAAACGAACTACTTGAAAAACTTGGTTCAAGTGAAGGTAGCAGAGTTAGACATCTTAAAGTCTTCGGGTAATATTCGTGAAATCTTAAAATAAAAGCCACTAAATCCCCAAAGGGGACTTCAAAATAAAAATTCAATTAAAAAATTTAAAATATAAATAATGAAATACCTTAGAATAATTTTCGGCCTTCTTGCCATCGTTGCATTGGTTGCCCTTGCTGCTTGGAAATTGAAAGATAATAAAACACAAATGGACGCAAACGCAGCCGTTGCCGAACTAAAAGTAACTGTTTTTCCTGTTACAACGATTAACCCCGCTTATCAAACCATTTCGCAAAATTTTACATCAGATGGGGCTTTTGTACCCAATCGTCAATTGAAATTCGCTTCTGAATTGTCAGGTCGTGTCATAACGCTTTCCATCAAAAAAGGCGGTTATGTGTCAAAAGGTCAAACAGTAGCGACTTTGGACAACGAACAAACACGTATAGATATGAGTTTGGCAAAAGCCAACCTCGACAAAGCGAAAATGGATTTAGGCAAATATGAAGTCATGTTGGCTGCCAATGCCGTTCAAAAACAACAAGTTGAAGATGCACGGATGCAGGTAACAAGTGCACAAAACCGCATAGAAGTTCTAGAACGCCAATTGCGTAAAAGTGCCATCATTGCCCCAATGTCAGGTATTATCAATGAATCGTATGTCGAAATCGGTAGTTTTCTATCGCCCGGGACAGCGATTGCTGACATCGTGGACATCAACAATTTGAAACTTCAAGCACATCTTTTGGACTTTGAAGTGGTGAAAGTGAAAAAAGGACAATCCGTTACAGTCGTTCCTGACCTTTATCCTGAGGCTAAAATCAAGGGTACAGTCAATGCGATTAGTGCCATTGCAGATGGTTCACGCAAGTTTGAAGTAGAAATTCTGATTAATAACAGCAGTCGTGCGCCTTTGAAAGCGGGCATGACAGGTTCAGCTCAATTTAATATGGGCGACAACAAAAATGCCTTAGTTATTCCTGCAAACAGCATGGTCGGCAGCGCACAACACCCCTCAGTATATGTTCTCGTAGGTGAAACTGTTCAGTTGAAAAAAATAAAAGTAGGTACTATCCACACCAACAAGATTGAAGTGGCTTCGGGTTTGACAACGACAGATAAAGTCATTGCAACAGGTCAGTTGAATTTGAGTGATGGAGTGAAAGTGAAAGTGATAGAGTAGGTTTTAATACTCCCTCAGTATTTTGGGGTAACGATTGAGATTTCTTGTCTCAAGGGTTTGCATTACTGGAGAGTTTGGGGGTCAATTCTTGACGTAATTTTGCACGATGCGCCTTTGTTTGCTCGGCTGTATAAACATGATAATCAGGTTGCTCTTTGGCATATATCATCATTTCGGCATGAGCCGCATCTTCGCGGGCTTCATCGTCCATTGTGTCCCAAATGCCATTGACCACATATTTATCGTGCAGTCGTTGCCGAACAACTGTTATTTCAGAAGACGAAACAGGATTGTTGAGAACCTTGATTTTAAGCTTTGAAAACAATGCCATTAATAGACTTTCGTCTGCTTCATTATAAGCAATCGTGATACTTTTTATCATTATCGTGATTTTTATTGTAGGCAAATTTAAAGCATTTTCACAATTTTTCACAATTTTTTAATCTGATACCGCATCAATCTTATGCAGATTTTGAAATCTTCACAAGATTATATATCAAAATATAAATCAAAATAAATCATGTCAATTACAGAAATAGCCATAAAAAGACCCTCCCTAATCGTCGTTATCTTCGCGGTTTTAGGATTTTTAGGGGTCTTGGGATACACCAAACTCAATTACGAGTTGTTGCCCAAATTTGAATCGCCTGTGGTCAGTGTCACCACGATTTACCCTGGGGCATCACCTTCGGAAGTCGAAAACTCGGTGACAAAACGGGTGGAAGATGCTTTGTCGAACCTTGAAAACTTAGATGAAATTCGCTCAACTTCTATGGAAGGCGTGTCGTCTGTCATTTTAATGTTGAAAGAAGGTTCTAATACCGACATCGCTGTTCAAGATGCCCAACGGAAAATCAACGCCATTATGTCGGTGTTACCTGACGACACTGAAAGCCCTGTTTTAGGTAAGTTCTCGATGTCTGATGCACCGATTATGCGCTTGGGTGTAACGGCAAAAATGCCGCCTTCTGAACTATATTCGCTTGTAAAAGACGACATTTTGCCTATTTTGGGTAAAATTGAAGGTGCTGCACAAATCACTATGATTGGTGGCGAAGAGCGTGAAATTAAGATAATGGTCAATCGCCAAAAAGCAGAAACCTTCGGCATTTCGATGATGCAAATCAGCAATACCGTGAAAGCTGCTAACCTCGATTTTCCGACAGGTAAAATCAAAAATGACGATGCGCAATCGCTCATTCGTTTGCAAGGCAAATACAAATCGCTTGACGAAATTCGGAATTTGGTTATTGTAACCGACAGACAAACCAACTCAGCTATACGCCTCAATGAAGTTGCACAAGTGACAGACGGCATAAAAGAAATTAAAACGTTCAATCGCATCAATGGTAAAAATTCCATCGGTTTGAGCATTCAAAAACAGAACGATGCCAACGCTGTGGCATTGAGTGCAAAAGTAAAAACCGAATTAAAAAACATTGAAAAACAATACGCTGACAAAGGTTTGACCTTCGATGTTGCTTCTGATAGTTCAGATTTTACACTCGCAGCGGCTGACGCGGTTATAACTGACTTGGGTTTAGCCATTTTTATTGTGGCTTTGTGTATGCTTTTGTTTTTGCACAGTTTGCGTAATTCATTGATTGTGATGATTGCCATTCCTGCCTCTTTGATATCGGTTTTTGGTGTCATGTATTTATTGGGTTTTTCACTCAATTTGATGACCCTTTTAGCCATTTCATTGGTTGTTGGTATCTTAGTGGACGACTCGATTGTGGTACTTGAAAACATTTACCGACACTTGGAAATGGGTGAAGACAGGCGCACCGCCGCCGCCAAAGGACGTGCTGAAATCGGTTTCACAGCCATAGGCATTACCCTTGTGGACGTTGTGGTTTTCTTACCCATTACGATGGTTGGTGGTATTATTTCCAATCTTTTATCTCGGTTTTCTATTGTTATCGTCGTTTCTACCTTGATGAGTTTGTTTGTTTCGTTTACCGTTACGCCTTTATTGGCTTCACGTATGGCGAAAGTAGAGCATATTTCTACCAAACTGATGACAGGTAAATTGGTTGCCGCTTTCGAGCGTTTCCTCACATGGTTGACCAATGCGTATGGCAATGTTTTGAAATTCGCTTTGGGTCACAAACGCTATGTACTGACGGGTGTTATTGCCTTGTTTTTCTCCTCTTTTTTATTGGTCACAAAGGGTTTTATCGGAACTGAATTTGTGAGTTCAGGCGACAACGGTGAGTTTATGATTACACTCGAATTGCCACAAGAGGCGACCATAGCGCAAACAAACGAAGCCACTATGAGGGTAGAAGAATACCTATTCAAAAAAGGTGAAGTGACGAATGTGTTTTCAAACATCGGTTCAACGAGTGGTCAAATGGGCAGCAGCCAATTGGCAAACAAATCGGAATTGAATGTGAAATTGGTGGACAAAACCAAACGTGAACAAACATCGGCTATCATCGCTCAATTTGTCAAATTAGACTTGCAAAAAATATTGCCTGATGTGAAAGTCAATTCCGCAGCCGTCAGTATTGCAGGTGGCGCAAACTCTGCGCCTGTGCAAATGTCGGTAACAGGTAACTCATTGGATACCAATCTTGTAGTCGCCTCTCAATTGATGGATAAATTAAAAACCATCAAAGGTACATCCGAGGTAAAAATGTCGGTTGAAACAGGTAATCCCGAAGTGACGGTCAATATTGATAGAGATAAAATGAGTGAATTGGGCTTGTCATTAGATATTGTTGGTGCGAATATGCAAGGCGCATTCAGTGGTACAACCAGTGCAAAATACAACGATGGCGGCAAAGAATTCGACATCAACATCATCTTAGATGCTTTTGATAGAAAAAATGCAACGGATTTATCTAATCTGTTTTTTATCAACAACAGAGGTGAAAAAATCGGTTTGACGCAATTTGCAACCATCGGACACGCAACAGGACCCAACAAATTGGAACGTAAAAACCGTGTGCCTTCGATCACGATTTCTTCCCAAGTTTTAGGTGTCTCGAGTGGTGAGGTTTCTGATAAAATGGCGAAATATTTAGAGACAACAACGCTTCCCGTCGGTACAGTTGCCGCATTTGAAGGCAGTACAAAAAACATGAACGATGCATTTGCTAACTTGTTTTATGCGTTGTTTGCGTCCATTTTGTTTGTTTATTTGATTATGGTGGCTTTGTACGACTCTTATATCTATCCATTTGTGGTTTTGTTCTCGATACCACTTGCTTTGATGGGCGCACTATTGGCATTAGCCCTTACGATGCAACCCCTCAGTATTTTCTCGATGTTGGGTATGATTATGTTGATGGGTTTGGTGGCGAAAAACGCCATTCTAATCGTGGATTTTGCCAACCAACTGAAAGCCGCAGGGCACAACACCGTCGAAGCCTTGATATTGGCAGGTAAAACCCGTTTGCGTCCTATCTTGATGACCACCTTAGCGATGATGTTTGGTATGATGCCGATTGCCTTAGCGCATGGTGCGGGTGCAGAATGGAAAAGTGGTTTGGCGTGGGTACTCATCGGCGGTTTGGCAAGTTCTATGATTTTAACGCTTGTCGTTGTGCCGTCTGTCTATCTCATCGTTGACATGATGAAAGGCGAAATCAAATTCAAACAATCTAAGAAGATATTAAAAAGCCTTGTGCCAGATGATATGGTGATTGAAGGCGAAGTTTTAGCAGTATAAATAATTCTGAAGGTTTTCATTGTTCCCTATCAATGCCCGTTGAAACCCATTTTGTTTGGTGCGGGCATTGGATAAGGGATGAAAATGACCCCCTCAGTATAAGTGCCTTTTTCAAACAAAACTAATTTAGACTCCTAACCAATCACATATATTTAATAAAAAGCCCTTGACAACGCCCGTCCAACCGACGACTCATACAGAAACGACAATAGATTTTGTAGGCTTATCGGAGGGCGTTGGACAAGGCACAATGGAGGAAAGGCTTTAAAACATAAAAACCCAAAGAAGTTCTACTAACAAGTATAATTTTAGGTAGTTCTCGATAGTTAGATGATGCCGCTTTTAGCTTTTTTAAAAGTTAATAGGCGGCATTTTTTTTAAATCTCTATTGACGGGATGAATGATAAAACAGTAAAAAATAAAAAATCATGTTAGAATTTATCACAGAACATAAAAACTTGATGTGGCTCATTTCAGTCGCTTTATTTACCGCTTTTATGCTGTTTTCAATCCGATTTTCTTTTATAAAATTAATCAGACGGGCAGAACGCAGAGACAGCATACATCTTTCAACTATCAAAGTCATGCAGCGCATTTTGAGTCTATTCTTTATCGTTTTGGGTTTAGGTTTAGCGAGTTATACATTTTTTGAAAAAGAAATGTATGAGGCTATCAACAAAAATATGCAACGCATCATTTGGATAGCGTTTGTTTTGTTGGCAACCCTCGTATCGGTCGCATTGACTCAAAACTATTTTCAACGCAGAATAGACGAGTCTTTCAAATCTGACCAACAAGACCCGACGACTTACAAGTTTATGAATTACTTTTCTACATTTTTCATCTATTTGATAGGTTTAAGTTTGGCATCTTTTGCGATTCCACAACTCCAGTTTTTGGCGCAATCTGCTATGACAGGTGCAGGTGTATTGGCTTTGGTGGTCGGTGTGGCATCGCAAGAAGCGATTTCTAATTTAGTTGGTGGTGCGTTCATTGTGATGTTCAAGCCTTTCCGCATCGGTCATACGGTTCAAATTGGCAGTGGCATAAAAGGCGTTGTTGAGGACTTGACATTGCGGCATACCGTTATTCGTGATTTCCAAAACAGGCGTGTCATTATTCCCAATTCAGTCATCAACAAAGAGTATGTAACAAATTTCAATCTCGGCGACCCAAAGGTTTGCGAATGGTTAGAAGTCGGTATCAGCTACGATTCAGATGTGGACAAAGCTATATCTATCATCGAACAACAAGCGACACAACATCCTCTTTACATAAACAACCTGACAGCAGCAGAAAAGAAAGCTGGTAAACACCCCGTAGATGTGCGTGTCATTGCATGGGGCGACAGCAGCGTTAATTTACGTGCCTATATCTGGGCAAAAAACAGCGACGATGGTGTGTTGTTGCGACATCAATTATTGAAAACTGTGAAAGCTGAATTTGAAAAGAGTAGCATCGAAATTCCGTATCCACATCAAGTGATGATTTATAAAAAGGAAGCTGTGCATCCGCTTCAATAATAATTTAGAGTTTAGTTAAAAGCATCGGATATTCCGTCTGTTTTTTATTATGCTGCCTTTTAGCTTTTTTGAAAGGTTGAATAGGCGGCATTTTTTGTTTAGAAATACCCCCTCAGTATTTTGGACATTTCAGGTGTATTATGTAAATAAAAAAACGCCACTAAGCATTACAACTTAGCGACGTTTTTTTAATCATAATAACTTGTTAATCAAAATTTTAACGTGCAAACGAAACCGCCCGTTTCTCCCGAATAACCGTTACTTTTATCTGTCCTGGATACTGCATCGTATCCTGTATTTTTTGCGAAATCATAAATGACAAATCGTCTGCAAATTGGTCAGAGACTTTATCACTCTCTACAATCACGCGCAACTCACGACCCGCTTGCATCGCATACGCTTTTTGAACGCCATCGTGTGCCAACGCCAATTCTTCCAGTTCGTTGATGCGTTTGAGGTACGATTCCAAAATCTCACGACGTGCGCCAGGACGTGCGCCAGAAATAGCATCACAAGCCTGTACAATCGGTGAAATAATATTGTTCATCTCAATCTCATCATGGTGCGCCCCAACAGCGTTGACAACGGGTGCTGATTCGTTGAACTTTTCGCAGAGCTGCATACCTAAAATGGCGTGCGACAATTCCGTTTGTTCATCAGGCACTTTGCCGATGTCGTGGAGTAAACCCGCACGTTTTGCCAATTTAATTTGTTTCGCATTCAAGCCCAATTCTGCCGCCATGAGCGAACAGAGATTAGCCGTTTCAATCGAGTGCTTCAACAAGTTTTGACCATACGATGAACGGTAACGCATACGGCCCACCATACGCACCAAATCAGGCGATAAACCATGAATATCAAGGTCAATGACTGTTCTTTCGCCAATTTCGACGATTTGTTCGTCCAATTGTTTTTTGGTTTTAGCCACCACTTCTTCGATTCTCGCAGGGTGAATCCGACCGTCTGTGACCAATTTTTTCAAAGCCAAACGAGCAATTTCACGTCTAACAGGGTCAAACGACGAAATAACAATCGCTTCGGGCGTATCGTCCACGATGATTTCAGCACCTGTCGCTGCTTCAAGGGCACGAATATTCCGACCTTCACGACCGATAATTTGCCCCTTCATTTCGTCACTTTCAAGATTGAAAACCGAAACGGTGTTCTCAATCGCAAACTCCGCACTCATGCGTTGAATGGATTGAATGACGATTTTTTTCGCTTCTTTATTGGCATTGGCTTGTGCCAACGACACGATTTCACGAGTCAAAATCATGGCTTCATTTTCAGCTTTACCTTTGACAGCAATCAAAATTTGCTCTTTCGCTTCTTGTTCTGTCATGGCAGCGACCCGTTCCAATTCTCTGATTCTCAATTCATTAGCCGCATCTAAGTCTTCTTTTCGTTTTGAAACAATAACTAATTGTTTGTTCAAATTTTCACGAATACTTTCGACTTCTTGTACACGGCTTTCGACATCAAGCTGTTCTTTTTTAAGCTCTTCAAGCGCTTTTTTATGAGCCGTTTGATGTGTTTCTATTTGCGTTTTCAAAGCTGTTTCCTTTGCAGAAACCTCAATTTCACGCTCTTTTAATTCAATCAGTTCTTTTGATTTTTTAGAATCAAAATCTGATTTCATTTGATTGAACCGTTCTCGCGCTTCTTGAATTTTCTGATTTTTAATTTGTTCATTCTTAATTTCAGACTTTTCAAGGATGTTCGACGCTTTTGATTCTGCTTCAGCAACAATGCGTTGCGCTGTAAATTTGGCATCTTTAAGGCTCAAATCGGCGTTTTTATTCGCTTCATCTATCAATGATTGGGCTGCTTGGGTATTTTTCGAACCCATTAGCCGCATGATAAAGAAGCCGATGCCGCCGCCTGCCAAAAGACCTACTATTGCACCTACTATTGTTTCCATATTAAACCATCGGTGATTTTTATATTTGAATAATGAATGTGTATGTACCACTCAAAGCCATTGCCTTGAGATTTCGTTGTTCGGTATTGGTTAATGGTTATTAGGGATTTGTTATTTGTTGACCAATAACAAATCCCTAATAACCATTAACAAGTTACGAATTTACCAAAGAGGAAAGCAGAGAATCAAGATGAGATAAGCGGTCAGAAAGTTGCGGGTCAGTGGTTGGCTCGGCAACGGGAGCGGGTTGTGCAAGCGTTGCTTGTGCTTTATGCAAGTCCACAGAGCAGGTCAAAAGAGCCATAGAAAGCCAGTCTTGACGGTCTTTACGTGGATAAGTGTTCTGGAAAAGTGCGATTTTATCGTTCACTTCCTTGACGATACGGCGGATAATAGGCTCGTCGCCCTCTTTTATTTTTAGAGGGTACGGGCGGCCCGCAATGATTACGGTTATGTTATTCGTCGAATCCGACATCGTCAATACTTTACTTTTGCAACCACCCAATACATTCGTCAATATCGGTAATGTATTGGTCAATTTCTTTTCTTAAATCTCCTTGTCGCTCCTGCGCCTCTTTTTCCTTCGTCTCATACGTTGCTGATTGTGTTTTAAGATAGCTTAATTCACTTTCTCGCATCAGCAAATCTGTTTGCAAAACTCGGTTTTCTTCTGTTAGTTGTCGAGTTTGCTTTGTCAAAATAGCATTTTCCCGCTCCAATTTTTCCAATTTGGCTTTCAATAGCCGAACACTTTGTTCTATATTATCGAGCGTACGGGTCAATGCTGTCACGATTGTTTTATTTTAAGTTAATGCTTATATAAACAGTTTTTCTTTCAAACCAAAAGCATAAAACAATATCTTTATTCTAATACTTAAATACTGATCCAAAGGATTCCTTCGGAAGGGGGTATATAATTTTATTAAAAACGGCTTTATAACAAACTTTGTTTCGTTAACAAGTTTTGATACAGCCGCAAATATAGACTTTTAATTTTTTGATACGCTAAAAATGGTATTTTTTATCAAAATACTAACAAGTCAAATAGACAAAATGTGTATTTTATACCTGTTTTTTATTATTTCAACTGGTTTTAAAAAAAATTGCCAACTGTACAACAGTTGGCAATTCAAGAAAGTATCGAAATACGTTTATTTTTTTCTTTTCAAAACCGCTTTCACCGCCGCCACAACATCTGCAACGCCTAAGCCGTATTTGTCCATCAATTCCATAGGCTTGCCAGATTCACCAAACGAATCATTGACCGCCACAAATTCTTGTGGTGTCGGCATCATTCTGCCCAAAAGTTCAGCAACAGCACCGCCTAAACCGCCGTTGCGTTGGTGTTCCTCTGCCGTTACGACTGCACCTGTCTTTTTAACAGACGCTAAAATCGCTTTTTCATCCAATGGTTTAATCGTATGAATATTAAGAATTTCGCAACTAATGCCTTCGCTTGCCAATTGTTTTGCCGCTTCAATGCTGTTCCAAACCAAATGACCTGTTGCCAAAATCGTCACATCGGTACCCTTTGTCATCGGCAAAGCCTTACCAATTACAAAAGGCATCCCCTCAGTAAAAATAGGCCAAACGGGGCGACCGAAACGCAAATAAACCGGTCCATTATGTTTCGCAATTGCCAATGTCGCTGCCTTCGTTTGCGCATAATCGCAAGGGTTGATAACCGTCATGCCCGGCAACATCCGCATCATACCTAAGTCTTCAAGAATTTGGTGTGTCGCACCGTCTTCACCCAACGTTACGCCTGCATGAGAAGCACATATTTTCACATTCTTATGCGAATAAGCCACAGATTGACGTATTTGGTCATACACGCGACCTGTCGAAAAGTTAGCAAAAGTCGTCGTAAACGGTATTTTTCCTGCGATTGCCAAACCTGCCGCAATGCCTATCATATTTGCTTCTGCGATACCCACTTGAACAAATTGTTTAGGCAATTCCTTAATCAATCCATCGAGTTTCATAGACCCAGCAAGGTCTGCGGTAAGTGCTACAATGTTCGGATTTTCTCTTGCGGCTTCCAAAATGCCGTCGCCAAAGCCACTGCGCGTATCTTTTTTACCTGTGACTTGGATGTGGTCGAATGTTGTCATTATTTATTAAATTTGAATTATTTATGTCTGATAATGTATTCTTTTCAAATAGCCCCCTCAGTATGAGGGCGCAAAAATGGTTGAAATTTGATAATTTTCGGCAATTATTGTGGTTTTTATTTAAAATGCCGTAAAGTTAGTTTAAAAACTAAACAAACTATTCAACTTTATTAATAAAAACTTTCTCTCCATTTTAAATTGTAACAAAGCGGTCTAACCTATATTTGTCGCTTAAAATGTCTTACTTTAAAAAATGAATCGCAACCTAAAATTTGGCGGCATCGCCGTCTCCCTCATCATCATCGCTTTTTGTGGTTACACCATGTCTCAACGTCCGCTTTGGTCGTGGTGGACAATGCCCCTTTTACTTGCTGTTTGGGCCTTGATTGTTTTTATTTTTGAAAAAAAATACAATACCCGTTGGCTGTTGCTCTCGACATTGAGTGGTATAATGCTGACATTGGGCTTTCCTATTTCACCATTGACCGCCCTCATGTTTGTCGGTTTTGTCCCTCTTTTGATGGTTCAAAAGGAAATTTCGGAGCAGAACTTTGTCATTGCGAGGAACGAAGCAAACAAGGGGGGGGAAAAACTCGGTATCATCAAATATGCGTTCAATGCCTTCATCATTTGGAACATCGGCTCTACTTTTTGGGTCTGCAATGCAGGTTTGATAGCAGGTATGTTGGCAAATTACTTAAATGCACTGTTTATGGCGTGGGCGTTCTGGGCATTCCATAAAACGGCTGAAATACTGAGGGGGGGTAAAACACGCCCATTACCGACCTTTCAATATGCCCTCATTTTCATCGCGTATTGGTTGGGTTGGGAATTTCTGCACCTCAATTGGGAGTTGTCCTGGCCTTGGTTGACGCTCGGCAATGCGTTTGCGCAAAAGCCTGAATGGGTGCAATGGTATGAATATACAGGCGTTTTTGGCGGTTCTTTATGGATTTTGGTCTTAAATGTCTTGATTTTTAAAATAACATCAAAAGCCATTTATGAAAAAAAACGAGCGACTCGCTTGACTTGGGCAGCCCTTTTGACCTTAGCTGTGCCGATTGTTTTATCCCAAATCACTTATGCCAGTTGGGCAGAAAAATGCAATCAAAAACGAACAGAACATTACGCCGATGTTGTTGTCGTACAACCCAACTATGAACCACATTATGAGAAATTTGATGTGCCTTGGCATGACCAATTAAGAAAATTTCAAAAATTGGCTGTTCAGAAATTGGATTCAACAACCGATTACCTTGTTTTTCCTGAAACGAGCTTCGATTTTCACAATGTTGACCATTTTGGCGAAAGACCAGAGGTGAGAGAATGGCAAAGCTTTGTCAATCGTTACCCAAAACTCCACCTTGTTATGGGTATTGATGCCTTGAAAATCTATGCGCAATTTGTAACGAAAAAGCCAGAAGGCTTACCAAACACTGTCAGAGAATTTGACAATCGGGATGGGACTATTACGTATTGGGAAAACTACAATGCTTCCACTCAAATGGTTGCAGATACAGGAAAAGCCGAAAATACTGAGGGGTGGCGTTTGCCCATTTACAAAAAATCAAAACTTGTTCCGGGTCCTGAAATTCTGCCTTATGGCTTTCTTTTGGGTTGGGCAAAACCATTGTTTCGACAATTTGGTGGCACTGTTGGCGGCTTAGGGATGCAAGCAGAACGCACTGTTTTTCGTTCAAAAGACAGTACAAAAGCAGTTGGCACTGCGATTTGTTATGAGTCCATTTATGGTGATTACTGCCGTGGTTATGTCTTAGCAGGTGCGCAAGCCTTGTTTGTGGTGACAAATGACGGTTGGTGGGACAATACGCCAGGGTATCAGCAGCATCAAAAATTTGCTTCGCTGCGGGCTATTGAGTTGCGACGTGAGGTTGTTCGTTCTGCGAATACAGGTACAAGTTGCTTCGTCAATATGCGTGGCGATGTCGAACAACCAACGACTTATGGCACAGATGCGGTGATTTCACAGCGCATAGCATTGAGCGCTGATTTGACTTTTTATGCCCTATATGGTGATTTATTAGGTTGGTTAGCGGCAGGTTCTGCTTTGAGCTTATTAGTTTTATGGCTGTTTAAATCGTTTGTAAAACGTTGAAAATCAAGTAAAAAAATGACGAAGACCAATCTTAATGGATTGAACACGTATCGGATATTTTCAAAATATCCGATACGTGTTCAATCCATTCAATGCTTGGATTCTAAATAATGTTGCTTCAAGATGTCTTCGCCAAAGTCATTGCCTTTTTCCCTCAAAATGGCGTGGATGTGGTTGCCGTCGTTCTCAAAACCAACGTTGTCGTATTCAATTAAAAAATCTGGTCCATTGATGATATAGTAATGTGGTTTGTTGTTTTCGAGACTTCCAATCCATGCAAAATAGACGTTTTCTATGCCCGATTTGATGATTTTGTCTAAGAGTTGGTGCGCTTTTTCATGTTCAAAATTGTGCGTATATTCCTGAATCAGCAGTTTGAGCATCGTTATTTGTGTCTCATCAAATTCTTTTGCAGAAATACCGTAATAATTTGTAATGCGTTGACTGCCTTGTGGAGACGTGATGATGTCTTTCGGCACAGCTTGTTTGAGAATTGCCTGCGATTGTTGGGCATCTGAAAGAGCATTGATGAGCATAAAGCCATAGTCCTCTTCTTTGCTCAATACCCTTAAACCCGAATATTTTCCAAATTTAACCTCCGAAGGGTCTGTTCCAATAAAATAGGGCGACATAGTGATATTTTGTCCATCAGAAGTAAGGCTCAACGCCAGATGGTGTCCACCAAAATTAAGCCCCCATGAGGCATTGTCTTGTGGTTTTCCCCAAACTGAAATGTAATAATTGCCATGCGCCCATTTCAGATTCTGCGTCATGGTGAGTGTCCTTTGGTTAATTTTTCCTTCATCAAAAGCCTGTTGGTAGAGCGTATTCAAAATATCATCTAACTGCATAATACTGGTTGTTTTGAGGTATCCTTGCGAACTGAGCATCGCTGACAGCACACGATGAAACGCCAAACGACTTTTATCAGAAAGTGAACCATATTGAATCCCTGGGCGCAGAACCATACCTACGGGTAGGTTTGTCCATTTGAAGCGCAGGCTGTCATCAAAGGCGTACACCGTCATTTTCAATTCTTCTTGATTGAGCGTATTGAGAAATTGATTGGTTGATGCCACCAATATTTTACTCGATTGAGCAAAAACGACGTTGCTGAATAGGAGTAAAGCGATAAAGGTTACTGTTTTCATGATGTTTTTGTTAAAATTCAGATAAAATACTGAGGGGGTACCGATCACTTTATTTTAGGCGCATCCATTTTAGCACCGCCTTGATTCAGTACCAATTTAGTTACTTTTCCTGCATCGTCTTTGAAAAATTCAATTTGCGCAGCGACTACTTTCAAGAAAAATTTGGTTTCCGTTTCGGCAAAAAGTTCGTTTTTACCTTGCCCTGTGGCTTGAGCAAAAAGTTGATTTTTCTCTTTTGTTATGGAAAGAATAAAATTAGATGCCAATTCATAATCGCCCACGTATTTTTCTAAGATATTGTCAGCCACTTGAATTTCGACAATCGTCGGAATGGGCTTATTTGTTTTGTTCCATGTTTCATTTCCTTGCCGCCCTTTCACAATTAATTTATCAATTTTCTCTGCTCCGTTTTTACTGAATTCAAGTGTTGTGACCGCATTTTCAAAGAAAAACATGTCTTTTTGATAAGGTTTAACTTTGAATTTTGTATTTCTACCTCTTTGCGAATACAGTTGATTATCAGTGAAAGAGATGATGCGCAACTCATCGCTGCCGTCCTTTTCATACACGCCTGTGTAGCTTTCCAAAAGAGCATTGTCCATCTTAATTTCTTTATATTCGTAGGGTTTTCCAATGGTTAAAGCGGCTATTTTAGAAGAAACTTCGTCGGGCGAATTACAACCGCAATTGGAAAAAACGGCGACAAACACATCTTCTTTGGGCAAATAAATGCCCATTGTCAAAAAGCCATTGATACCGCCCCCGTGTTCGATTGTTTCACTGCCTTGGATATTGCCAAAAGCCCAGCCGTAGCCATAGGTTGTGGCTTTGCCATCAGTCAGTTTGTAGGCAGTAAAGGCTTTATCAAGGCTTTCTTTTTTTACTAATTTATAGGCATGAACGGCTTGATGCCATTTGAATAAATCTTCAACTGTGGACTGAATCGAACCCGCCGAATAGGGCAAAGTCATACTCAAAGGTTCTGCATTCTCAAAGCCTTTATCGGTTTTACCGTAGGCAGAAGCCCTGTTTTTAATGATTTTTGAATCACTGCCATAATAGGAATTAGTCATGCCCAAAGGTTTGAAAAAAACGTCCCCAAGATATTGAGGATAGGTTTTGCCCGATACCTTTTCGATGATATAACCCAGCAAAAAATACCCTGAATTGTTATAACGCCATTTTGTACCAGGTGCAAAATCCATTGGTTGATTTTTGAAATGATTGATCAATTCTTCGGGTTTCATGTCCTTGCGCATGATGTCTCCAAAATCTTTCATACTTGTATAACTTTTAATACCAGAGGTATGTGTCAGTAGATGCTCAATCGTGATTTTATGCCCATCCCTCGGGTAATCAGGAATAAACTTCATAATATCGTCTTGCAAGGATAATTTGCCTTGTTCCATCAATTGCAGAATGGCAACAGCCGTAAATTGCTTGGTAATTGAGCCAATTCTAAAAACATTATCTGCTTGCATTGGTATATTTAATTCCAAATTAGCCATTCCAAAAGCTTTTTTGTAAACAATTTCACCGTTACGTGCAACCAAAGCGGCACCACCTGTTTCATTAGTTTTGAATTGTTCGGAAAGCAATTTGTCAATAGCAGCAGTGAGTTGTTTATCGTCTTTTGATTGAGCTGTGGCATTGTTAAAGACTGCGCCGAGGACAAATAGTGTCGTAAATAAGATGTTTTTCATTGTAATTCAGTCAATTTTAGCTTTTTTCCGGTAAAAAAGTTGTTCTATACTGAGGGGGTGCAATTTACTTCTTTATCAGCACAAACAACCCTAAGTGAAAAAAAGAGATTACTTTTCATTAGCTGTGTTTTTGAAATAAATGATGTAAAACACGATAAAAACGACTAAAAAAATAAAAAGTATGGATTATCAAATAAACAAGTGTACATTTGCACATCTGTAAGCAGAAGGTCTCATTTGGCAGCCTTGTGGTTTTGTAATGACATTTCCTATCTTCTAAGTTTTTCCAACCATATTCCCTTCAAAGGTTTTATGCTCATACTGTTTACTTTTCCTTGTATTTTTTAAATTTTCTTTTATATTTTAAATTTTTTCAGATGAATATTTTTGTTGCAAAATTAAACTACGGCACCTCAAGCGAGGCGTTGCGCGAAGCATTTGAGCAATTCGGCGAAGTCGTTTCTGCTAATGTTATCACTGACCGTGAAACAGGTCGCTCAAAAGGCTACGGCTTTGTTGAGATGTCTGATGACAATGACGGCGCAGCGGCTATCAATGCCCTTGATAACAGCGACTTTGACGGCAATACAATTGCAGTTAAAAAAGCTGAACCACGTGAATCTCGTGGCGGCGGCGGCGGTGGCAATCGCGGCGGTGGCGGTGGCGGCGGTTACGGCGGCGGCGGTGGTAATCGTGGCGGCGGTGGCGGCTACGGCGGCGGCGGCGGCGGTGGTAATCGTGGCGGCGGTGGCGGCTACGGCGGCGGCGGCGGATATCGCTAGTCCTAATATACTTTAAGTATGGTGTTAATATGCCATTCTCTAAGTATAACACCATAAAAAGCACGGATTTCAAAGCATTTTGCTTGAAATTCGTGCTTTTTTTATGTGCTATACTAGGGGTCACTCCACCCGCCCTTTCTCCTCTACATCTGCGCGTTTCGCCGACGCTTTCATCTTTTGATTGCCAAAGTTTTGAGTCCAAGAGATTTTGAACTTGGGTTGTGTAAACTGCAAAAACGTATAGAAATACTGTTGTTGTTCTGGTAAATCCAATATCACTCTATAACGAGAGGTGTTGAAAATATTATCATAGCCAAAGCTCAATTTGCCGCCGTTTTTGTTCATCTTTTTTTGAAACCCCGCATTGACCGCACCGAATGATTTTAATTTACTAATCCCAAAGAGTCCCCCCGAATTGTAATTGCCAGAGACTTCAAACGACCAGTGTTTAGGTAAACTAAACAGTTGGGTGCTGAAGAGCGTCATTTTTGGAAATTTGACTGTTACCAAATGCCCATTATTGGTGGCACTGACTTGGCTATATACACCCGCTAAATTGACGTACATCGTCCACCATTTCACAGGGCTATAAGTCTGTCCGATGGTAAGCGCGTATGTTTGATCGCTGTTTAGATTTTGAGAAATAGATATGGAACGGTTGGTATTGGGTTCTATTTGGGTTTGAAAACGAGCGATGGGTTGGTTTTGATAGCTGTATTGTAAAGAAACGAGGGTTGTTTTGAAGCGATAATCGGCTTTCAAATTGTCAGAAATGGACGGTTGCAAAGCGGCATTGCCCGCGAAATAGGTGTAAGGGTCAACAAAAAAAGTAAAAGGTGCCAATTCATTGAACGTTGGGCGTGTGATGCGACGGCTGTATGATATGCCCCACGCAACATTTTTGTCCACATCGTGAGAGAGAAACAAGCTTGGAAAAAACCGACCATATTTGCGGTCAACGATGTTCGGTTTTTCAATTGTACCTAAGTTTGATTGCGTATATTCATAACGCAAACCACCTTTAAAGGTCGTTTTTGTGTTTAATTTTACTTCATAGGAGGTGTAAGCCGCACCAATATTTTCTTTCAAATCATAAACGGCGGTCAAAGTAGGGTCGGTTATCCACGGTGCCGTTGAAGTACGAGTTGCCACTGCCACATCGTTTTTAAATTGAGACATCACGGCTTTTATACCCATTTCTATTTTGCCTTTTTTACCCAAATTACGGACATAATCCAATTTTGATACGGCAATACTGAGGGGGGTATTTTTATCACTCCTTATCATTTGGTTTTTCAAAAATACGTCCTCTCCATCTGTCCATATATTGTCATAATTGACGGGTTGATTGTTGACGAAATGCAAATAATCGGCACTAAATGACAGTATTTCGCCTTCACGAAACGTGTGCTGCATATTGACATTTGCACCCATATTTTGCCAAGTATTGACTTCGTTTACTTTAAGTTGAACAACGGTATCCAATTTTTGGTTGCTTGAAAACTGAGCGTCGGTTGTGTAACCCTTTGCCATATGTCTCGAATAAGCCGTGACCGATGCGCCGATGGTTGTTTTTGTATTTAATTGATAATCAATACCTAAACGGGCGTTATTATTATTTTCATTCGGATGCGCTAAAGTTTTACTATCCGTTTCAACGATTTTATTGTTCAATGAAATGCGTCGATAAAAATCTGCATACTGTTGTTGACCAAAATGTACATAGTCATAACCACCATAAATCGTCCACTTTTTATGGCGATAGTTGAGGTTAAAACTGCCGTTGCCAACAGCGCCCTTGCCATAACCCGCCGACAAAGCGTAAGAGCCATTTAAACCTTCGTTTTGATTCTTTTTCAAGACAATATTGATATATCCCGCATTGCCTTCGGCATCTAAATTGGCAGGAGGTGTGGCGAGCAACTCAATTTTTTCAATCGAATTGGCACTCATACCCGCCAACATTTGAGTAGCTGCTTCGGGTGTCATGTAGTTGAGTTTGCCATTTATCATCACCACAACGCCCGCTTTGCCCGACATAGAAATGCTGTTGTCTTGACGATTGACGACGATACCTGGCGAGCGTTCCAACACATCGAGTGCGGTGCTGCCTGCGGAGGTAATTGAGTTTTCAACATTGACCACAAGGCGGTCAATCTTTTGCTCGAACAAAGGTTTTTTGGTGACGACTTCGACAGTTGCTAATTCTGCCATTTCATTTAATGTCGTTGTCCCTAAATTCTTAGTCAGATACTGAGGGGTCAGTTGAAAAGCG
>JAYVFS010000017.1:0-6175 GCA_043772905.1 Saprospiraceae bacterium | reverse complement strand
ATTGGCTAAAACAGGATTGATATCAGACAATTTATAACCTGCAAAAACTTGACGATAGCCATTCTGGCGTGTTCCCGCAGAGTCCGTTATGAAAGTCGGATCCCATTTAGTATCAAACTGACCTACATAACCATAATTGAACAATTTATCGCCATGACGCTCATCCATTGCCTTTGAAAAGTTCTTTTCATAGCCAAATTGAAGCGTGTATTGCGCATTCTCAACTGTTGTATTGTTCGTTTTACCCCCCTCAGTATTTCCGAGGCGATGACGGAAACGGAAGTTCGTCCTGAAACGATCGGCTTTATTAGTCGGGTTATTATGAGAATTAAAGACATTGCCCAGCGAGATTTTACTATCAATATGATAGTAGTTGCCCGACAGCGTCATATCCATTGCTTTTGAAATACGTGCATCGAGTTTACCTGTAAAATCATATTGTGCATACGCTTGATTAGGGCTTATTTTCAACGCTTCATAATCCGTTGGCTTCAATAACTCTGCAGAAGCAACCCGCGCTCCTGTGCCAATAATCGTCCACGGATGCGCTTCCAAATTTGCCAAAACATCGTCTTTTACCTTATAAATAGGCAAAGCAGGTGGGCTGTTGTCGCCATTCGTCCGCATTTGTGCCGATACACGGAAACCCAACAATGGTTCAGTCACCTTAGTCCCTGTTTTGTCCACACGAGTACGTGTCAAAATGGGACCTGAAAGATTGGCATTGACAAAATTATACTTGAAAGCATCGAGATACTGAGAGGTCTCTACCTCCACACCGCCTGTCAGTTTTCGAGCCGGTCCTTTAGTCGTAATCGAGATGATACCACCAACCACGTCACCGTATTTGGCTTCCATACCGCCCGTAATAACTTGTAATTGCTCGATTTCGTTGACGGGGACGGTGCCGTTGCCACGTACGCGAATACCATCAATATAGTAGTCTGTACCGCTTGAACGGGAACCTTTAATAGTTGGCGTTTCACCTTGTTGACTTGATACACCTGCCGTCGTAGCGACGATAGCGTTCACGTCCTTTAAAGGCATTTTTGCAATTTGATCAGATGTAAACTGTTGACCTTGAGTCGTTTGGTCAACTTTTACGATAGGCACTTTGTACTCCGTAACAACAAAAGTTTCGAGAATTTTGCCATTCTCAACCATTTTGAAGTTGAGATTGATGAGACCTGTTGTGAGTTGAACACCTGTTGTCCGTTGTGTGACAGAACCGAGCATCGAACATTCGACATCGTACTTGCCTGGGTCGAGGTTGTTGATACGATACACACCGTCAAAATCTGCCTGTGCGCCCGTTTTCGAGACCCCATTTTTAAAAACAGCGACTATTGCGCCGACCATCGGCTCTCCTTTTTCGTCCGTCACCTTACCAGACAAGGTGACTTGTCCAAAAGCTGTCAGACCACAAAAAACGAGAATAATAGTTGTGAGTAATTGTTTTTTCATCATTCGTTACCGATTTAGGTATTGAAAAAAAGCTTAATTATACGACGCAATGATGCGTGATTGATTTGATTTCAGAAAAATAAGTTGCAATATTAACAAAACACATATCTTTATCACAAAAGAAAAGGCATGAAATTGAGAATTTTCTCTTATCAGCTTAACTTTAACTCTTTTGCTTCATTTTCAAAGTTATATTTTGCAAAATAAGTAAAAGTCATTTAATAATTTTTAACAATAACGTTTTATTTGGATTTGCTCCCCTTCGGGGCGGGGGGGCAGCCGGGGGTCAAAAAGGGATTTCATACCTCAGAATCTTTTTCAATAATATCTTCGCCAAACGCTCTTTCGATTCCACTGTCCAACCAGCCACATGAGGCGAAACGATGACATTTTCAAAGGCAAACAGTTTTTTATACAGCGTTTTCTCCCCCTCAGTATAAGTGCCTGTTTTTTCGTTTTCGAAGACATCTAGACACGCACCTGCCACTTTTCCTGTTTTCAAAGCCGCCACTAAATCTACTGTTTTCACCACATTTCCCCTTGATGTATTGATTAAAACGACATTTTTAAGGCATTTTTTGATAAAGGGTGCATCTGCAAAATGTTTTGTTTCGTCGGTCAACGGCAAGTGAAAACTGATAATATCTGCTTCCTCTTGCAGCGTTTTTAACGACACTTCTTCTATTGTTGAAAACTCATAATTCAAGCCATCATAATCACGCCCCAATTCAGAAGAATAATTCCTAGCGGCATGCGTGCTACTCAGCAAGTTCGTTTTACCCCCCTCAGTATTTACACGTGGGTAACGAAGGTTAGATACAGGGAAAGGCATTTTATCTAAAAAACCAGAAGGTAAATATTTGTCATACACCAATATACGTATACCTAAGCCCAATAATTTAACTGCAAAACTACTGCCTGTATGTCCAAAACCAATGATACCAATCGTTCGACCCCTCAGTTCAAAACCACGATTTTTCTCGCGTTGCCAATCCATCTTTTTAACCTCCACATTCGCTCGATTCAAGTTGTTTGCCAACGACAACAACATGCCCAAAGCGTGTTCCCCTACCGCATTCCGATTGCCTTCGGGTGAACTCAAAACAGCAACCCCCCTTTCGGCAGCATAGGCGCGGTCAACGATTTCCATACCCGACCCTACTCGACCTACAAATCGCAATCGAGTAGCCGCATCAAGCATCAGCTTATCCACTTTTATCTTAGAATTGATGATTAAACCAACATATTCGCCTACAACATCCCGCACCGCTTCATCTGTTATGTTCGGCTCATAGTCGCACGTGAATCCAGTCGATTCCAGTCCTTTTAGTAACGATTCGTGAACATCATCTGTGATGAGAATTTTCTCTTGCATATAAAATATAGTTAAGTAATGATGAATGATAAATGATGAACGATGAATTTGTCACTCATCATTACTTATGTCTTTGATTATCATGTATTTAAATTAAAATGCCTTATTTTTGCCAACAAAAGTATCAAATCAAATTTTAAGAAAAGAACAATGCACTATTTTAATACCTCTGATCCAAATATCGTTGCTGAACATTATACTTTAATGCGCCGCAGTTAAAAACAAGAAAGGCGATAAAATCCTCAAAATGAGGGCTTTATCGCCTTTTTAGTTTGTCATAAGTAGTCAAACTTAAATAAACGAGAAATCAATTTCTTGCAACTATTTGATTGTCACCATTTTCTGTTATTCATCGTTCATCATTTATAATTCATCATTATTTATCAAATATCTACATTTGCATATTTCGCATTGGCTTCGATAAAGGCACGTCTTGGTGGCACTTCATCACCCATCAACATCGAGAAAATATGGTCGGATTCGATGATGTCTTCAATCACCACTTGCTTCAAAATGCGGGTATCTGGATCCATCGTCGTTTCCCACAATTGATCGGCGTTCATCTCACCCAAACCCTTGTAGCGTTGGATTTTGACCGAATCATCATGCTCTCCTTTTGAATATTGACTCACCGCTTCTTTTCGGTCTTCTTCTGTCCAACAATAGCGGAACTGCTTGCCTTTCTGCACTTTATAAAGCGGCGGAGCAGCTACATAAATATGCCCATTTTCAATAAGCGGACGCATATAACGGAAGAAAAACGTCAAAATCAAAGTCGTAATGTGGCTTCCGTCAACGTCGGCATCACACATGATGACTACTTTGTGGTAGCGTAATTTTTCGATATTTAAAAAACGCATCCCCTCAGCATCTTCGGCTATACGGACACCTAAGGCGGTGAACATATTTTTTATCTCCTCGTTTTCATAAATTTTATGCTCAAGGGCTTTCTCAACATTCAAAATCTTACCACGTAGCGGCAAAATCGCTTGAATATTACGGTCACGCCCTTGTTTCGCTGTACCACCCGCCGAGTCACCCTCGACAAGGAAAATCTCTGAATCCACAGGATTTTTAGATGCACAATCCGCCAATTTACCTGGCAAACCGCCACCTGTCAATGAACCTTTACGCTGCACGAGTTCACGTGCGCGTTGTGCTGCATGACGAGCTGTTGCCGAAAGAATTACTTTGTCAACAATCTTCTTAGCTTCTGGCGTATTTTCCTCCAACCAATGTTTGAGGTATTCGCCCAAAATCTGACTGACGATAGCCGTTACTTCCGAGTTACCGAGTTCACCTTTTGTTTGACCTTTAAACTGTGGTTCAGGCACTTTTACCGAAACAACAGCAGTCATACCTTCACGGAAGTCATCACCTGACACCGCTTCTTTTATTTTTTTGAATAGACCATTGTCCTCACCATAGTTTTTGAACTCACGAGCCAAAGCCCGACGAAAACCGTTGACATGCGTACCGCCTTCACGCGTCGTGATATTATTCACAAAACTGAACACGTTTTCAGCATAACCTGTGTTGTAGGTAAATGCGATTTCTACCTCAACATCGTCTTTTTTACCTTTGATAAAAAGCGGTTCGCTGATGATTTGGTCACGTGCTTCGTCAAGGAATTTGACAAAACCTTTCAAACCTTCTTCCGAGTAAAAATCTTCAACCGGATAGTCTTCGTTTTTAGCGTCTTGACGTTCGTCAATCAAACGAAGGCGCAAGCCACTGTTCAAATACGCCAATTCACGGAAACGATGTCCGAGGGTTTCGTGTTTGTAAACCAATTCTTCAAAAATCGTCGGGTCAGGCTTAAAAGTGATTTTAGTTCCTGTTTTGTCTGATACGCCAATGACTTTGATATCGCCTAAGGATTTACCTTCCGAAAACTCTTGAACAAATATTTTTCCTTCACGATGCACCTCTGCCCGCAAATGAATAGACAAGGCATTCACACAACTGACACCCACACCATGCAAACCGCCCGATACTTTGTAAGTGTCTTTGTCGAATTTACCACCTGCGTGTAAGACGGTCAAAACGACTTCAAGGGCTGATTTTTGCAGTTTTTCGTGCATACCCGTAGGAATACCACGACCATCATCTTGTACTGAAATCGAATTGTCCTTGTGAATAATAATTTCAATATTTTGGCAATAACCCGCCAAATGCTCATCAATAGAGTTGTCAATCACCTCCCAAACAAGATGATGCAGACCCTTCGTATCGGTCGAACCGATGTACATACCCGGGCGCAAACGCACCGCTTCGAGACCTTCAAGAGCCGTGATACTGTTATGATCATACTCTTTTCTTGGTGCAACTATTTCTAAGACTTCTGTTTCTTCTTTCATGCCGCAAATTTACAATTTTATGTCTGTTTAAAGAAGTTTTAAGGGGTTTTTAATCACTTGTGTTGACAATTTTTACCCCCTCAGTATTTCTCGATTCTCCTGTCAAACGAATCATTTGCTAAGAAGTTTTAAGTTGACACTTTTGCAGGATGCCGAAGCCAATTTACAGAAGCAACGGGTCATTCAGAATCGCAAAAGACTTTTTACAACTGTCAATTCACTTTCTACTTTCACAAAAGACTTTCTACAAAGTGCAATTCACTTTCTACTTTCGCAAAAGACTTTCTACAAAGTGCAAATGACTTTCTACTTTCACAAAAGACTTTCTACAACTGTAAATTCACTTTCTACTCTCGCAAAAGGCTTTCTACAATGCGCAAATGACCATTTACAAAAGCAATGAGCTATTTACTCATGCAATAAAAATGCGCCATTATCAACAAACTGATTTCTAAAAATTTTTTGATTTTTCTACCCTTATTTTCATCCATAAATCTATATTCAAACAGATTATGTATTAGACAAATGACTTGACTTTTAGCCCCCCCTCAGTATTTTCTATAAAAACTTCCGAATAACGCCAAAAACTGTAATAGGTTTTCCAAAATACTTTGTTGACCTTTGCAGGGAGCAAACAAAGCACACGGTAAAGACATTTTTAAACATCAGTTTAACACCTAAATTTTCCACTAAAAACGCTATCTTACATGGTTTTTACTTTCTGCAACTCTGCAACTCTGCAACTCTGCAACGCATGCGCATTCAGCTACATTTTGCTCATTGGCAACGATGTTGGGGTTTCGCCTTAGTACTTCAACGATTTAACATCATTTTCTTAATCCTCATATCTGCACCTAAAACCAAACTTAGCTATGTCTTTACATAAAAAACATGCCTTAACAAAGCGGTTAGACGATTTGATTAAAAGAAAAGCAACGGGTACACTGGGCGAATTAGCCAAAAAATTCGCTGTAAG
>JAYVFS010000016.1:0-57529 GCA_043772905.1 Saprospiraceae bacterium | reverse complement strand
GTTTTGTTTAAAACTTTCAGTAAAAAATGAAAGTTAATTTATTACTATTGCGTTGTTATGATATTTTCCTTCATATCAACACAAAATTTGACATTTTTAAAAAAATCCAAACCCAGAACACCGTCAAAGTTGGTAATAAGATGATATTCAAAAAAATCATAAGCACAAATTTCGATGTTCTGTCTCTTTATGTCTAAACTATTGAATTCTTTGACCATAAAGACGTGTGCTTCAATCACGCCGCTTGCCGTTTCAATTTGTTCTGTTCTGATGACATCTTTCATTTCGTAGCCAGCAATCAAAAGCGAGGTGAGGTCAATCGTGGTGTGAGATGCACCTGTATCCAATGCCAAAGCGAGCTTGTCAAAACCGACATAGCAAGGTACAACTATCAAACTATCAACTGATTTTCTTTGAAAAGAATGTGTTCTCATAGTAACCACTTACGATTTTGAGGTATTTCCCCTGTATATACACAAGTTACACTTTTGTAATTTTGACGAACATATTTTGCATTTTGACCGATTTCACGTTTATCTTTACTTGCCATAAGTACAACACCGCCCACTAATTTACTTACAATTGAACCCAAGGTATTTAGGTCATCTAATTGAGGATTGCCAATAAGCACCCATTGGTCGGGGTACAATGTACGAATGGTTTCAAAACTCAAAACTTTTTTTTCCAATGCTTCCATACTTAATTATTTTAAACAAAGTTAAATGTTCTTTGGCATACAAACAAGAACGTACGGCATTTACAGAACATAATTTATTTTGTTATACAGCTTTTATACTGAGGGGGTATCTCAAAACAATTCCCCTTGAATCGGCGGCGTTTCAAATTCCAATAACCACTTTTTGCGATGCAAACCACCTGCAAAACCCGTCAAAGAACCATCAGAACCAATGACCCGATGACAAGGAATGATAATCGCAATTTTGTTTTGACCATTGGCAGAAGCCACGGCACGAATCGCTTTTACATCGCCTAATGCTTTGGACTGCTCCATGTATGAACGTGTTTTGCCAAAAGGAATATTGAGTAATTCTGTCCAAACCCGTTTCTGAAAATCTGTTCCTTCTAAATCAAAAGGCAAACCGAAACTGGTTCGTTTGCCTTCAAAATATTCTGACAATTGATTGATAATCAATTGATTAATATCGTTTGGATTTTCCTCAAATTTCTTTTCCTCTACAAAATTAACGCTGCGAAGCCCCCCCTCAGTACATTGTACCTCCAACAAGCCTACGGGAGAATCCATGTAAGCTGTTGCCAAATTTTGGGCGACAGAGCGATTGATTTTGTAAATGGAAGACATTTCTTAATGGTGAATGGTGAATATTTTAATGTTTAATGGTATTAAAATATTCACCATTCACCATTGAAACATTATCAAACGGCGAAGGACTCGCCGCAACCGCAGGTACGGGCTGCATTTGGATTATTGAACACAAACCCTTTACCTTCCAAACCACCTGAAAATTCAAGGGTTGTGTTGAACAAATAAAGAAAACTCTTTAAGTCTGTGACGACTTTTACGCCGTTGTGTTCAAAAACTTGGTCGTTGGGCTTGCTTTGGTTGTCAAAATCCATCTTGTAAGACAAACCTGAACAGCCTCCACTCACGACCGATACGCGAACAAAATGGTCGTTATCCAAATGTTCTGCGTTCAGAATTTCTGAAATTTTTTCTTTGGCTGAATCTGCTACAAAAACCATGTTCTATAATTGATAGTGGATAATTGATAATGGATAATGGGCAGTTGAGAATAGAAATTATCCATTATCAACTATCCATTATCCACTAAATTAGGCTACTACGAGTAAGCCATTTTTTACTTGATAGTCCCTGATAGCGGCTTTAATCGCATCTTCTGCAAGGACAGAGCAGTGAATTTTGACGGGCGGCAATGCCAATTCCTCAACGATGTCCATATTGTCAATCGTCAAAGCTTGGTCAACTGTTTTGCCTTTGAGCCATTCAGTCGCCAATGAAGACGACGCAATCGCTGAACCACAGCCAAAAGTCTTGAATTTAGCATCAATGATGGTGTTCGTTGTTACGTCCACTTCGATTTGAAGACGCATTACGTCACCACATTCAGGCGCACCCACTAAGCCTGTGCCTACTGATTTTTTTGATTTGTCGAGTGTACCGACGTTGCGTGGATGGTGAAAATGTTCGATTACTTTTTCTGAATATGCCATTGTATTTTTTATTTTAAATATTGTTAATTTATAGTTTTACTAAAAACTGTTTCACTGCTTCAATGTCTTCAATAGTATTCTGATCTAATTCGTCTTTGATTAATATACAGAAATTTTCTGATAAAACCAAATTTTAAATGTCAGAGTTTGGTCTGTTTTAGTGTTCCGACCACTCAACCTGCGTCAAATCCACACCTTCTAAGTACATTTCCCAAATCGGCGACAAATCACGCATGTGGTTCACACCCTTTGTAATCGCTTCAATTGTGTAATCAATATCTTCATCAGTCGTAAAACGACCCAATGAAAAACGCAAAGAAGAGTGCGCCAAATCATCGCCTAAACCCATCGCCACCAACACATAAGAAGGCTCTAACGATGCCGAAGTACAAGCAGAACCTGAAGACAAACCAATTTCTTGATTAAAAGTCATCATCAAACCTTCACCTTCGACGTGTTTGAAAGACATATTTGTTACGTGCGGCATACGGCTGTTAGGATTGCCGTTTATCGTCACTTCTTCAATTTTCATCAATTCCGTTTGCAAACGGTCACGAAGCTTTGAAATACGCGCTGTGTCTTTTTCCATGTCTTGCAATGCAAGTTCAGCCGCTTTGCCAAAACCAACGATGCCCGGCACGTTGAGTGTACCTGAACGCATACCGCGCTCGTGACCACCACCGTCAATTTGAGCCGTAACCTTTACACGAGGCTTGATGCGGTTGACGAACATTGCACCAACGCCTTTTGGTCCGTACATTTTATGTGCTGTAAAAGCCGCTATGTGAATGCCCAATTCTTTCACATTGACAGGTACTTTACCCGCCGCTTGTGTAATATCAGACATAAACAACACGCCATGTTTCGCACAAATTTCACCGATGCGTTTCATATCTTGAATCACACCTGTTTCGTTGTTGGCGAACATCACGCATACTAATATCGTACCTGGCTTGATAGCCGCTTCGAGTTCGTCGAGGTTAATCGTGGCATCGTAATTGACATCGAGATAAGTGACTTCGCCACCCATTTTTTCGATGTGTTTACACGTGTCCAAAACCGCTTTGTGTTCGGTTTTTACTGTAATAATATGGTTGCCTTTTTTGGCATACATCTCATAAGCACCTTTCAGAGCCAAATTGATGGCTTCCGTTGCGCCCGAAGTGAAAATGATTTCCTTGTCTTCCGCACCGATGAGTTTGGCGACTTGCTCACGTGCATAGTCAACGCCCTCTTCCGCTTCCCAACCGAATGGGTGATTGCGGCTGGCAGCATTGCCAAAATGAGTTGTGAAATAAGGCATCATGGCTTCCGCAACACGCGGGTCAACGGGTGTTGTAGCATTGTTGTCGAGATATATTCTGCGTTTCTTTTCCATTACTAATTGATTGATAATCAGCGTTTTATTAATTTCAATGATTCGTTTAAATAGACTATTTGGATTTAGTCTTTCTTTTTATGACTGCAAAAGTAACATTTATCGAGTAAAATTGTTTTGTACGTTCACAAATTTAAAGTAAAAAACTTCACTTACTTTTGTCCCGATATGATTAATAATATATTCTTCCGCATCTTGATGTCGCCTTTTGCCCTCCTTTATGGCGGCATCGTCAAAATGCGCCAATTAAGTTATCAGTTGCAACTCCTTCGTTCATCGCGTTTTGATGTGCCGACGATTGTTGTTGGCAACCTTTCCACAGGCGGTGTCGGTAAGTCGCCACATATCGAGTATCTCATTCGGTTGCTTGAGCCATATATTAATGTCGCTGTTTTGAGTCGGGGTTACAAGCGCAAAACGGAAGGTTTTCGCTTAGTTCAGCCCGAAAATACAGCCCTTGAAGTCGGTGACGAACCTTTGCAATTCAAACGCAAGTACCCCTCAGTACCTGTTGCCGTAGGCGAGCGTCGGGCGTATGCGATTCCGCAAATGTTGTATCAACATCCTGATATTCAAACCATTTTGCTCGATGATGCTTTTCAACACTTAGCTGTTCAACCTTATCTGAACGTGTTGGTGACGGAGTACAGTCGTCCTTATACGAGAGATTATATTTTGCCAATGGGCAATTTGCGAGAAGGTCGAAGTGGTGCAGAACGTGCCGATATTATCGTCGTATCCAAATGTCCAATTGATATGCAAGTAGCTGAAAAACAGTGTTTTATAAAAGAAATAAACCCACACAGTCAGCAAAAAGTCTTTTTTAGTTATTACGATTATGCTACGCCAAACCATATTTTCGACCCCTCAGTAAAATTCGAGTTAGATGCAGAAACAGAGGTGCTTTTGGTCACAGGCATCGCTCGTGTGGACTATTTAGTAGAAAACCTAAGCCAACGTGTCAAAGCCGTTACAACCTTAGCTTTTGAAGACCACCGTATTTTTTCAAACTATGATGTCGCACACGTCAAAACGCTTTTTGACCAAATGACAGGACGTAAAAAAGTGATTTTGACGACTGAAAAAGATGCCACACGTTTGGAGTTGCACAAAGACTATATCCTTGAAAATCAATTGAATATCTTTGCGATTCCTATTAAAGTGAAGTTTTTGTTTGATGAACAAGCGGCTTTTGATGAAGAAATAAAACAATGTCTTTTGGATTTTAAGATATAGTAAGATTCTAATAAAGTATAAAAAAATGAGGTTGTCATGATGATTAATCAGACAGCCTCATTTTAGAGGACTAAAATCTAACCCCTGCCAAGACATTAAAATCCCAAAAGTCAGCAGGTTTCATTTTAAATCTTGAATACTCGATATTAGTGGTTATACTAAAATGTTTGCTAATCATATAGGTATAACCTAACCGTAAAAGAAGTCCATATTTATCTATAGGTATATCATCGGTCCATGTTTCCCAACCAAAGTTGTGGTTAAAATAAATAGTCCATCCCTGTCGCATCTGTGTACCAACAGCAAAGTCAACCTTATTTTTTTTATTTAATACGAAAGCTCTCTTATTAATGAAAAAAGAAAATTTTGAAATATACTGCAAATGTCCTAGTCTATCTCCCAATTGAAGATTAAATCTATCGTTTACAATTTGAATAGGCTTTTTTTGCGGAAGTGGGTTTCGAATAAATCCACGTTGAGTGATATATCGAGCATTAATGCCAAATCCAAACTTATTTTCTTCTACACCCAATTCAATATTCCAACGGTTTTTTGTTTCAAGGTTTGTTGAAAGCCATGAATTTGACTCATAACTTGAAAAAATAGGACCAACTTTGAATGATACCGAAAAGGGGTGGAGTTTATTTTGTGCATTTATTGAAAAATAGCAATTGATAAGTAGAAATAAAAGATACTTTTTCATGACTGTTACATTTTAGTCAATTTATTAGTGAATACAACTTTTTTATCAGAAGTGTTTCTCAATATAACATTATAAAAACCTTTTGGTAATTCAGATATTTCCAAGCGGTTGTCAGAATTAGTAATTTTTCTTTTGTAAACAAGTTGACCTAAAGAATTGTAAAGTTCGGCATCAAAAATGGCGTTATTAATACCGTTTGGAAGAGTAATATTCACAATATCAGATGTTGGATTAGGCGACAATGTGAATTGATTTGATTGTGTCAAATGTGTATTAGGTTTAACAGAATAATATTGCCCCCCACAATTTGAAACAGACAACCAAAGAGATTGAGTTTGAACTATACCATTAAAATTACCTGTGACAGTAATTTGAAAATAACCATTTTCATTGGCAGGAATTGTAAGTGCTAATGTGCTGTTGCCATTCCCGTAAGTAGTGCCGCTAAATTGAGATGGATATGACCATGTGTAGTTTGTCCCAAAACACCAGCAAGCATCGAAATTGATATAAGTATCGAAATAAGACTCGCTACATATATTAGTTTGACCAAAAAGGTTGAGTTGTGGTTGAGGTGGATTAACGCCAACTGCTTGCCAAGCAAGTCTTGTTTGTTCTAACTCAAAAGAATTACATCCGTAGAGAGCTTCGGCAGCAGCCGTCGCACCATTGGCGGCTGCTTGAAAATTAGAATTAGAAGTTAATTGTGTTGTTAAGTTATGATATGAGATACCAGCAGCTTTATCTATGCCTATACCTTGAACAGAAGTGTTATTTTGAAAACCGCCAACAGATAATAGGTTAAACCAACGATTTTGAACACCGTTATTGTGATGTATCCCACCTCTATCATTTGCGTCACTAATATCCGCAGTATTAAACCAATTAGCACCACCAAAAATAGAAGCACTGGCGTTTTGAACAGGTGCACAACAGGAATTAGTGGGGTTTGCTAAATCTCTTATTACTGTAAATCCTACAGCCCCCCAAGGTATCTCTGTTCCAATTGACCAGTTTATATTGCCAGTGGCATAACGATTAATTAGTACACCAAAAATATCTGAAAAAGACTCATTCAATGCTCCCGATTCACCTGTACCACCTAGCATTGATGTATGATGTGTTAAACCGTGCGTATATTCATGTCCTGTTATGTCTAGTGACATTATATCTTTAAAAATATTTAATGTTTGATTTGCGGGGCTATAAAAAGCTATATTCCCAAAATTATTCGGCTCTACCTTTGTTAATACTTTCTTATGATTGCCATCCCAACCACTACGATTAAATTTGTCTTTAAAATAATTCCAACTTTGGTCAACTGCCCAATGAGCTGAAGTAAATTGTTGTTGATAAGTTCCCCATGAATCGCTGTTATTTACAACTGCTGAACCATCGGTGTGAACAGTTTCTGCATTAACTTCATTATTACATGTCTCAAGACCTCTCCAACTTGAAAACCAACCTGCTCTCCTGCCTAAAACACCTTGTACACCATTATAAAGTGATGTAAACGTAATGGCAACTGGTGTGCATTGCTGTATATTAGATAATTTTTTAATAATCTGCCTGTTTCTGGCATCAATATAAACTTTCCAATCACCTGAAGGGTTAATGGTCTCAATATCAAAAACGTAAGCTAAATTATATTTTCTATTATCGGAGAGGACTAGAAGTAATTTCCCTTTGGGTTTGTAAGTAGCCGAAGAGTCCTCTTTTTCTCTTTTAATACGTTGCTCCCAAGTTGGTTCTAACCAAATAGGTTTTAAACCATCTAACGCAGCAACGGATTTTGCTAATGCTTCTGATTCACTAATTGAAGGAATGACATTGGTGTTATTGTCAATTTCTTCTCCCAGTTGACCGTTTGAATGTGTCAAATTTCCTTTGCGATCATAATGCAAAACATAGTCTGCATCCTCCACTTTGACACCTTTATAATACTGCTTTAGGCGAAGATGCTTACCGCCCAATTCGTCTGTTTGTTCTTTATCAATTTTCATGACATCATTAGGTGTAAGCCCAAAAGCATCTTTGTTGTCATTTAAGAGGCTTTGATGGTTTAATTTCAAACCATTTTTGTAATACAGCCAACCGCTTTTATCGGTTCTATTAGTAAGGTTCTTGATAACTTGATTGTCATCACGAGTAGCTTTTGGTATGCGTTGAGCAATAGCTTGAAAACAAGCAAAAAATGTAAATAAAACACTAAGAATTAGAATCTTTTTCATTTTAATAAATTAATTTTGTTGAACTAAATTAGGTTTTAGCAACAACTTACCAATGATTTAGCGGTTATGGTAAGTTGGTCAGGCGTACACAGTACGCCTGATTTGTTTTTAGGTAATGCCAAAAACAAGATACAGGACTCAAAAGAGACCCAAAACAATAAAAAGTGGATTTAAGAAGAATCAAACATAACATTTTCATTTTTTGGTTAAGAAATTAGGTTTATCCAAGACACAAGCATCACTTAATGTCTTTTTGAAATCTTTCAATGACAAGTCAAATCAAGTATAAAAGCAAACCCAAAAACAAACAACCTTTTAAGATTGCGGATTGCGGATTGCGGATTGCGGATTGCGGATTGTGGATTGCGGATTGCTAAGTTAACATTCTGTTTGGTTTTGGTTGAAAAAGAAAGATGTTTTGAGTTTTTACAATGTAATTGTTACAAATGTAATCTTGGTATGTCAATAACACAAATTAATAATGTTGAATTTTCATAATTTTTTAATATGAATAGATATAATTTCAATTTCTGATAAAATGTCAATTTTAAAAATACGACTCAATAAGTTGAAATCTCAAAACGTATGAACCCAATTCCTAAACTCGTCTTCCGTTTTTTGCAAGCCTTAGCGGCGACGACGCTCCATATTTATTATCGAAAAATAGTATTCATAAATCGCTCAAATCTAACAGCGAAAGGTCCTTTGATGATTGTGTCCAATCATGCGAACACAGCACTTGACCCGCTTTTTGCGCTGATGTATTCGCGTGAACCATGTTATTTGTTGGCGAATTATAGTTTGTTTAAAAACCCGATTTCAGGAGCGATTTTAAGCACCTTGTTTTGCATTCCTATACAGCGTATTCAAGACATAAAACCTGGTGAAACGCCACAAAATGACGATGCTTTCAAGGCGTGCGACGAACATTTACAGGCAGGACGCAGCATTTATGTCGCGCCCGAAGGCACAAGTTATGCCGAAAGGCATATTCGAGAATGTAAAACAGGTACAGCTCGCATCGTTTTTAGTGCTGAAGCCAAAAATAATTTCGCCTTAGATTTGCGTATTTTGCCTGTTGGTATCACGTATTACGATGGTTTAAAATTTGGGACTGATGTGGTCGTCGAAGTCGGCGCACCGTTTTTAGCCGATAACTATGCCAATGCTTATGCCGAAAATTCCCGTCAAGTTGTTCAAGATTTGACGCAAGATATTGAAAATCAATTCATTAAATTGACCGTCAATTGCAACAGCGCAGAAGAAGATAATTTTTTGAAAAAATTAGAAATACTTCTAACCAACGACGCACCCTTAGATACAGAAGCACATCATGGACGCAGTAAAAAATTGATAGCTAAAATTCATGCGTGGCAACAGACCGATATTGTTGATTATGAGCAATTTAAAGACAATGTTGAGCGATATTTTACAACCTTAGACAGTATGAAATTAAAAGATGCTTCTAAAAAAACGACAAATACCCCCCTCAGTATAATCGGCATTTTAGTCGCTTTTCCTGCCTTTATGGTTGGTTTTTTAGGTAATATCATACCTGCGTGGTTGTCAAATCACATGATTTCCTTAGCAAAAGGGCATGAATCTTATGACTCAACGATTCGGTATTGTGCAGGTTTGGTCTTTTTCCCTTTGTTTTGGTGGCTACAATCAGAAGCTCTTTTTTATGGAAAGGATTTGAATTTCTTTGAGACTTTGGCTTATGTTATTGTACTGATTGGTACTGGATTGCTCGCTTGGCGGGTTTATACTGAGGGGTCTAAAATTTTAAATTATTATCGTTATAAAAAAGCAAATAGAGATAGTTATTTAACTGAATTAAGACAGCCTATTGTAGATAAGTTAGTTCAGTTTTTATAATTCTGATTATTATTTTCTTTAAATTTAAACAATATTGAAATTCAATTTTAATATTGTTTAAATTAGATGTAAAAATCAATGTTATTAATTTAAGAAACATTAAAATTGAAAATAAAAAGTATTGAATTTAACCTTTCATCCAAGGAAAACTACCATTGTTTAAAACCCAAAAAAAAGCACCAATAATCAATGGTGTTAGGATTGAAATAAGCATATAAGTAAAATACCAACGAGGTACTTTCGACCGTTCAATGAGTTCTGAAATGAGCGAAATAACCAATACAAAAAGGGCGATGGAAGAGAATGAAAGGGTCATAATTGTAGCGACATATTCGTCCCACATCCACATAGCAATGTAAATGATGGCTTCGATTAGAAAAACCTCTGTCATACTGAGGGGGGCATTTTTCATGAATTTCATAACGGAAAAGGACTTTTAGCTTATTAAAATTTGAAAAGAGGCGTAAAGATAGAGACACTTAACTTCTCTTTTTTGTAAAAATAATCAACGCTTTATTTACCTTTGGGCACATTCATAAAATATAAAAATGGCAGAAATAACGAAAAGCCTAACGGCAAAAGACGGCATACAACTTTTTATCAGAGAAAATACCCCCCCTCAGTATAAAGCGATTATTTGCATCGTTCATGGCTTCGGCGAACATGGTGGACGTTATAAACATGTGGCTGATTTTTTCAACAAACAAGGTTTTGCTGTTTTGGCTATTGACAATCGAGGTCATGGTAAATCGGAAGGGAAACGCGGTCATACACCGAATTTTGACAGCTATTTAGATGATATTGATGTGTTTTTAGCAGATACAAAACAACGGCTGAACGATGTACCGATGTTTTTGTACGGGCATTCGATGGGTGGTAATTTGACGTTGAATTATGTGATTCGTCGTCAACCAACCTTTTTGCGTGGGCTAATTGCAGCGAGTGCATGGATTCGCTTGGCTTTTGAGCCTAAGCCGATTATGATTACGATGGGTAAACTCATGCGCTCCATTTTGCCAACTTTTACGCAGGATTCGGGTTTAGATGTCAATACTATTTCGCGGGATAAAGCGGTTGTCGAGGCTTATATTAAGGATCCGCTTGTGCATAGCAAAATTACGGCGGCGGCTGGCATGGCGATGACCGATTCAGCAGCGTTTTTGGATACCTTTGCGGGTGCGATGCCGATACCGACATTGATGTTGCACGGCACTGAAGATGGATTGATTGAACAAACTGCAACGGAAGCATTTGCGCAACGTGTGTCGAATATAGATTATAAAAAGTATGAAGGTTTATTCCATGAAACACATAATGAACCAGAGAAATTAACCGTTTTGAATGATATACTTATGTGGTTAAATTCAAAACTATAAATAATTGATAATTAATTTTTTAAAAATAAAAAACAATAATAATGACAGCTCAAGACTTCCTTGCGGGTTTACCTGCTAAAATCAATCCTGAATCTTTGAAAGGTGTGGAAACTACTTTTCATTTCAACCTCGACAGTGGGGCTTTACAAAAAACATTGCGCGTTGCAGATGGTAAATTAGAGATGCTTGATGGCTTGGTAGGAGAGGCTAAATGCGCCGTTACGGCAAAATCTGAGACATTGATGAAATTGGTAAAAGGCGAAGAAAACCCAATGATGGCAGTGATGATGGGTAAAATCAAATTGTCAAATCCAGGTGAAATGATGAAATATGCTAAGTTGTTTGGCATTATGTAATCGAATTACTGAGGGCTACTTTTTTCAAAAGAAGAAAAAAACTAGTAACCTATATTGGGTATTTTTAACCCTTTTTAATCCCGCAAGGTCGTTTGACCTTGCGGGATTTTCGTTTTTGAGAAAATGGCACGGTTTTTGGTTTTATAGAGAAAACAGACCGAATACCCGACAGACACTACCGCTTTCTAAATAGTCTCATCTTTAAATATCTTTAAGGGAACATAAAAATTTTGTGGTATCATTCTTGATTTTACGAGGGTTAGAATGAGTCGAATATGTAAATGACTGAATTATTGTGTTTTACACATTTTTCAAAAAATACACCTTTGTTCGACGACTTCTGAATCGGTTCGTGGGGAACTCAACAAGTTCTATGAGAAAAACATTCTAAACTTTACAAATTTAAACCCGTTTGTTCGGGTCAAAATTTTCAGTAGCCTATTTTTTATAGGCTACTGGAATTTTGTTTTTTAAGGATGATTTTTTTTGCAATACGAACCATTTAAATTTTATGATACGACGAAAACGGAGATATGCCTAAAAACTTTCCATTTTATAAACAACTGGACGCAATGGATTGCGGTGCCACATGTTTGCGCATGATTGCGCGGCATTATGGTCGCTTTTATTCGCTGGAGTATTTGCGCGAGTTGACTTTTATCGGCAAAGATGGTGTGGCGTTGATTGATATTGCAGATGCGGCGGAGAAAATAGGGATGAATTCGTTGGCAGCAAAAATCAATTGGAAACGCCTTGAAGAAGGATTGCCTTTGCCTTTGATTGCCCACTGGCGACAACAGCATTTTATTGTCGTCTATGAATTGACCCCTCAGTATGTGCGCGTGGCAGACCCCGCTTCGGGGAAATATAAGTTGACACGTGAAGAATTTATGGACGGTTGGGCTTCCGACACGGTCAATGGCGAGGAACAAGGCATCATTTTGCTGCTGGAAACAACGCCTGAATTTTTTGAACGCGAAGGCGACAAAACGGATAAATCGGGCTTCCGTTTCCTCTTTTCCTACCTTTTTCGTTATAAAAAACTGCTGATACAACTTTTGTTAGGTATGCTTTTGGGGTCGGTGCTCCAATTGATGATGCCTTTTCTGATGCAAGCGGTTGTGGATGTGGGTATTTCGTCGAGCAATATTGGGTTTATCAAGATTGTTTTGATGGGTCAAATGATTGTCTTTATTTCGCAAGCATCGGTGGAGTTTATTCGTGGGTGGATTTTGTTGCATATCGGTACGAGGGTCAATATTTCCTTAGTGTCCGATTTTTTGATAAAACTCATGAAGCTGCCTGTTCGGTTTTTTGATTCAAAACTGACGGGCGACCTTTTGCAGCGTATTAACGACAATCATCGTGTTGAACACTTTTTGACTTCAAGCACTTTGGTCACGGTGTTTTCGATGATTAATTTCGTCGTTTTTGGAGTTGTTTTGGCGTTTTTTAATTTGACTATATTTGGTATTTACTTTATGTTTACGCTGTTTTATGTGACGTGGATTACCTTATTTTTGAAAAAAAGGAAAGAACTCGATTACAAGCGTTTCGACCAAATGAGCCAAAATCAAAGCTCGCTCATTCAGCTCATTTACGGTATGCAGGAAATCAAACTGCACAATGCCGAAAAACAAAAACGGTGGCAGTGGGAGAGGATTCAAGCGAAATTGTATCGGGTTTCGATTGCTTACTTAGCTTTGGAGCAGTATCAAAGGGCGGGCGCATTTTTTTTCAATGAGTTTAAGAATATTTTAATCACTTTTTTAGCAGCTAAAGCGGTTGTTGAAGGTCAGTTGTCTATTGGTTCGATGGTGGCAATTGAGTATATTATTGGTCAGTTAAATGGACCTTTGGAGCAATTGATTCACTTTATTCAAGCGGCGCAAGATGCTAAAATTTCATTGGAACGGCTCAACGAAATTCATTCAAAAGAAGATGAAGACGGGGCGCATCCACGTCTTAATATGTTGCCCGAAGGTGGGGATTTGTACTTAGATCGTGTGAGTTTTAGATATGGTGGGCAGTATTCACCGACTGTTTTAAAGGAATTGTCTTTGCGGATTCCAAAAGGTCGGACGACGGCGATTGTGGGGTCAAGTGGCTCTGGAAAGACGACGATTTTGAAACTTCTGCTCAACTTTTATCAACCTACTGAGGGGGCTGTTTTGTTGGGTGACGTGTCGTTGAATAATATTTCGCATAAATTGTGGCGTGAGCGTTGTGGTGTTGTATTACAAGAAGGTTATGTGTTTTCAGATACAATTGCTAAGAATATTGCTTTGGGCGACGATATTATTGACAAAAAACGGTTGTTACAAGCCGTTAAAGTGGCGAATATTCAGTCCTATATTGACTCTTTGCCGTTGGGTTACAATACTAAAATTGGTGATGATGGTATCGGTTTGTCGCAAGGTCAGAAACAACGTTTGCTGATTGCTCGTGCGGTTTATAAAAACCCTGATTATGTGTTTTTTGATGAAGCAACGAATGCACTTGACTCGTATAATGAATTGGTGATTATGGACAATTTGAATGAATTTTTAGATGGTAGAACGGTTGTTGTTGTGGCTCACAGACTTTCGACGGTAAGGAATGCAGATAAGATTATTGTCTTAGAAAAAGGTGAAATTATTGAAGAGGGGACACATGTGGAGTTGACAATACGGCGTGGGGCTTATTATAATTTGGTAAAGAATCAATTAGAATTAGGGGTTTAGGCATGAGTAAAAGCTACTTTTTGAACGTAATGTTTTTATAAATTGTAGACATTGGAATCTCACAATTTACTGATTTTAGAAAGACGGAACCCATCGGTTCTTTGAAAAAAGTGTCACGCCAAAGATTGGGTTCTTCTCGAAAATGTGTTTTAACAGAAGAGCGATTTGGGTCAATTATGACATGTTCATTGAAAGATTCTAAGGTTTTGTATTCCTCAAATTTTAATGTTCTATCATATTTACCTGTTCCTTTTGATAAAACCTCTATAATAATGAGCGGATTGATGAGTAAAACCTCGTTATTAGCAAAATACTGAGGGGCTTCGGCAACGACTAAGACATCGGGGTAAAGACCACGATTAAGGGCAGGCAAATAGACAATTTGTTGACTACCCAGAACGATTGAGTTTTTACCTTTTGCAGCAAAAACGTTATTGAGTGCTGTTGTCACATTAGCGACGATAATATTGTGTGGTCCTCTTGCCATAGGTAGTTTGGTAATAATGCCGTTATCATATTCGTGAAGTTCGTCAGAGCGTTCTTCGCGGTGCAAATATTCTGCAAGCGTGTAGCGACGTAGCTCTTTTTCAGGTTTTAGAACAGCCAGTGGATTGATGGATAAATTTGAATCGCTGTACATGTTTTTTATATTTTTTGACAAATTTAAGGAATTTTTATTTTATAGGCAGCATTTTTACACTTTTCCGTATTGAGTATTAAAATTTATAAAAATGCCTTTAAAACGAGTATCTAAAATAATTCGATTTGTAATTGCTATTTTTTTAATGTTGATCTCTTTAAGCCTTTATGCGCAAAAGACTTAGATGAAAATTGATAATCAATTAGTTATATCAAAATAAACGTTCTCAATTTATTTGTTCGTTATACTTTAAGTTATTGCAGATGAATACTATCAAAACCTTCACTTTTTTCTTTCTTCTCTTAAATTGGAACTGTCAAGACAAACAAGAGGTGAAGTCAAATATACCCCTTCAGTATAAAATTGAAAATGCACAAAATGACATTCAGTTTTATTCTGACAAGGAATTGAACCAGTTATGGGATAGTTTATGTCTTAAAAAAGGGTGTTTGGTTGGTGGTCAATATGTTGGAGAAAATGGTTCATTTGGCGGTGAAGGTTGTGTTTTGACAATTGACAAACAATGGCGTATGTTTTTATTCAAAACAGATAAAAGGAGTTTAGCTACGTTTTTAATCGAACAGTTAAAAGATAAAACAAAAACGCAAACGCATACTTGCCCCTACGATGTTGCTACGAAAGGAGAATTAGCCATTTATTGCCTTCAAGGAATTTTGAAATCTAATTTTTATGATCTATCAAATGAATCGGCTTTGAGTGACACAGAGTTATATAAAAAATATGGTTCAACTCAAAAATGGATTTGGCATATTCAAAGTTCAAAACAAGAGATTGAGTTATTACAAAAACTATGGAAAGAAGAATTAGTTAAAAACTCAAGTAATAATGACTAAAATGAATTGAAATATGGAAGAATACGATAAAATAGAACTCCGTCACGAAGACGTACAAGAGATATTAGGCACACCGCCTTCGTGGATAATACGTTGGGGTACGACTGTTATATTATCGGGCATTTGTTTATTGCTGTTAGTGGGTTGGATTGTTAAATATCCTGATATCATTCCTGCACAGGTATTGATAACGACCGAAGTGCCGCCGATTTCGGTTGTGGCGCGCACAACGGGTTATTTGTCAAAATTGGTTGTTAAAGAAAATGATACGGTTCATGTGGGTGATTTATTAGTCGTTTTGCAAAGTGCGGCTAATTATGAACATATCTTAAAGTTAGAAAAAGAACTTTCAGAATTAGAAATTTTGACCCCCTCAGTAATTGAAAGTTTTCAACCTGATATGGGACTGATCTTAGGCGAAATTCAACTAAATTATTCTTCATTTGTGCAGATATTGAAGGAGTTACAGTTTAAAAAAGAAGAGAATTTTATTTCTCAGACAGTCAATCAATATGATTCTCAAATTAAGAATTATGAGCGATTGATTAAGACGGAAAAAGATAAACAGGCGACGGCACAAAAGAATTTGCAGTTAGCTCAAAACCGTTTTGAAGAGAAAAAACAACTATATACTCAAAATGTTATTTCTCGCAATGACTTGGAAGATGCAAAGAAAGAGGAATACCGTTACGAGCAAGACCTTAAAAATTTAAAAAGCAATGTTGAACAACTGAATGGACAGATTTTGAACATCCGAAAGAACATACTCGATGTTCAACAAACAACAAAGGAAGTTAATACAACAAAATACGTGGGTTTGATTGAAGCCATGAATCTACTGAAAGGTGCGATTCAAAAATGGAAACAAACGTACCTTTTGACAGCACCAAGCGATGGACGTGTTTCTTTTTATAATAACTATTGGGCTGAAAACCAAGACATTAGAGAAGGAGCAGCTGTTATGGCGATAGTGCCGCCGAATGGGTCGGGTATTGTGGGTATGGTAGAATTGCCTTTGGCGGGCGCAGGAAAGGTACGTGAAGGGCAAAAAGTGGTGATGAAATTTTATTCATATCCTTACGATAGGTACGGCATCGTTTATGGTGAAGTACAGTCAAAAGCATTGTTACCAAGAGACAATAAAACAATTTCTGTACGGGTCACTTTACCCAATCGTTTGCATACGAATAGAGGATTTGATTTGAAGTTTGACCAACAGATGACAGGCTCTGCTGAAATCATTACAGAGGAGCGACGGTTTATCGAGCGCATGTTCGATAAATTACTGGCAATATTTAGGAGTAGTTGACATGGCTTTTGATTGTTATGTTTGTGCTACAGAAAGCGTATCTTATTCGAAAATATGTCACAAATAAAATAAAGAGTCGATATTCTAATTAAAGAATACTGGCTCTTTTTTTTATTTAATTATGCTTATTTTTGAATTTTCGTAATTGTGGAATGTTTTTTGTTGTAGAATAGTCAAATAAGGCTGTCACATATTATTGAAAAATGTAATAAAGAAAATATATTTCTATTCTGACTTGCATTTATGGTATAAATATATGAATCTTTGCTCTACAAAACGTATTTTTACAATTTTTCAATGAACATATCACTCACAAAGCTTGCCATTCAGTTATTAAAACATAAAATCTATATTTTAGTATATATGTTTAAATATTTTTTGTGCAATCAAAATTATTGTTTTAAATTTACTCGAAATTAAGAATTATTAATTGAATATCAGTTAATATGCAATATCAAAGTTTCTTTTTTATTGAATTTTCAAAAAACATCCAAAACGTCTTTGACTGTGAAGAAACATCTCTACTCTAAATTGTTTGTTTATCTTGTTCTCATTTACTTGCCAATATTTGCTGGTGCGCAAGATATTCATTACACCAATTTCGGCTTTTCGCCGCTCAACATTAACCCAGCCTTGACAGGTGTATTCAATGGAGATTACCGTGCAACGGGCAATTTTCGTAGCCAATGGCAAGGCGTACCTGTTTCATACCTAACAATTTCAGGCTCTTTTGATATGAAGGTGGAGAGTAAGAAGCATACAGGTTCTTCTCCATTTCGTGTCGGTGCTTTTTTGAGCCACGACAATGCGGGTTGGTCAAAACTCAATAATACGAGTATCTATCTAAGTGGCTCGTACTTGAAAGCCCTCACAAAGCAAGACTTTTTGAGCGGTGGTCTTTCCCTCGGCATCAATCAACGGGCGTTCAAAACAGGTGACTTGACTTGGGATGACCAATACATTGAAAAACGTTTTGACCCGAACGCCATCAGCGCAGACGCGACGATATTTGACCAATCTATCTTTTATCCTGATTTATCTATTGGAGGTAACTATCATCGTCAAGTGCCTGGTAAACGGTCTGGACTTGATTTAGGTTTGGGTGTTTTTCATCTTAACCAACCGAAGCAGAGTTTTCATGGCGAACCTGCTATTAAATTGGATTTACGTTACAGCCTTTCTGGTTCAACCAATATTGCCTTAAATGATAATTTTGACCTTCTGCTCGACGTGATGGGTCAATGGCAGGGACCACATCGTGAGATATTGGGCGGCTTTGGTGGTCGTTTGTATATCGTTGACAAACGGACAAAGCAGATTGCTATACAAGCAGGTTTGACAATTAGGGATGGCGATGCTTTTTCTCCGCACATAGGATTATTATACAATAGATGGAAGGTGGGTCTGAACTTTGATTCTAACTTTTCTAACTTCACAACGGCAACCAATCGTTTAGGTGGGCCTGAAATCAATTTCATTTATATTTTTGCGAAAGTGCCACCACAGAAATTCTGTCCGTTGTGTCCTGTTTATCTATAACAAGTACACCCCTCAGTAAAAAACAATATGGCGATTCGTTTCGCGCACTTAGAACAATTATTCAGACACGTCTCTTACAATACATATACAATGAAAAGATTCATACTCGCATTTATCTTTCTTGGGTTGATGGTCGCAAACGTGACCTTCGCACAAGTCATTACGGCGAATCAATTTCAAACAAAAGCAGAAGCTGCTTTTGAACTCAAGGATTATAATACCGCGTTAGCTCACTATATGACTATCTTGAATGACGAGCCTGAACGTACTGATCTCTATTGGAAAACGGCAGAATCGGCACGGATTACACGTCGGTTTGAAATAGCTGAGAAATATTACGAGGCTATTTCCAAAAATCCTGATTTAAACAAAACACAACCCTTGCTCGACTATAAATTAGCAATGGTTAAGAAAAGCCTTGGAAAATACGACGCAGCTATTGCTTTATTTCAAAAATATACGACAACTGCTGGAGAAATGTCAACTACAGCAACGGCTGAAATTGAAGCAACGACATGGGCAAAAGAGATGACTCTAACGAGACCTTATGAACCGATTCATTTGAGCGACATGGTTAACACCATATATATAGACGCTGCACCTGTTCGTCACGGTGACTTGCTGTATTATACCACGGCTTCTTTCAAAACGCCAGATGCCGCACCTGTAACCAATGTTTTTTCTTCCAATTTAGTTGATAAAGCTACGCCTTTGGCAATAAACTCACAAGCAGATGGTGTTCATACTGCTTATTATGCCTTGAATACTGAGGGGTCCCGTTTATATTATAATTTATGTGAGCAGGAGGAAAGCAGTGCTTTTTATTGTCAATTATATGTTCGTGAGAAATCGGCAGATGGTACTTGGGGCAATCCACGCTTGTTGGATACTAATACCGTTAATATTTCAGGTTATACAGCCACGCAGCCGAATGTCGGTTTTGACAAAGCAAAGGGCAAAGACGTTTTGTATTTTGTTTCAGATAGAAAAGGAGGCAAAGGCGGTTTAGATATTTGGGCTGCTGATATTGAGGCAAATGGTACTGTCAATGCACCTGTAAATTTGTCTGCTATCAATACGACTAAAGACGACATCACGCCATTTTTCATGAACGGACCACAGATTTTAGCCTTTTCTACTGAGGGGGGTAAAACTTTAGGTGGTTTTGACATTTTTACCTCTCAAAAGAGCGGAGCGAGTTTTGCGGAAGCTGTAAACATTGGTTATCCGATGAATACAAGCTACGACGATATGTACGCTTCTTTTAGTCCTGATAACGCCAAGTATTATTTCGTTTCAAATCGTCCAGGCGGTTTATGCGGCAGTGACAAAAAGGATTGTGTTTGTAATGATATTTATGAGCATACTATTCAAGTGAATCTTGACGCATCAACTTTTTTGGCAGACGGCGGCAAAGCCTTGATTGGTTGTAAAATTGACCTTGTTGACCTTGAAACAGGTAAAATCATCACTCAAAAAATCAATGACACAGGCAATGACTTTAAATTTCCACTTCTGCCCAACAAGAAATACCAGCTTATTGCTTCAAAAAGTGGTTATATGCCTGATACAATAAGCTTTAATACTATCATTTCAGGTGCAAATTTGGCAATGGCGGGCGTTGCATCGGATATGACCATATCTGATGCGGGTATTTATGCACCCATGACGACGATTACGAAAAAACTGATTTTGAAGCCAAGCCTCAAATTAGAAATTTATGTTTTTGATAAAATTAACCGCAAAGCCTTAGAGGGTGCAACGGTTGAAATTCGCAGCGAAAATGGTAAAACCCTTTTGGCAACAGAAACATTAAAAGGCAACTTGATGACTTGGGGAGGTATTGAATTTGGCAAAACCTACAAACTCATTGCTTTTAAACAGACTTTTGATAATGACTCTACACTGCGTCCTATTGAGACTTGGAGTTCAACGGTAACGAAATTTGTTTATAAAGATTCTTTGTATTTGACACCTTTCAGCGGGCTGCCTTTGACTTTGTATTATGACAACGATTATCCAGACCCGCGTTCTCGCAAAATGATAACGGTTTATACGTATAGTGAAACCTATGTACCTTATTATAACAAGCAAGCTGAATATTTGACCTTTTATTACAAGGTTAATAATGATGTCAGTGCCAGTGGTGCAAATGAGATTTCTAACTTTTTCCAAAATAACATTAAGTTAGGTTATGACAAATTGAATGAGTATTCTAATAAACTCATTGGATATTTGACCAATGGCTACGGTATGGAAATCGTTCTTGAAGGTTATGCTTCACCTTTAGCTGAAAATGAGTACAATCGTATCCTCACATCTCGACGTGTTAGCGCTGTTATTAATCATTTTGAAAAATATCAAGAAGGTATTTTCCGCACATATCTTACAAATGGTCAATTGCGGATAAAAGTCAAACCTTATGGCGAGGAAAAAGCCGATAAAGGTGTGAGCGACGACGCTAAAAATCGCCGCCAGTCTGTTTACAGCGTTGGCGCCATGAAGGAACGTAAAGTTGAAATTAAGGAAATTAATGTTTTCCAATACAACCCAAATGATGGTTATAGTATCAGTGATGCTTTAGGTATTTATTTAGATATTAAAGCATTAGTCAGACCTCCTTATAATACTACATTAGGTGATGTGGATAGAGCAAACAGTTATTCTGCTGTTACTAATGAGTATGTGAGAGAAAAAGGGGTCAGTAGTAAGGCTTCAACGGATGCTTCAACAACAGGTTCTGCTAAAGGAATGTCAAGCTCTAAAAATTCAGGTTCTCAAAAACGCTATGAAGTTGTTTTTGTGGACTCTTATACAGGAGAAGTTATTAGAAAAGGTGCTTCAGTAGAGCTGTATGACCAATATGCAGACAAAATGGTTGGTACGGCTAAGAGACGAGGCAAAAAATATTATTATAACGTTGATTTATCAAAAGACTATTTAGTCAAAGGTTCAGCCGCAGGTTATAGCGAATCAACGGTTAGTAAATCAAGGGGTTATACTGAGGGGGGCAATTCGATGGTAACAGATACGATGTTTTTGTCACCATTTGGCGGCTTGCCATTACCCTTGTATTTCGACAATGATAAGCCGGCAGGCGAAGCGACAAAAGAATCAACGTCTTCTACTTATAGTGAAACATATCGCCCATTTATTACCCGTAAAAGTGATTTCATCAATGCTTACAATAAAATTTTGGCAGCAAACGGTGGGGTCGCTTCAAATGAAATGAATACTTTTTTTGAAAAAGACATCAAGAACGGTTACGAGCAGTTGGTTGGTTATTCAAACATTATGAAATCGTATCTACAAAACGGCAATCAACTCGAAATCGTTTTAGAAGGTTATGCTTCTCCGTTATCAAATCCGGAATACAACCAAAAATTGTCAAGTCGTCGCGTCAATTCTGTTATAAACTATTTCTCAACTTTTAGTGGCGGTTCTTTAAAGAAATACATCAAAAGCGGTCAGTTGAAAATCAGTGTTCAACCACACGGCGAAGTCAATACAAACGTGAGCGATGATGGAAATAATGCAGCATCTATTTATGGTATTGAAGCTTCACGTGAACGTAAAGTTGTTATCAAAGACATCATTATCTTGAATAATGCACATTATAAAAAATAAGCGTTGTTGAGATAACTTCTCACCTAACGTATAAATAAAAAAATTACCCAAATCTCGATACATTAAATAAAAAGACAAGACATGAACAGTCTCTATAAAATACTGAAAATAAGCATTTTAGCCCTTATAGCCTTCTCGTCAATAGGGGTACAAGCACAGACCATTTCTGTCACCGTTTCTGTTAAAGAACCAACTTGTTTTAGCTGGACGGATGGCGAAGCAACGGCTACTGCAACAGGCGGCACTGCGCCTTATTCTTATAGCTGGAGCAATGGACAAGGTGGCGGGCAAACGCTTTCTGGCGTTCCAGCTGGCAATTACGTCGTTACGGTAACGGATGCGGTCAATCGCCAAACAACCAAAAGTTTTGCTGTTGGGCAACCGACTTTACTTGTACCTGTTGCGACAGTTATAGGTAATGCATGTGAGGCAGGTGCTTCTTATGTAGGCTCTGGAACAGGCGGTATTCCGCCCTATACCTATGCTTGGCGCAACTTGGGAACGAATCAAATGACAAATGGCGCAACATTGACGGCTCCTGCCATTGGTTCATATCACCTTTCCGTTACGGATACTAAAGGTTGTACGATGACAAAAGTCGTCAATGTCAAACCGCTAAAAGTCATGGTCATCGCCACTCCCGCAACTTGTGGAGGTGCTTGTGATGGCTCGGCTGAAGCTTGGGTTGACGGCGGGACACCACCATTTTCATACCTATGGAGTACCGGTGCGACAACGGGTATCATTTTCCCTTTGCCAGGCGGTGATTACACCGTGACGGTAACAGATGCGCTCGGTTGTACCAAAGTAGCGACTGGAACGGTATTCGAACCAGCTGTTATCAAACCGAACTTAACTGTAACTGGGCAATGTTCGGGTTCTGCTACGGCTACGGTCATGCCAACAGGCGGACGGGCACCGTTAACTGTTCGTTGGAGCACAGGTGCGACGACAAATACAGTGACTAACTTAGCGCAAGGCGGTTATTTTGTAACCGTTACAGATGTTGCGGGATGTCAAAAAGATACATTTTTCAAGATAAGTACAGGTGTTTTGGGCTTGATTATTACTAAAACCGATGCCAGTTGCAGCGGTGTTGCCTCTGGTTCAGCGACTGTTAATGTGACGGGTGGTTCCATCGGTGATTATTCTTATCGGTGGAATAATGGGGCAACAACAGTGACCATTTCAAACCTTTCAGCAGGTACATATACCGTAACTGTTACAGATGGTGGAGGTTGTACATCTTCGCAATCCGTTAATATTCAATCCATTGGCAATTTGGTTCTACAAACTGCTTTTACGAATTCGGTTTGTGGTGGTGCAACAGGTACAGCAACTGTTACTTCTATTTCAGGCGGCACTGCACCTTATACTTATCTTTGGAGTAATGGCGCAACGACCCCCTCAGTATCAAACCTCGCTGCGGGTAGTTATACAGTGACGATAAGGGATGCAAGTGGCTGTACGGCAACGGCTTCCTTTACGATTCTAGGACAAGGCAATATTACTTTTGATGTTTCTTCGTCACCAACATCTTGTAGCGGCAATACAGGTACGGCAAGTGTTACAAATATCACAGGAGGGACAGCACCTTATACTTACCGTTGGAATAATGGTGCGACAACCCAGACTATTTCAAACCTTATGGTTGGCACATATACAGTGACGGTTACAGATGCTGGCGGTTGCATTTTTTCAAAATCGGTTAATATTCAATCTATTAGCAATGTAGTTCTGCAAACAACTTTCGCTAATGCCACTTGTGGTGGTACAAATGGTACAGCAAGTATTACCTCTATTACAGGTGGTACAGCACCTTATTCTTATCTTTGGAGTAACGGCGCGACGACCCAGACAGTATCTAACCTCGCTGGGGGCAATTATACAGTGACCGCCACGGATGCAAGCGGATGTAAGGCTACAGCTAACTTCACGATACAAGGGCAAGGTAATGTTAGTATAATTGTTTCTTCTTCGCCAACATCTTGCGGCGGCAATACAGGTATGGCAACTGTCTCAAGTGTCAGCGGTGGCACTGCACCTTATGTATATAGTTGGAACAATGGTGCGACAACACAGACAATTTCAAATGTTGGAACAGGCGTATATTTTGTAACTGTCACAGATGCTGTGGGCTGTAGAGCCATACGTTCAGTAGAAGTTCAGGGAACAAACCCTCTTCAAATTACGGTTTCAAATACCAAAGCGGATTGTAGTGGGGCAAATGGTACGGCAACCGTAACAGGTGTAACAGGCGGTACTGCACCATTCACATATAAATGGAGTACAGGCGCAACAACGGCTTCTATTTCAGGATTATCTGTAGCATCTTATACCGTAACTGTAAGTGATGTTTCGGGCTGTACTACTTCAACTACGGTTGTTATTGGCGCAAACTCCAATATTGTTTTAGCGACAACAACGACCCCCTCAGTATGCGGCGGTGCAACAGGTACAGCATCCGTTACAAGCGTAACAGGCGGTTCATCTCCGTTTACGTATAGTTGGCACAATGGCGGAACGACAGCCACTATTGTTGGTTTAGCTGCAGGACCTTATTTTGTGACGGTTACAGATGCAGCGGGTTGTACGCGTTCAACATCAGTTGACGTGCAAGGAGTTAGCAATATTGTAGTCACAACTAACGCAACCCCAACAATTTGCGTTGGCTCAACAGGTACGGCAACAGTCGCAAACGTTACAGGTGGTACGGCTCCGTTTACATACCGTTGGAGTAATGGCGCAACAACTCAAACAATTATTAATTTGCTTGGAGGTAACTATACGGTGACAGTAACGGATTCAAAAGGCTGTACATCGCCATCTTCAACAGTTGTTGTTCCATCAAATACATCAACGATTAACGCAATACCTTCTATATCAAACGCTTCATGCGGTAAAGTAAATGGTCAAATTAACATTTCACCGATAGGTGGCACAACACCTTTCACCTATAAATGGGGTGATTTGACAGGTACGAATCAACCTAAAGAACGTACAGGGCTTGGTGTGGGTACTTATTCTGTTGTTATAACAGATAGTAATGGCTGTACAACGGCATTATCTAACCTTAGAGTCGTAGATACAGGCTCGGTCAAGGTACAAGTAGCCCTTCAGCCACAAGGTTGTACTGGTGATAGTATTATTATGCGTTTGACGAATAACTCAACAGCACAATCTGCCAATATCACCTATTCATGGTTGTTTACAGGAAATCGGACGTCAACCGTCAAAAGCCCAGACGTTTTATACGGTACGCTTGAAGGTGAAGCCCGTCTCATTGCGCGTTCTGCTGAAGGCTGTTTGGATACTTTACTTTTGAGATTCCCTCTGGATATTATCAAAGTAGACGTGCCTGATACCGTTATGACTTGCGTTAATACACCTGTTACCATAACCGCGAATAATCAAAACCCAAATTTTACGCCGAAATATCTTTGGGCGAATGGTGCTACAACAGCATCAACAAGCATTACGCCCGCCCTTGCTGGTGCCATTAAAACGTTTGTAACGATTACAAACTCTTATGGTTGTAACAAAAAAGACTCGGCTTTGGTCATTACTGTACCGAATATTAATACACCCGACTTATCGTGGAAACGCAGTTGCGAGTCTTTCAAAATTTCGTTTTTCAATACCAGTCCGAATGCCAATCAATGGCGTTGGATATTTGGCGACCCAGGCAATCCAACGGCGGGTTCAGCAGCCAATAACCCGAATTATACCTATTCACGGGCGGGAACATTTACAGTCACATTGGTTCCAACCAATTTATCTTGTTTGAATACAGTGACTTTTAATGTAAATGTATCAGATAAAGATGCAGTGACGGTTGATGCGGGCAATGACACAACGGTTTGTAGCAACAACCGCATTACGCTAAAAGGAACAAGCAGTGAAGGCAATTTTGAATGGTCAAACAACCGAACATTTACACCCGTTGCTGGAACAGGTGCGACTTTACTCGTTACGCCAACAGTTGGTAGAAGTATCTATTACATTCGCAGTAAAAATGCTGATAACTGTTCGTCAATTGATAGTATTATTGTCAGTAATAATACTATTAACATCAGCCGTACATCCTCTATTGACCTTTGTGCCAGTATCGATAAGCCGATAACTGTAACAAATGTGAATACGGGGGATCGCTTAAACGTCACTTGGTCACCAACAAGCTTGATTTCAGGTTTTACAAATAATGACTCACTTCGTCCTATTGTTCGCGCCAATGCAGATGGCATACTTATCGGCACGTACAGAAATCAGTTCGGCTGTACGTTGAAAGACACCATTACTTTAAAATCACATGTCGTTGATGCGAAGGCAACAGCGACTGCAAAAACGATTTACGTTAATGATGCTTTAACGCTCAACGCCGGTCCAGCAGGTACAGGTTATTCTTATTCGTGGTCGCCTGCTGGTTCTGTTACCAATCCGAATGCCGCTTCGACAGCAGCCACACCTAAAGAAAATACAACTTTTATCGTCACTGTAACAGACGGTTTTGGCTGTACCGATACCGCCCAAGTTGCCTTGCGTGTGCTCGTCCCTCTGTGCGATGAGCCGTATATTTTCATTCCACGTGCCTTTACGCCTAATGGAGATGGTACAAATGACCTTATATATGTACGTGGTGATTATTTAACGTCTGTCGAATTCGTTATTTACAATCGTTGGGGAGAGCAAGTATTTGCAACAAAAGATAAAACCATCGGTTGGGACGGGAAACACAATGGACAAGCCGTTACGCCCGATGTTTATGGCTACTACGTCAGAGGCGTTTGCCAACAAGGAGAGCAGTTTTTTAAGAAAGGCAACATAACCGTGTTGAAATAATTTTCCAAACAATCCTTTAGTCACGCGTCCTGCTTCACCCGAAGCAGGACGCTTTTTTTAGGGAATATAATAAGAAGGTAAAATGGTCTAAATTACCTAAAAATACTGAGGGGGGTAAAACCTTACTCAAACTTCATTATTCAACATTCGTTCATCATTATTCGATATTAAAATATTTCTAACTAATTTTGCGCCCTTGTTTTACCAATTCAATTTTCAAATATTAAAAACACAATTCTTCTATGAATTTTAACGGATCTCAATTCGATATTCAAGGCATCAATCCCATTGACCTTTGCGAACAATATGGCACGCCACTTTATGTTTATGATGCACAAATCATTGAAAATCAATACAAAATACTGAGGGGGGCATTTTCAGATGTGCACCGCTTACGCATTAACTTTGCGGTCAAAGCCTTGACAAATTTGTCGGTTTTGAAGTTTATGAAACGCTTGGGTTCATGTGTTGATACCGTCAGCATCGAGGAAGTAAAACTCTGCCTGCGTGCAGGCTTCGCCCCACAACAAATTGGTTTCACGCCAAGCGGTGTGCCTTGGTCTGAAATACAAGAGTCTGTTAGTTTGGGTGTCAAAATTCACTTGGATTCTATATCGCTCTTGAAGCAATTTGGAGAGACCTATGGTGCAACATATCCAGTTGGCATACGTCTCAATCCGCTTGTTATGGCAGGTGGCAATTTGAAGATTTCAACGGCACATGAGCGTTCAAAATTTGGCATTTCAATTCAGCAACTCGATGTTATTCAACAAGTTATGGCTGAAACAGGCTTAATTGTTGACGGTTTACATCAACATACAGGTTCTGAAATTAAGGAGTCTGACACGTTTTTGAAAGTCTCTGAATTGATTTTTGATGCGGCACATCAGTTCCCCGATTTGCAATATATTGACCTCGGCGGCGGCTTCAAAGTGCCTTACAAACCGCATGAAAAAGGCACGAATATGCCCAAAGTAGGTACAGCCGTTTCAGCACGTTTCAACGAGTTTTGCAAAAAATATGGTCGTGATTTGGAACTCGTTTGGGAACCGGGCAAATTCCTTGTGGCGCAGTGCGGAACACTTTTGGTCAAAGTAACAGTCATCAAACAAAACCCTGGTATTTCGTTTGCGCATGTGGATTCAGGACTCAATCACCTCCTTCGTCCGATGATGTACGATGCGTATCATGAAATCGTAAACGTCTCAAATCCTTTGGGAGACAAGAAGTTATATCACGTCGTTGGCTATATCTGTGAGACCGACAACTTGGCAGAAGACCGCGAAATGCCTCAAATTACTGAGGGGGATATTTTGGGCATCCAAAATGCAGGTGCGTATAGTTTTACAATGGCTTCAAACTACAACAGCCGCGTCCGCCCGCCTGAAATATTGGTGTATAATGGCAAAGCACACCTTGTCCGTGAGCGTGAAACTTGGGAAGACATCGTAAGAGGTCAAATAGAAGTTGAAGTGTAAAGACGTATTTTTTAAATACAACAAAATAAAAAAAGGACATCTGCTCAAACAGTTGTCCTTTTTTATTGCAAAATAGAAAATACCAAAATTTTTGAAGGTGATTTAAGGCATTTGCCGAAATCTATTCTAATTTAGCGTAAGCATTTCTACTTTTGTCAACATAAGGCAAAAGGATTTTTTTACCAAAAACAAGAAGAATATGAACAACTACAATCGCTCACGTCGTCATTTTATCAAGCAAAGTGCCGTTCTTTTAGGAGGTGTCATAGCGACCCCCTCAGTTGCTTCGTCTCTCGCAATGACTTTTTCAGAACAGAAACGTGCCAAACATATTGGGATGCAATTGTACTCTGTTCGTGATGCTGTCAAAAAAGACCCAAAAGGAACTTTGCAGCAAATAGCCGCTATGGGTTATAAAGAAGTAGAGCCAGCCGCCTATATTTATCCAGAAGCCTATACAAAACGCTTAATTTATGGCAATTCCGCTAAGGAATTTCGCAAAATGACAGACGATTTGGGTCTAAAAACACCTTCAAGTCATGTCGTTTTCAGTATGAAACACTGGGACGACACTAAAAAGGATATGGGCGATATTTGGAAACAGGTGATTGAAGACGCTTTAACGATGGGGCAAAAATACATCATCAGTCCTTCTTTTGATGCCGACAAAACCAATTTAGATGCCGTCAAACGCGGCATTGATATTTACAATAAAGTGGGTATGATAACCGAAAAGGCAGGTTTGCGCTTTGGTTTTCACAATCATCATGTCGAGTTTACGCAAAAATTTGGTGACGAATACCTGTACGACATCATGCTCAAAGGCTTTGATTTAAAGTATGTATGTCAACAATTAGACATCGGTAACATGACGGCGGCAAAAGTTGACCCGATGCGTTGGCTTAAAATGTTCCCTAAGCATTTTGAACTCATGCACGTCAAAGACAGTGAAAGTGTCAAATATGAAAGCACAACGTTGGGCGATGGCATCGTGAATTTAGATGAGATTTTGGGCTTTGCTCGTAAAAATACGAACATCAAATATTGGGTCATCGAACAAGAATCTTATGGTGATAAAACACCGTTGGAGTGCATGAAAATTGATTTAGATCGATTTAAAACGAAGTATAAATTTGGGTAAATATTGTGTTGATTCTACGAATCAAAGGAGAAGCAACGGTTACGTTTGTTATAAATATGTAGTCGCTAACGCGACATTAAGTTGCGTTCAAATCTAATGTCGCGTTAGCGACTACATATTTGTAACACCCCCTCAGTATGGTTCCTCTTTTGATTCGTAGAATCAACACATCTATAACTATTTGATTTTCAATTATAAAAAACCAATCAATATGGAACGTAGGTCTTTTATCAAAAACATGTCTTTTGCTTCAGCAATCCTTTTAGGTGGTGGCATTCAAGAACTAACAGCGGCTCAAGTTTTTGAAAACCGTAAAAAAGTAAAACTGCGTTTTGCAGTCGCTTCTGATGCACATTATGGTCAACCTAAAACCGAGTTTGATGCGCTTTTTGATACCGTAACGCAGCAGATAAATGCGTTTCACAAGCAGCAATCCTTAGATTTTTGTGTGATGAATGGCGATATTATTCACAATGAAAAGCCTTTCCTCGCTGTGACCAAACAGAAATTGGACACATTGACTATGCCTTATTACGTTACGCGCGGCAATCACGACATGGTGACTTCAGAACATTGGAACGAGGTTTGGAAAATGCCTCTCAATCACGATGTTGTTGTAAAGAAAAATGCCATTCTACTGGGTGACACCTCCAATGAAGAAGGCAAATACCTGTCGCCTGATTTGGACTGGATGCAATCGAAGTTAGAAACGCATAAAAAACGCAAAAATGTCTTCATTTTCCTACACATTCCACAAGCCAAATGGACGAAAAATGGCATTGATACACCTTCTTTTTTTGAATTAATAAAAAAATATCCCAATGTCAAAGCGGTCTTTCATGGGCATGAACACGACCAAGACGGTGTAAAAATGGTCGGTCAAGTGCCTTTCCTTTTCGATGCACATATTGGCGGCAGTTGGGGAACGGAGTACAAAGGTTTTAGGGTTGTGGAAGTGATGAAAGACAACTCGATGTTGACGTATATGATGAATCCAATATTGAAAATAAATGAGTTAAACTATTGATTATGAATCTGTTAACTTATTCCAAGTATCGGATATTTTAAAAATATCCGATACTTAGATGCACTTTTCCACGATTAAAACTAACCTTATCAATGAAAAAACTACTTTATCTCTTTTTAGCCGCCTTGTGTTTCGGCTCTTTCACAAAAAAAGAAGCGAAAAAGCCCAATATCATCTTTATTTTTTCAGATGACCATGCACTGCAAGCCATCAGTGCGTATGGTAGTCCGCACATTCAAACGCCTAATATTGACCGCATTGCAAGGGAAGGAGCGATTTTTAAAAACTCTTTTTGCACCAATTCGCTGTGTGCGCCCAGCCGTGCGGTTTTACTGACGGGTAAATACAACCACATCAATGGACAAACGGACAATCGACCTAATACGACAATGGATACGCGACAGCCCATGTTTCCGAAATATTTGCAGGAAAACGGTTACGCCACTTCGTGGATTGGCAAATGGCATATCAACAATACGCCGCGCTATTTTGACTATTGGAAGGTGCTGCCTGGGCAGGGAAATTATTACAATCCCGATTTTATCAATATGGACAGTTCGCGCACCCGTACTGAGGGGTATGTGACGGACATCATCACCGACGAAGCCCTTAATTGGTTGGACAAAGGACGTGACAAATCCAAGCCGTTTAGCCTTGTGATTGGTCAAAAAGCACCGCACCGTGAGTGGCAGCCCGATGCCCAAGACCTGCATGCTTTTGATGGCAAAACCTTTGATTTGCCTACGACTTTCAACGATGATTATAAAACGCGCAAGGCGGCTGAACATCAACTCATGGAAGTCAAAGACTTGCGTTGGGATTGGGATTTGAAAGTCAATGCCGATGAAACAGGCATCATGAAACGCATGACTAAACCGCAAAAAGCGGCTTGGGACAGCTATTATGAGCCTGAAAATGCCAAATTAGACACAACTAAAATGTCAGCTAAGGAAAAGTCGCTTTGGAAATATCAACGTTATATGCACGACTATCTCGGTTGCATTTTGTCGCTTGACCGCAACATCGGACGTGTGTTGGACTACTTGGACAAAACGGGTTTGGCAGAAAATACCATTGTCGTTTATTCCTCAGATCAAGGTTTTTACCTCGGCGAACATGGTTGGTTCGACAAGCGGTTTATGTACGAACAGTCGTTGCGTATGCCTTTTGTGATGCGTTATCCAAACCATATTAAGCCTAATACGGTCATCAATGAAATGGTGGTTAATATTGATTTTGCACCAACCATTTTGAACATTGCGGGTATTCCAATTCCTTCAGATATGCAAGGAAAATCCGTTTTACCCTTGGTAACTCAAGGGAAAAAGCCTGTAAACTGGCGAAAAGGTATGTATTACCATTACTATGAATACCCCGATGCACACCGAGTGATGCCGCATTTTGGTATTAGAGGAGAAAGGTATAAACTCATTTATTTTTATGGCAAAGACAATTTTTGGGAACTTATTGACTTAAAAACCGACCCTGACGAATTGAAAAATGTCTATGGCAATCCTAAAAACAAAGCCTTAATTGCGCAAATGAAGAAGGATTTAAAAGATTTAATCGTACAGTATAAAGATAAAGAGGCGTTGGCGATTTTAGCGAAGGCTAAATGACCCCCTCAGTATTTATGTGTTTTTTTTGTCATTCTGAACGAAGTGAAAGAATCTGTATGTTATTTTATTCAGATTCTTTCACTTCGTTTAGAATGACAAAAAATAAAACGAAAAACGAATAAAACAAATGGAAAATAAACCAACGTTTCCCCGCATGGCTTCGATAGATGCCTTTCGCGGTTTTGTTATGCTCTTAATGATGGGCGAAGTGTTGTCTTTTGAAAAGGTATCAAAGGCACTGCCTGAAAGTGGCTTTTGGCAATTTTTGGCGTGGCATCAAAGCCATGTCGAATGGGTGGGTTGTTCTTTGCACGATATGATTCAGCCTTCGTTTTCGTTTTTGGTGGGTGTAGCGTTGCCTTATTCGATAGCGAGTCGGATTGCGAAAGGGGAGTCGCCGCGGAAGATGTATTTTCATGCACTCAGACGGTCTGTGATATTGATTTTATTGGGTATTTTTCTAAGGTCTATGCACGCTCAACAGACTAGTTTTACTTTTGAAGACACCTTAACGCAAATCGGTTTGGGCTATTTTTTCTTGTTTTTATTAGGATTTAGGTCTTCAAATGTGCAAATTATCAGCCTTGCAATTCTTTTAATGGGTTATTTTTTAGCTTTTGCTTGGTATCCGTTGCCGAGTGTTGGATTTGATTATACACAAACAGGCACGACAGCAGAATGGGTATATAACCTCGATGGTTTTGCTGCGCATTGGAACAAAAACACCAATTTGGCATGGGCATTTGACCGTTGGTTTTTAAACCTTTTCCCACGTGCAAAGCTTTTTTTATTCAATGGCGGCGGCTATGCGACCTTGAGTTTTATATCGACTTTAGGCACAATGATATTAGGTCTGATAGCAGGTAAAGAATTGAAAAACAATAGTTTACCCAATGAAAAAATTAAGAATTTTATCATCATCGGCAGCTCATTGATATTTGTTGCATGGGTATTTGCCGCTTTGAATATTTGTCCAAATGTCAAACGGATTTGGACACCAACTTGGACGCTTTTCAGTGGTGGCAGTTGCTTTCTTTTTATGGCGTTTTTTTATTGGTCAATAGATGTTTTGAAAACGACAAAATGGTATTTCCCGCTCATAGTGGTTGGCGCAAACTCGATTGCTGCTTACATCATTGCACATACTATTGATGGTTTTATCGGTTCGTCGCTGTCCATACATTTAGGAAAACAATATGCCGAAGTTTTTGGCGCGGCTTATGCCCCTTTTGTACATGGCTTTTTGATATTGTTTTTTGAATGGTTGCTCTTGTTTTGGCTGTATCGGAAGCGGATTTTTATTAGGATATAGACTTGAAATAAGTGTATAAATTTTATATAATCCCCCCTCAGTATTTTACGTCTTTTAGAATTACGAAATCTAAAAGATTTCGTAATTCTGTGTTCTTTTTTACGTTTCTACTTTTTCACATAAAAAACATACGATGGATACTCAACACATTCGCCACATCACTTTCATTTGCCTACTATTTGGAAACACGCTGTTCGCTCAAACAAACACCGACAATTTGATGCCTGTGCGCGGCTTTTGCATCGGCTCACCACATGTGGCACAAGTGGATACATTTGTTCGGTTCATCAACGAAGAGTTGGCGACACGTGGGGTCAATACCTTAATTCTACGTATTGATTTCAACTATCAGTTTCAAACGCACCCTGAACTGCGGGACAGTGATGCACTCTCAAAAGAGGCTGTTCAGAAGCTGGTTCAGGCTTGTCAAGCGAACAATATTCGTTTGATTCCGCAAATTAACTTGTTGGGACATCAGTCTTGGGCGAGTACGATCTATAACTTGTTGCGGGTGTATCCTGAATTTGATGAAACGCCACACGTTAAAATGCCTGAAAAATATGCCTGGCCTAATAGCGATGGTTTGTATTGCAAAAGTTATTGCCCGTTGCACGAAGGGGTGCATAAAATCGTCTTTGATTTGGTGGATGAAATTTGCGATGTCTTTGAAACCGATGCGTTTCATGCGGGCATGGATGAAGTGTTTTACATCGGCGATGAAAAATGCCCACGATGTGGCGGTAGAGACAAAGCCGAGCTGTTTGCAGGTGAAGTCAATAAGATTCAGAGCCATTTGGCATTGAAAAACAGGCAGTTATGGATTTGGGGCGACCGTTTGTTGGATGGCAAAACGACGGGTATTGGTATGTGGGAAGGCAGTTTCAACAGCACGCACCGAGCTATTGATATGGTGTCAAAAGACGTGATGATTTGTGATTGGCATTACGAAAAAAACATACAAACGGCAGTGTATTTTGCCATGAAAGGCTTTAATGTCATCACATGTCCTTGGCGTACCCCCTCAGTAGCGGCGGCGCAAACGGAGGATTTTGTTCGTTTCAGAGCTGCCGCAACGCCTGAAATGAAAGAACGTTATCAAGGTATGATGCAAACGGTTTGGTCAGGTGTCGGCTCTTTTTTGGAGGAGTTTTACACGGCAAAAGAAGGGGACACATCAGCCAATTGTTTTAAAGCACTGTTTAAAAAGATAGAATGAACGAGTTATGACACGAATCGGATACTTTAAAAGTATCCGATTCGTCTTTTAAAGCACTAAAATCTGTTGTTTAACCAAAAAAAAGAACCAAAACGCAATAATTTCTTTCCTATCAAGCATCTTCTTCGTATATTTATACGTGTTCATTAGTATAATCTTTTGACTAGACTCAAAAACACAAAATCTTATTGAGCATCAAACACTTTTTGGTTTATATTAAAATGGGCAGACAGATGATAAACAAATACTTGAAGTGCATTTTCCATTGTAGTATCCTTTTTTTTACGCCTTCCATACTGAGGGGGAGTCATATCGTCGGTGGCGAAATATCTTATAAATTTATCAAAAGGACGGGCAATAAAATTGACTACCATTTTACGATGCGGATGTATAAAGATGTTTACAACGCACGCCCAAACGCTGATTTTGACAACCCTGCCTTGGTTGGTGTTTATTTACAGACCAATAATGGTTATTATTTGTATGGTAATAATGGCGATGCGCAAGCCGTTTCCGTCCCCATCTTAAGGCGGCAATTGGTAAATCCTAATGAAATTCCCTGCTTGATTCCACCTTCTAACATTATTGTCGAAGAAGCTCTGTATGAATGGGATGTCACTTTAGTTGACACCATCTTTAGCTATATTATTTCATATCAGAAATGCTGTCGTAATATGACGATTGCCAATATTTACTCACCAAGCAGTGCGGGTTCGACTTACAGTATCGAAATTACACCCGAAGCGCAGCGTTTGGGTAATAGCAGTCCTTACTTCAAGACCCTTCCCCCTATTTTTATATGTGTCAATGAACCCTTGAAATACAATCATGGGGCTGAAGATGCGGAAGGTGACCAATTGGTCTATCGGTTTTGTACGGCTTATACCTCGCCACAAGGCGGTGGCGGTGGTAATCAAGGGCGATTGCCGCCGCCACCGCCGTATGCACCAGTGAGTTATAAACAGCCTGAATATACTGAATCCGAACCTATGGGCGGCGCTCCCATTATAAAGATTAATCCGAATACGGGGCTGATTACGGGTACGCCGAATATGATAAACCAATATGTCGTAACGGTTTGTGTAGAAGAGTTTCGAAACGGTGTCTTGTTGAGTCGGATGTTTCGAGACTTTCAATTCAATGCCGTGCAATGTCAAAAGACGGTTGATGCCATCATATCGGCTGATTCCGTATCGGGCAAACACTTCTTTTTGTATGGTTGTGAAAAAGTTGATTTAAACATCAATAATAAGAGTTACGAACGGTCACAAATCAAAGATTTCTTTTGGGAATTTGATATTAAAGGTGTAAAACAACGTTTTACAGATTGGAGCCCTTCCATTCAGTTTCGCGATACGGGTGTATATCAAGGAGTACTATACCTCAATGAAGGGTCACAGTGCAGCGATTCAGCTTCTTTGACGGTTAAAATCGGTGGTAAAATAACGACTAATTTCACTGCTAAATATGATACCTGTGTGCCAGGACCCGTTGCCTTTTCAGGTGTTTATACTTCGGCGATAGCGACAAAACAAATCACTTGGGATTATAATGATGGAACAGCGGATTATGATACAATAAGAACAACCCATCAATACCAAAGCCCGGGCGTTAGAAATGTGATTTTTGCTGTTAAAGATATTTACAACTGTGTGGGTAAGACCACTAAACTTGTGGCGTGGCAGCCTGCACCCGCTATTATCATCGTTGAACCCAATACTTTTATAGGTTGCGCCCCTGCGAAAGTGTTTTTTGACAATAAATCCTTTCCGTTGGATACGACTTACAATATCAAATGGGATTTCGGAGATGGAAAGACGGGCAGTGCCATCAGTCCAACGCATATTTACGAGAAGGGGGGGACGTATTCTGTTCGTCTGAACATCGTTTCACCTTTGGGCTGTAAGAAAGATGCCTTTTTTAGCAATTGGATAAAGATAAAACCCTCTCCTGAAGCTAACTTTGAATACACCCCGCAGAAAGTGTCGAGTGTGATACCGACTGTTTTTTTCAAAGATAAATCCATCAATGCTGTCAATTGGGAGTGGTTTGTGAATTATAGAGGCATATCACTGCAACAAAACCCCTTCTACACCTTTAAGGATACAGGCGTTCATTTAGTGACGCTCAAAGCGCGGAATACTGAGGGGTGTGTGGACTCCATCACAAAAGTCATTGACGTTGAGCCATTGGTCACCTACTTTATGCCTAATGCTTTTACGCCTAATGATGATACGGATAACGATGGTTTTAGAGGGACTGGTGTTACAGAGGGTATGAAGAAATTTGAGTTTCGCATCGTAAACCGTTGGGGCGAAATCATTTTTACATCAAATGACCCAGATAAAGGATGGAATGGTTTGAAAAACAATGTTGGGCAACCCTCGCCACAAGGTGTTTATTTATATGAAGTGGTTTATGAAAATCCACGACGACAAAGTATTGGTTTAAAAGGGTATGTGACCTTGCTGCGTTAACGGAAGACAACAAAGATTTTATATTAAAAATACTGAGGGGGTCACTTTTGCAAAAGTGACCCCCTCAGTATAATCAGTCATTTATTGCATTAACGCTCAATCACAAATGATTTACGTTCGTTCTCTTGCTTGTCCTTGATGTCAAGGATATAAGAACCATTAGACAAGTTATTGATAGACAAACCATTACGCAATTGAGTAATGGTTGTTTTTAAAATAACCTGACCTGTTATGTCTAACACATGAACAGAGTGTTCGCCTGAAATGTCTTCATTACCTGTTAAGTAAAGTTTATTTTTAACAGGGTTAGGAAACATTGTCCACTGTTTTGAGCTTGGTTTTGTCCACTCTATGGCGACTGTTTTAGAGTAGTCAAAACTTCCGTCATTGTCCACCATTTTCAACCGATAGTAGTTGATGCCATAAAAGGGTTTATCATCTATTGTTTGATAGTAGCTGGCGGTACCTTTAGCGGTTTGTTCTATCAATTTAGCCCACAATTTACTGTCTGTACTGCGTTCTACTTCAAAATGACTAAAGCGCAATTCACTTGCCGTTTGCCAAGTCAATAGCACCCCCTCAGTATTTAAGGCTTCTGATTTTGAGTTTTGATTTTTATTAGAATAAAGTTGTCCTTGAAAGTTGACGAGTTCAACAGGGATAACCACTTGGTCTAAAGGAGACTCCCAAACACTGCGACCAAAAGTGGCAGCCATTATTCTGCCAGAAGCATAATGAATTTCTAAATCACGCACAGGTACAGACGGCAAACCTGTATTGAAAGGTTGCCAAGTCGTTGATAATAAGGGGTTTCTGTAATAAACACCCAAGTCCGTTCCACAATAAGCCGCACCTAAAAGACCGATTTGTGTGGTGATACAATTGGCTGCAACAGCAGGCAAACCCGTACTGATATTCGCCCAAGTTGTGCCGCCATTGCTGGTATAATAAACTTGGTTGCTCGATGTAGAAGCTATTGAGACATAAACCGCATCTGGGTTATTGACATCAATATGAACATGTAGATGCGTTGTGGTAGGGACTGTTCCCGAAACATCTGTCCAATTTGTCCCACCATCTATTGTTTTGTAAACCTTAGAAGCCGTACAGTAATAGATGATTTGGTTGTCGGTGCGGCTAACATCAATCCATCTTACTTGTCCATTGGCAGGACTTATAGGTGCCCAATTTGTTCCGCCATCAGTACTTTTAACGACTTGATCACCACCAGCATACAAAGTATTGGCGTCAATAGGATCTTGCATAAAAGGTGTGACCCAATAACCGCCAGGCACTGTATAAATCGTTGAGAATGAATTGCCACCATTTGTGGAACGCCTTAAAACGCCGTTTTGATAGGTGCAAAACACCCGATTATTATTTGTACGATCAATAAAGGCAATCATACCATCTCCACCTGAAACAGCATTCCAAGTGGACATATTTGTAGTTAAATTTGTGCCATTGTCTTGATGCCCACTGATGATTGTATTGGCATTTGTAGGTGACAAGCCAATGCCATAAGGTTGCGCAATGGCTAAATTGCTTGAAATATTGGACCAAGAAGAGCCTGTGCGCCTGTAAACACCGCCATCAGAGGCAGCTAATAGGCTTGTACCATTAAATTGCAAATCGTGAATGTCCACATGTATACCTGTTAAACTTGTCCAAGTCGTGCCACCATTTGCTGAGCGATAAACATTCAAGCCTGCGGCATAAACGATACTGTCAACTGTCGGGTCAGCCGCCACTGCAAGGTTGTACCAGCCTTGACCATTGGGAATATTAGGTGTCGTGCTTGCCTTTTCCGTAAAAGTATTGCCGCCATCTGTTGATTGATAGAAGCCAAACATATTGTCGGACGTGTTGGTCGCCATGACATATACGTAGTTGGTATCAGCTGGAGAAACATCAACAGAAAAACGCACTGCTGCGCCACTGCCAGGCAAGCCAGTTGTCATTTGCGTCCAAGTCGCACCACTGTCATAAGAGCGCAAAAGAGCTGCACCTGATTTTGAACCAGCATATACAGTCGCTGGGTTTTGAGGGTTGAAAACCAGTTCTCGAATACTGTTTGTACTGACTTGCGTAAAAGACGATCCGCCATTTGTAGAACGTCTAATACCATTCGACCCAGCGACCAAAATGATATTGGGATTGAGCGGATGCACGAGTACAGCCATAAGAACAACACCATTGCTAATGGAATAAGACAATCCCGTCGTTGTCCAAGATGCGCCACCATTGGTTGATTTATACAAACCCCTTGAAGAAGGGTGAAAAATGGCTCTATCAGCATCACCCGTCAGTGCATAAATGATTTGGCTGTTGGTGGGGTCAATAGCCACATCCGTCACACCGGCTGCTGGAATACCATCGGAAATGACTGCCCAAGACCCGCCATTATTGGTTGATTTCCACAATTGACCAGAGGGTGTACCCGCGTATAGTGTTGTGGCATTGTTGGGGTCAACTTTAATGCTGTTGACCCGTCCGTTGCCATACATATTGTCGGTATTGATAGGTCCAACGAGCGTCCAATTGGCTGCGGCACGTTGATTGATATTTTTTTGTTGTGCCAAACGGGCGCGATAGTCGCTTTCAATGAGTGCGTCCATATCGCCGTTTGTTTCCGACACTCGTGGCTCGACCCATTCCGCCATGCGCATGAAGTGAACGATGTTTTGATACTCTTCCGTTTCGTGTTCGGCATGGAACGTTTCGTCACGAGGTTCAATATCACCTCGACGGAGGTTCTTGTAATAGGTTTTAAGCTGTGCTTTGTTTTCTGTTAAGAAGGCGGCTTTGATTTCGTAGAAGTTTGATGTTTTATCAACCATCTCCATCCATTTCTGTTGTGCCTGAGTGGTGGATGTTGAGAGGAAAGTAAGACACAAAGAGAAAAAAACGAATTTGAGTTTCATGAATTTTTTATACTTAGATTGTTTATGAAATCGGTTTGAATGGTTTTAGTACGATTATTATGCTTCTATTTAGCTCTTTAATTTACGACAAACATATATAATTTATTGTAAGAATTTTTACGATTGCTTTGTTTTATATATAGAAAAGCAATAAAGTTCCTTGAGTGTTGTTATTGACTTCTGTTTTTGGTGACCAAAGCCCCTCCCTCAGTATGTTAGCAAAAAAAATGCCTCTTTTTGAGGTTATATGTTTCGGGTTTTTCATTTTACGAAAACTATAACAATTGTTATAAAAATTCGTGTAAATAGTGAAATTCGTGTTTTGAAAAAAATATCAATTAGAAAATGGAAATTATAGACTATACCCCTCAGTATAAAGAGGACTTTAAACGCCTAAACGTTGAGTGGATTTCGACCTATTTTACCCTTGAACCGCATGACTTAGAGCAACTGGACGACCCCGAAGGCTATATCTTGAGCAAAGGAGGTAAAATATTTTTTGCTAAATATGACGAAGCCATCATCGGTACTTGTGTCTTGATAAAAGTATCCGAAACGTCGTATGAATTAGCAAAAATGGGCGTTTCTCCACAATTTCAGGGCTTGGGTGCGGGTAAAAAATTAGTCAGCAAAGTCATAGAAGAAGCCCGCAACTTGGGCTGTACTTACCTGTTTTTAGAGTCAAATCAGCGTCTGACACCTGCTTTGAACATCTATAAATCATTGGGCTTTGTAGAAGTGCCAATCGGTGAAACGCCTTATGCACGAGCAGACTTTAAAGCAGAAATGTATCTTTAATAAAATTCTTCATTAAAATATTCGTCATTAAACTGTTAATTTTATCCAAATGAACCCTTTTAACATTGCTTTCGTAGGCAAATTACCGTTGCTTTGCAACTTTCAATACGTCATTCCAACTTTCTTAATAAAAAACGATTGTATCCGATGAACATATCAAAAACGTTTTTACTCATACTACTATTACCTCTGTCAATCCTTTCGGCGCAAAAAACGACGAAAATTAACTTCAAAATCAGCGGTTATACTGAGGGGGCAACTGTCAAACTTTTAGGCAGTCTTTTCGATCAAAATTTCCTTGCTGATACGGCTAAATTAGCTACCGATGGCAGTGTCTCATTCAGCAATACTGAAGGTTTCAAAGAAGGACTTTATTATCTATTGACACCTGATAAAAACAATTTTCAATTTTTTATTGCTGGTGGAGAGAACGATTTTACGCTCAAAACGTCAAAAGATAATCTCGTTTTAGGTATGGTTGTCGAAGGTTCTACTGAAAATCAATTGCTTTTTGACAATGCTCGTTCACAAACAGCACTCGAAGCGAAGTACAATTCGCTCAATCAGCAAGTTCGCAGTTTGCAACCGAATACCCCTCAGTATGCAGAGATAACCAAACAAATGCAAGCGCTACTCGACGACCGTGATGCGCAACTGCTAACCCTCAAACAACAGCATCCAAATGCCCTGTTTACAAAGTTTAAACTCGCTGGACAAAACCCTAAAACCAGGATGGCATATCGTCCTAATGGTTCAGTTGACAGTTTAGCAACCATGGACAATTACAGAAAGGATTGGTGGAACGACGTTGATTTCACAGATGGTCGGTTGATGCGCACACCTGTTTTTTTTACAAAACTAAAGAGATATATTCAAGAGTTTACGGTGCAACACCAAGACTCACTCATCGCGTCATCTGATTATTTATTAGATAAAACATTGGCTAATAATGATTTATTCAATGCCGCCGCTACATGGATTGCGGGACAATATAAGCCAGGGACGGCTAAAATAATGGATGGTGAAGCCGTTTATTCGCACATCGTTTTGAAGTATTTTACACCCGAAAGGGTACAAGGTGTCTCTAAAGCAGACCTCGAAAGTACCCGCAAACGAGCTACTGAAATGCAACCAAGCCTTTTAGGGAAAACAGGTCAAGACGTTTGGGGCGTGGACAAAAACAACCAACGCCAAACACTTTATAGCCTCAAAGCAACATTCAAAATTGTATTTATTTATAACCCTGATTGTGAACATTGCCAACACGAGACGCCGATACTGAGGGGGGTCTATGACAAGTGGAAATCGCGCGGTGTTGAAGTTTTTAGCCTTGTTGCCAATGCCAAAAATCGTGAGGAATGGCTCAATTTCGGCAAAAAATATGGTGTTAATTGGACGGATGTGTACGACCCTCAACTTGAAAGCCGTTTCCATGAAAAATATTTCGTTGACATCACACCAGAACTGTATGTTTTGGATAAAAAAAATGTCATCATTGGCAAAAACCTTAAGCCAGAGCAGCTTCAAGAACTGTTTGAAAGTGAATTTGCGAAGTTGAAATAGATGGCAAGGGTCAAAGAAAAAAGAGAGGTATTCCGATTTTTTATCAAATTACGTTCAAAATGATTCATGTTTGCCTTAAATACTGAGGGGTCTCTTTCCAACGAAAGAGACCCCTTTTAACTTGTAGAAGATATATGAACGCTTATTTTTTAGGCATCACAAACTTCACTCGACCTTATTTAGTGACTTGAATCTTTCTCATCAACACGCGTCTGCCTTGTGCTTGTACTTTGATAAGATACAAACCTGTTGGCAAATGAGCAATATCTATGCGATAAGGTGCTGAGGTCGCTTTTTGAATGACCTGTTGTTGCACTGGTTTGCCCGCCATATCTGATAACACAAGGGTCACTTGTCGTCCTTCAAAAGATTTTAAATCAATCCACGCCTCATCAATGGCAGGGTTAGGATAAACAGTAAAGTCATTGATTTTTTTGTTGGTGACTCTTTCAACGGCAGAATACACCACGTCTCCATTTAGATATGTTAGCTTAACACGATAGAAATTTTCGCCTTCGCTCGCGTCATTGTCATAGAAAGTATGGTATTGCAAGGCATCTTTTAACTGTGTATTGTTCTGAATTACCAACTTGTCAAAAGAACCAGTCCCGTCATTGCGTTTTTCTACGGTCCAAAAACCAGTATTTGTTCCTTGATTGGTCACAAAGGTTATGACATTGCGCTCCGGCTCAACATGAGCAGTGATTTCAGACGTTACTTTTTCTTTTTCTGGTCGGTGTGTTGGTGTGGGCATTGAACAATCGTAAGTATTCCAAGTGATGTACTTGCCTGTACTTTCTAATTTTTCAACGATATACCAACCCGTCATGATACTCATTCGGTTTTCACCACCATTTACTTTGAGTTTACCATTTGGTATCATGACATTTGCTGTTACTTGTGCGTTATCACCTTTGACCGTGAACTTCTCTTCATCACCTTTATTATCACCCAAATAGAATGTAACTTTTGGTCCATTGACATTGACGCGGCAATCTGCATCAATTTTCACTTTGTCTTTCACCTTTACAGAAGATGGGTTCGTGAAATAAACATTGGTTGTATTGACGCTTTTTTTACCTCCTTGAATGTCCATCTCTTCAACATTGATAGCAGAACTACTGAAAGTCACTTGTGCGCCTTCTTCAATGCTGATTTTGCCAAAATTATTCCCTTGAATGGTCGCCACAACGCCTTTTTTTATCGTCAAGTCTTTGTAATTACCCGCCAGTACGGTATTCGAACTTACATTATAATTACTTAAACCTAAGGTACTACCGCTATAAGCAAAAAACTGTGGATTCGGACCATCCGTAGCAGGGCTATATATTCTGTTTGCGACACTCGATGGCAGATCAAATTCAATGTTTTTTGCCTTAACAAAGTAAGGATTCAGAACATCATATTTTTTGAACGAAGCTTTACCATCAGCTGCCGTCACACCGATATTGCCATTGATGTAGTTGTACTCTCCGAATTTCACTTCTTTTGTTGCGTAGATGATATAGCTCGTTGGATTCTGATCATCGTTCACATTCATAGTGGAAGAGCAAGTTGAGGTATTGCCTGCGGCATCAACGGCTGTCCAAGTGACGGTTGTTGTTCCTTTGTAAAGTTTAACGTCTGTCAAAGAGTTACCTGTACCCGTCGTTGCACCGCTTAATGTGAAAGTAAGTGCCGTTACCCTGCAATTATCTGTTGCAAGTGCATTGAATTCTGTGCCAACGACGGTATAAGTACACAAACCTGCGTTTGTATTTCGGCTGGTAGATAAAGGACAGGTGATGACAGGCAACTCGTTGTCTATAACTTTTATAGTGAAAGAGCAAGTTGCTGTATTGCCTGAAGCATCTGTTGCCGTAAATACATTCCTTGTTGAACCAACAGGGAAAACTGAACCGCTTTGTAACCCGCTTGTGAAAGCGACAGTTGCGCTGCAATTATCAGTTGCTGTAACGTCGAACGTTGCTTTTGCACCGCAAACACCTAAATTGGTGTTGATACTGAGGGGTGTCGGGCAAGTGATAACGGGCAATTCGTTGTCCGTAACCTTAACAGTGAAAGAGCATTTTGCTGTATTGCCTGACGCATCTGTTGCCGTAAATACATTCGTTGTTGAGCCAACAGGGAAAACGGAACCGCTTTGTAACCCGCTTGTGAAAGCGACAGTTGCGCTGCAATTATCAGTTGCTGTTACGACAAATGTTGCTTTTGCGCCACAAACACCTAAATCGGTGTTGATACTGAGGGGTGTCGGACAAGTGATGACAGGCAACTCATTGTCGGTAACCTTAACAGTGAAAGAGCAAGTTGCTGTATTGCCTGATGCATCTGTTGCCGTAAATACATTCGTTGTTGACCCAACAGGGAAAATTGAACCGCTTTGTAACCCGCTTGTGAAAGCAACTGATGCGCTGCAATTATCGGTTGCGGTTACGTCAAATGTTGCTTTTGCGCCGCAAACACCTAAATCAGTGTGAATACTGAGGGGTGTTGGACAAGTGATGACAGGCAACTCGTTGTCGGTGATGGTTACATCGAAACTACAATTTGAAGAATTGCCACAAATATCAGTTGCGGTTACTGTTACTGAAGTTGTTCCCACGTTAAAGAATGAACCTGAAACTGTGCTATAAGTAATTGATACAGTACCAGAACAATTATCAGTCGCGGTTGCACTGAATGTTACATCGGCGCCACATTGATTTGAGGCATTGTTTACTTGGATATTTTCAGGACAGATAATAACAGGGGCGGTATTATCATGAACAGTTATTGTTTGTGTACAAGTTGCAATATTATTAGCAGCATCTATAGCTTTAAAAGTTCTGGCAATGTTGAAGCTATTTTCACAAGTGTGATTACTGATTTCATCACCCTCCCAGTTGACAGTAACGATTCCATCACAATTGTCACTGGTTCTAACCTTTCCTATACTCACATCAGGTACTTCAGATGCACACTGCACTGTTACCGATGTTGGGCAGATGATAGAAGGTGGGGTATTATCAACAACACGAATCATTTGAGAACATGTCGCTTTTAGTCCAGAATTGTCTGTTGCCGTCCAGTTTATAGTTGTTACGCCTACTGGATAAGCAGCAGTTAAAGCCAACGCATCACTTCTTACACCTGTAACTGTAGGCGCCCCACAATTATCCGTAGCTGTAGCTGAAATGATACTTACAACAGCACCGCATTGACTGGGATCATTATTAACTGCGATGGGTGCGGGACAAGTAATGGTTGGTAAAATATCGTCAATAACTGTAATAAACGCTGTTCTGGTAGCAGAATTACCATTGACATCAGTAGCTGTTAAAATTACAGGGTTTGAATGACCTATATCAGCAGTCGAAGCGATTCTTGAAAAAGTGCCAATAAGATTTCCTGTATTCGTAGTTGTTAAAGGTGTTATATCATGAACGGTATTACTGGCGATAGGTTCTTCAAATCTATAATATGCTTGCAGACCCGTTTCGCTTCCGGCAAGTGATTTGTTCATGTCAGCCTGAATTTGTGCCTGTGTTCGTTCGATACTCCAAACTTTAACCTCATCCATAAAGCCTGCTAACCTTGTGTTTGCATCATTCCCTCTCGCGCCAATTTTAAGGGAACCATTTGATGGCGAAGATGAAATGACTCCAACTGGCGTAGTCCCTTCAAGTACACCATTAATGTACAATTTTACATTGCCAGTTCTATTAAAAGTAGCAGAAATGTGATACCAAGTATTCGCAACGATGGTTGTGTTTCCCGTAACGAAAGCACCGCCAAAAGAACAACCACTCGTCACACCTGCCATTATTTTATTAGAACTTGTTATGCGAAGTAAATAACCATAGTTATTATCGCAATCATACTTTTCAATCAACCCTTGTTGAAAACCTGAACCGGTTGTATTGACCCATGTTTCAAGCGTCCATTCGTTGAGTGGATTCAAAGATGCCTCATTTGGAACATCCATATAGCCGCCGTTGAATTGCAAAGCATTACCTGCAGAAGATACACCTGCAACATGACTGCAATCGAAAGAAGAAGGTGTGATACTCAATGAAGGTGTACTGCAATTGTCTGTACTGCCGTTATTGACTTGTTCTGATGTTAGCGATGCGTTGCCGCTTGCATTCAGAAACACAGTCAAATTCTGTGTAACCGCATTGGGTGCTTGAGTGTCATTCACTGTGACTGTTTGATTGCAAGTCTTTTTATTGCCACTGGCATCAGTTGCCGTCCAGATAATGGTTGTGATACCTTTTGGATAATCAGCAGTTAATGCCAATGCATCACTTCTGATGCCTGATACTGAGGGGGTGCCACAATTGTCTGTTGCTGTTGGGTTATTGATTGCAATCGTTGCAACACATGTTCCAATGTTATTGCCTACAGTAATATTGGCAGGGCAAATAATAGTCGGAGGAACCGTTTCTTTTTCACCTAAATATTGCCCACCAGGCAAAGACAGTCCATGCGTCAATTCACATGGAAAATCGTCATCTATTACTTTTACTGGAGTAGAATTACTTGTTCCATAAGGAATATTAATTGTTATATTGGTTTGAATACCCGTACTATAGTTAAAAGGACCATAAGCAACATTTGAACCTGACGGATCAAAAATGACTCTAAACTGTTTATCTCCAGTGATAGATGCACAAGAAAGGTGATTTACATTTATCGTTGCTGTTGTGTAATCATCATTGGGGTTACAAAAAGTACCATTATTATTGCCAGAGGCAGCCACTGTATTTCCCCAGCCAGTTAAAGGGCAACTGGTACAGACAGGCGGCGGCGGCGGGATGAACGCACCGTTACCAGCTGGCATATCAGGATAAAGACTATAACAAGCATTTGTAGAATAAGCAGTCACGCTAAGGTTTCCACCAATATAGGGTGTAGTAACTGTTCCATAGGATGTTCTACCACAATTACAATTTGCATAAGTTGGACTAACCGTAAATAGTGAGGCATTAAGACCTAAAGTACTACCACTAAATTCTGCAGTCCAGTTATAATTAACACCGTTAATGCTAATACCAGAATTTGCAAACCCGCATTGACCTGCTCCATGATACGATTGGCCATACCAAGTAAGTGTGCCATTTTGGTTCTGTTTGACCCTTATTTCCCATGTGTGGGCAAATAATGCTACCGATGCAATGAGGAAGAACAGTAAGAATAGAATTTTTTTCATGCTTAGATTGAATTAAATTTAAATACTTAGTAATGAATTAATTGATTATTAAAAATTTTAGTCTAAAAATTTAAAGATATTCGAATTGATTTAACAATGTTCATGTAGTTGCAGACAGACCTTTAGCTATCCGTTAACATGATGGTTGCGGTTTCGGAAACCCTTGTCTTAATTACATTTTTCAACAATCGTGAAAAAGTAAGATGTTATAAAGAAAAAAGATTGAAAATTATGGCGCGAATAACTTGATAAGCAATGAAAATCAAGTTTTTATATAAGTAAATTTAAACTTATGTAAATAGTCCGAGTATCCATAAATTAAGTAAAAAGAAGAAATTAGAGCATTGTTTTTGAGAAATGATTTTAAGTGTTTTGTTTATAAGTCTTTTCAATGTGAATGTTTAAAAGCCTTGATAAATGTGCGGTCATACTGAGGGGGTATAACACACTTAGCAAGACAGGAATGACAGTCTATAACATCTGTTTTGATAATAGTATAAAATTCAATTTGGTTTGTGAAATATCCTTCAAAGAAGTGCATGTAGAAGTGATCATTCAAAGGTTTAAGTTTTCTTTAAATAAATTTGATTCACAAATATATAAGATATTATAAAGACCGTAAGATTAAAAGTGTTCTTTTATTTAGAAAAGACACTTTTTTACTTGAATAAGGTATCTATTCCTTTATCTTATTGTTGTATAAGTTCTGCTCCTAAAACTACGGTTTTTATCATGTATTCCCTCTTTATCGGCGAAGGGGTACTATCTTTTGATCGTTGTTATTATATGCTTAAAGAGAGTAGATGTGTGAAAATTCCGAATTTAACTTGTTATAAATTCGAAATATCTCATAATTTAACTACCTTTGACCTCAAATTGCCCACCAGCCTATCGCGGTATCAATAAATTTGATAATGAGGAAAGTCCGGACAACGTAGAGCAACCACACCACCTAACGGGTGGGCTTCTTTTCGAGAAGTCGAAAAGGGGACAGAGAGTGTCACAGAAAATTACCGCCCCGATTTATCGGAGTAAGGGTGAAAATGTGCGGTAAGAGCGCACGGCGTTCCGCAGCAATGTGGGAGGGGGATAAACCTTGTGGGTTGAAATGCCAAATAAACCGCGACCCTGTTTCGACAGAACAATGTGGCTCGCATTGCGCGGAGGGTAGGCAGATTCATCTTTTCAGTGATGGAAAGAGTAGATAAATGATAGGCATCACTAACCGATTTCGGTCGGTTGGGGAAACAGAATCCGGCTTATCGGTGGGCAATTTTTTTTTAAATGAAAAAATCCCGTTTCCACCTAAATGGAGAACGAGATTTTATACTTATACATAAAACTTACCAAATTTGGAGATGTAAACAGTCAAGAAACTCAATAACGAGAGACGACTTTATTACATATATTTATGCCGCAAATGACGTGCCACAACCACAAGATTCTGTCGCATTTGGGTTACTAAATGAAAATCCACGATTATTTAAGCCATCTAAAAAATCAATTTCCATGCCTAACAAATAAATGGCATGTGATTTCTGCATCAACACTTTCAATCCGTTAACTTCGTGAATTTCATCACCTTCTTTTGGTTCATCAAAACCCAATACGTAGGAAAAGCCTGAACAGCCGCCGCCTTTCACACCGACGCGTAAGCCAAAATGAGCAGGTATTTTTTGTTCGGAAACGATGTTTTTGAGTTGTTTGACAGCACCTGAAGTTAAGATAATGGGCTGTGTTTTTACACTTTCTGCTACTGCATTCATTGTCAAATATTATTTTATTACAAAATTAAATCTTATTAGAGAATAAACAAAGCGTTTCTCTCAACTTCTAAAAAACAAAATCAAACCTTTTTTGTTCACCCTTGATTATCAATGTTTTGTCAATAAAAATTCGATGGCTAATTTATAGCCCATCAAACCCATACCTACAATAATGCCCGCCGCCTTCGCTGAAATGAAGGAATGATGCCTGTAAGTTTCGCGTGCATGAACGTTTGAAATATGAACTTCGACAACAGGTGTTTTGATACCGCCAATCGCATCGCCAATTGCAACGCTGGTATGTGTTAAAGCACCTGCATTGAGTACCACACCCGCATAATCTGTGTCGAAACCAATGTCGTGGAGTTTGTCAATCAAAGCGCCTTCGTGATTCGATTGCAGATATTCGATGGATACTGAGGGGTAGTTTTTTCTCAAAATATCGAGATAATCTTCAAACGTTTCGCTGCCATATATATGTGGTTCGCGGCGACCAAGTAAGTTTAAATTAGGCCCGTTTAGGATGAGAATTTTCATTATTTTGTATTTTCAGCGCAAATGTAGCTGTTCTTATCGTTAAAATGCGTTATTTTGTTCATTCAATAAATATAAAAAAATAGTTTATGCAAAACAAACAAATCCGCTTGGCGGCACGTCCCGTAGGCAACCCAAAAGAATCAGATTTTCAACTTATCGTTGAGGAAACGCTCCCCCTCAGTACAAACGATGTTTTAATCGAGGTGCAGCAACTTTCTCTCGACCCTGCTATGCGGGGTTGGATGAATGATGCACGTTCATATATCCGCCCTGTTCAAATTGGTGAAGTCATGCGTGCAGGAGGTGCAGGAAAGGTCATTGCTTCCGAAAATTCTAAGTATGCTGTGGGTGATTTTGTTACAGGTACCCCTGGTGTTCAGCAATATTGGTTGGCAAAAGAAGGTAAAGGTTTGACCAAAATTGATACACGCCTCGCACCGATGAGTACATGGCTTTCGACGCTCGGAATGCCTGGTATGACCGCTTATTTTGGCTTGCTCGACGTGGGTTTAGCCAAAGAAGGTGATGTCGTCGTCGTTTCTGGCGGGGCGGGTGCTGTTGGTACGGTTGTGGGTCAAGTGGCAAAAATCAAAGGTTGCCGCGTCGTTGGTATTGCTGGTGGACAGGACAAGGTGGATTATATGGTCAACGAACTCGGTTTTGATGCGGGTATTGACTATCGTGCAGGTAATTTGCGTTCGGCTTTGCGTGCCGCTTGTCCCGAAGGCATTGATGTGTATTTTGACAATGTTGGCGGTGAAATTTTAGACACTTGTCTTTCGATGTTGCGTATGAAAGCACGTATTGTCATCTGTGGTGCGATTTCACAATACAATAATACTGAGGGGGTCGTTGGACCTAAAAATTATCTCTCACTTTTAGTCAATCGGGCGCGAATGGAAGGTCTGGTTGTTTTTGATTATGCCCCACGCTATCAAGAAGCCGCTATGGCAATGGGTCAATGGCTGAAAGAGGGTAAAATGAAATCAAAGGAACACATCGTCGAAGGCGGTGTTGAAGCATTTTTACCTACTTTAATGTTGCTTTTTGGCGGTGATAAAATCGGTAAATTGATTTTGAAATTGGTTTAATTTAGACCACAGATTGGGCTGATACGACTAATTTACGCTGATTTTCACTCATTTTTTTTGTCATCCAAAGGAATTAAGAAAAATCAGCGTAAATTAGTCGTATCAGCCCAATCTGTGGTCAAAAAAAAATTATATATTGAAACAGGCAACCATTATTGTCTTCCTTTTATGCCTACTAAATATCGAAATCGAAGCGCAAGTTTCGATTCAATTGCGCTATGAAAACCCACAAGACTCTGCTTTTCTCATAAAAATCAACCCTAATTTCTCAAAAACGGCTTCTGATACGGTTTCTGCCGTTAATATACTGAGGGGGGTATTGAAACAACTACATGCCCAAACGTGCTTAGAAGCCTCGTTTGATTCTATTCGTATTTTTCAAAAAAATATTATTGCTTATCTACATATTGGCAAGCCTTACAAATGGGCAAGTCTGCGTAATGGCAATGTCAATCCCGATTATCTTTCGCAAGTCGGTTATCGAGAACGGCTTTTTGAGAACAAACCTTTTTCAGCAAAAGAGATGGCGGATATTGAGGAAAAACTCTTGAATTTTGCAGAAGACACAGGTTTTCCTTTCGCACAAGTGTGGCTTGACAGCATCAACATCGAAAATGCGGCTGTTTCTGCGGCTTTGATGATGAAAAAAGGTGCACAGTTTCGGTTTGATTCGATTGAATTGTCAGGCTTCGCCAAAATTTCACCCCATTTTTTAGAAAACTATTTAGATGTCCAAAAAGGCAGTTTGTTCAATCGCTCAAAAGTCTTGAAAATGGCTTCTCGCTTAGTAGAATTGCCTTATTTAACGGTTCGGAAGCCGCCAACAGTGCGTTTTGCTGAGGGGGGACATGCTGTTGTCAATTTACTTTTAGACAATCGAAAAGCCTCTCGTTGGGATTTTTTGGTCGGTGTGCAACCCACAACACAGCCTGATGGCTCTCAAAAATTTGGCATCACTTTCAACGGAACGGCTGATTTTCAGAATCTTTTTGGGGTCGGAGAACGCATATATGCCAATTTTGAAAACTTACGTCCGCAATCACCTCGCCTGAACATCAAGGCTTCTTATCCTTATATTTTAAACTTGCCTTATGGTTTTGAAGGCGCATTTGACCTCTATAAACGTGATTCGACGTACATCGAAACTCATGCCAACGCAGGTGTGCAATACCTCTTAGGTGGCTCTGATTATTTAAAATTGTTTTGGCAAAATTATAATGCCAGCAACCTGATTATCAATCGTTTACAAATCGAGAAAACCCGAAAATTACCTTCAACGCTCGACGTTTCGACCAATACATTAGGTTTAGAATTTATGAAACAACAACTCGATTATCGCTTCAATCCTCGTCGTGGTTGGGCAGTTTTACTGAGGGGGGGAGCAGGTATTCGCAAGGTGCGTCCAAACAGTGATATTTTAGACATCAAAGACCCAACGTTTGATTTTAAAACTTTATACGATACCGTTACGCTTAAAAGTTTTCAATATCGTTTGGACAACAAAACCGAATTTTATTTGCCTGTCTTAAAACGCAGTGTTTTGAAACTCGCTATCACAAGCGGTTGGCTGTTTACATCATCGCCTATTTCTCAGAACGAACAATACCGCATAGGTGGCAATAGATTACTGAGAGGTTTCGATGAAGAGAGCATTTTTGCTACACGTTATGCCGTTGGAACGCTTGAATATCGGCTTTTGATAGGTCGAAATTCTTACCTATATACTTTTGGTGATGTTGGATATATCGAAAATAAAACGAGAACGACGCGGAGAACCGATACACCTTTGGGCTTTGGTGCGGGCATTACATTTGAAACGAATGTGGGTTTGTTCGGCGTAACATTAGCCGTTGGTCAACAACAAGGAAACCCTGTGGATTTTAGGAATGTAAAGACTCATTTTGGGTATGTGAGCCTTTTTTAAGCTTTTTCTTTCTCGATTTCTGCAATAATACGCAGAACTTCTGCTTCTGAAAGCCCCGAAAGGTCAACCAAAACGTCAATGGGAAAATAGCGTTTCCAACCTTTTTTGACGACATCAACTGCTTTTTTATGTTGCCCTAAGGCATCGCCTTTTTCAACGCCTTGTTCTAAACCTTGTTCTAAACCAAGTTCAAGACCAATTTCTTTGCCTTTTTCGACACCTTGCCTGTGTCCTTTCATAATAAGCTGTTCGTATAATGTCATGACTTTCGATTTTACTTTTGATGAATTTACATTTGTTGCGACTGTTGAAATGTTTTCCTCATTAGGGATTTTGAGATATAATTTGTTGTATCTAAACTGAGGCTATTTTGATCAATATAGTTGCCAATTTCAGACGGAATAAAGTGGTTCAGTAAATCAACAATCGTTTGTTTTTCATTAAAAGTCATTCCAAAAAAGTTGTCGTGACTTTTGTGGATTTCCTCCTTTATGATGTCATGTATTGGTTTTTTTCGAGGCGTGTAGCGGCGTTTGTCTTTTTTTGTTTTATCCGTCTCAGAAGTCGGTGCTTTTGTTTGTTTTGCCATAGTTGTTCATTTTGATTTTTAGATTCAAAAAAATAAAGGCAAAGCTAATCTTTTTCATAAAAAACACTTTTTTTGCTACGGGTTTTCATGTATTTTATTTGTTTTTATATGAAATACTGAGGGGGGTATTTTCAAACTTCTTCAATCCAACCTACCAAATGTGGGTTTTCAGTAATAAAAAGCTCAATGCGTTTGCGGCTTGCAAGGAACAGGATGCGGTCGCCAAATGCACCTTTCTCTTTCAGTACCAATGTTCCATAGTTGAAAATAATGCCTTTTGAAAATTCAATTTTTTCAATATATTGATGCCGATAGCCGACATTTTTGAAGTAATTGGTGACATAAACGTGTTCTTTATCGGCATCCACACGCTTTAAACGCAAGACGGTTTTCCAAAATAGAAAAACGAAAACGATGATGAATACGAGTAAACCCCACCGCAAGCCATTCATAGACATCTGCCCAATCTGGTCTTTGTCCGTTAAAAGGGTTGTCAAAAAGAAGATACCGAAGAAGGCAATCCAAAAGGTCGGTAAGAATATACGAAATCCAAGCGTCCAGCTTGATGATAGTTGTCGAGTCATAATATTTGTTATTTGTTTAAAGTCAGAGGTTCAATACCTGAAACTTCAATACCAAATTGATTGAGTATTTTAACTTTTTCGGCGTTTTCTGTTAACATTCTAATAGATTTGACACCGATTTGTTTCAAAATTTTTCCTGCACTGCTGAAATCTCTTGCATCTCTTTTGAAGCCCACTGCTTCGTAAGCGTCTGCTTGTTTTACGCCTTTTCGCTTATGTTCAACACTTTTGAGCAAAGCAAAATGACCATTTCCTTTGCCTTCTTGCTCTAACAAAATGATGATGCCTTTGCCTTTTCTTTGTATCAATTGTTGAGAAATTTCCATTTGTTCTCGACAGTCGCACTCAATACTGTTGAAATAATGTCCAAATATGCATGAAGAATGAACACGACACAAAACTTCTTCTTCATCGACAACATCACCCATGACCAAAGTAATGGACTCTTTTTGTCCGTCGTAGAACAATATTTCATGAAATTCGCCAAATTTTGTTCTTAAATTTCCTTCTGCAAGTTTGACTATCATAAATTAGGATTTAATAACCCCACAAGTTCTTTTACTTCTCTTAACGTTTGTTGCGCTATTTTGCGAATTTCCGCAGAAGAGTCTTGAATTTGAGATTTTACTTCTTTTTTACGTTCAGTCAAATCCGCCAAACGCTCGCTAAAAGGTTGAGTCAAGGCAACTAAGGCTTCTGCCACTTCGCCTTTCAAATCGCCATAGCGCAAAGTACCCGCCTTGTAAGTATCCATCAAAGTATCATAAGCGTCCATTTTGCCGCAAGCTTTGAGCAAATTGAAGAGGTTTTCAATGCCCGCACTCATCCCCCCAGCCCCCAAAGGGGGTGTAGTCTCTGCTCCCCCTTTGGGGGCTGGGGGGATGCCTGTGTCCGTTACAGCAGATTTTATTTGCTTACGAATCCGATTAGGGTCGCCGAAAAGGTTGATAAAGTGCTTTTCACCAAGAGATTTCGACATTTTTTTAGTCGGGTCGGCTGGCGAGAGTAGTTTTGGAATTTCAGTAAACAACGGTTCTGGATGTGCAAAATATTCTGTCCCGAACTGTTTATTAAAACGTGCAGCAATGTTGCGGCTCAATTCTAAATGTTGCTCTTGGTCTTTGCCGACAGGCACATAGTCCGCTTTATAAATCAAAATATCGGCAGCTTGTAAAATCGGATAACTGAACAAACCCGCCGAAATAAAGGCTTGATTGTCTTTTTCTTCCAATTGATCACGTTTGTCTTTGAACTGCGTCATTTTCGATACTTCACCATAAGACGTCACACATCCTAAAACCCAATTCAGCTCTGTATGTTCAGGCACAAGTGACTGAATGAACAGATTTTCAGCTTTTACGCCACAAGCGAGAAGCTGAAATACCATTTTCCACGTATTTTCACGCAAATCAAGGGCTTTATAAGGCATTGTCATGGTATGATAATCCACAACGCCATAGACGCAACTGTATTTATCTTGAAGTTCGACCCAATTTTTGACAGCACCGAAATAATTACCCAAATGCAAATCGCCCGTTGGTTGAATAGCTGAAAGAACTCTTTTCATATTTTTAGAATATCGAATATTGAACAAGGAATTTAGAATGTCGAAGTCCATTCATACCCCCTCAGTATTTTTATAAAAAATTAAAGTACCGCAATAACTGAAATTTCAACGTTAACACTTTTAGGCAATGTTTTGACGGCAACCGTTGCACGTGCAGGAAAATCAGCCGTGAAATAAGTGCCATAAACAGCATTTACGGCTGCAAAATCGCCCATATCTGCTAAGAAAATGGTCGTCATAACGACATTGTCGAATGAAGCACCCGCCTCTGTCAAAACGGCTTGCAAGTTTTTCATCACTTGAGTCGCTTCGGCTTCGATAGAGTCCATAACCATCTCGCCTGTTGCAGGATTGATGGGAATTTGACCACTGACGAACAACATATTGCTCGTCTGAACCGCTTGGCTGTAAGGACCAATGGGTGCAGGAGCGTTGGGTGTATTGATTATTTTTTTCATTGATAAAGAGATTTAAACAGAAAAAGCCCCCTCAGTACAAAAGTCATTCGGGAGCTTATTATTCGTTGATTATCAAGGTGTTGAAACTTATTCAGCTTCGTCTGCCGCAACGACTTCTTTGGCTTTAACAATCATCATACCTTTGTAATAAAGGCTACCTTCATGTTTGTAAGCACGGTGACGGCGGTGTGTTTCACCTGTTGTTTTACAAGTTGTCAATGTTGGCAACTCTAATTTGTCTTGACCTCGGCGATTGCGTTTACGCATGCGGGAATGTCTGTTACGCGGATTAGGCATGGCTTCTACTTTTATTGATGAATTAAGAATGATAAATGATGAATAAACGATGATTTAGCTTGAATGATATTCATCATTTATCATTCATAATTCACCATTCTTTTAGTTTTTATTAAAAAGATTCTTTAAGTCTAAAAAAGGATTTTTTGCAGAGTCATCTGAATTATTGTCCGATACTGCGGGTTTTATTTTGTCTAAAACGTCAAAATCACAAGGTCGTGGGTCGTCATTTTCGCAATCATACACTTTGAGCGCAGGTTCGGCAAGACAGATAAATTCATAAATGTATTGCGCCACATTAAACTCATGTGCATCGGGATGCATAAAAACGACATCGGCTTCTTCGTTGGGTTCTTCTTCCGATACTTTGACCACAAGGGTTTCCGTATCTCCAAACGGCAATTCGATGGCAGCGGTGCAACGGTCACATTCCGCTTGAATCGTGCCGTCAAAATCAAAAGTCAATTCAAAGAATGAATCTCGTTTATCCATTTCAACGGTTACATCGAACCAACCTTTTTGAATCACAGAGCCTTCAAAAAGCGCAAAAAATGTTTCATCGAGTTGAAAGTTGAAAGTATGATACCCATTATTCAAACCTTTGATTGGTAACGAAAATTCTTTTAAAGCATTCATGTTTCAATTAGACTGATGAGCATTAAATAACCTAAATTGTTGTATAAATCATTGATTTTCAACTTTTTGAAATCAAACTCAATACTTCAATTTTTGATTTTTAACACATTTTTCAAAAACGCCTGCAAAGATAGTTTTTTGGTAGCGGTTTTTGAAAGATTTTATAAAAAATTTCAGAAAATACTTAGTTGATTGACTTGAATATACTGAGGGGGGGTATCTAAACCAACTGTTTCAAAAGACGATTGCGTTTTTTACCGTAATAGTCTTCACAATGCTCAACAATCTCTGATAGTTCGGTTAAAGAATGAGTTTTTAGGTCTTTTCAATTTTATACTCAACTTTTGCATTATAAAATAGTACATGTAAAGTGCCCGAAAAAGGCTTAAAAAGGTTTCGTAATCGAAAAAAAATAGTTAGTTCATTGACAT
>JAYVFS010000015.1:0-19851 GCA_043772905.1 Saprospiraceae bacterium | reverse complement strand
AATTTATTAAACGTAAAATAAAAAAACGATATACTGCCCTTTTAGAAGGCATTGTCGAACACGACGAAGGATTTATTGACCTCCCTATACGTGTTGATTTAGACGACAGACCCCGACAATTGGTCTGTTATGACTATGGAAAACCTGCCCAAACGGCATGGAAAGTCATTAGCCGCACAGATAAACATACACTCATTCATTTTTTCCCGATTACAGGTCGTACACATCAATTACGTGTTCATGCGTCGCATCCACTCGGTTTAAACCTTGCGATTGTTGGCGATGATTTGTATGGCAATAAAGCGGATAGATTGTATTTACACGCAGCTTATTTGGAATTTACCCACCCTGTGAGTCTTGAGGTGATGAAGATTGAGGTTGAAGCGGCGTTTTAGAAGTTCATTTAGACAATTGATACTCCCTCAGTAAAAAAGCCAATAGCACAATTCGGTAGCAAACCTTTAAGCCATTCTTTTTCTACAGAGCCCAATTTTTTTAAAAACATCATTCATTTTATTATCAAAAAATGCTTATTTTTGTTCTTAAATATCAATAAATCAACATAATAGAAGCGCATGACAACTTTACTGAAAGTGCATTTAGCTGATTTGACGAGTCAATTTATTCACGATTTAAGTCAAAAATTCGATACTTCTACGGAGTTTGAAATTCGGGTGTCGAAAAAAAAGCAAAAACAAGAACTGTTTTCAGACGCAGAATTTTGGCAAATTTTGTCTGCCTTAGATTGGTCTAAGACAACCGCAAAAGACATTCTCGCCCCTGCCGTCAAACAGCTTGCCGATATGCCCGTTGTCAATATTTATCTATTTGCGGACAAATTAGCCCAAAAACTCTATCAATTGGATACAAAAGCACACGGTACAGCCTATCTAGCAAACGAAGAAGACGGTTATTTGTCGGTAGATGATTTTCTATATGTGCGGTGTGCTGTCGTTGCCGAAGGGAAAACTTATTTTGAGCATATTCTGAAAACACCCTCTGAATTGTCGAATGAAATATCTTTTGAACCGTTACTCAATTTGGCAGACCACGCTTACACACTCAAAACAGGCAAACCATTTGACTATCATGCGACAGTCAACTATGAAACTTATAGCAACAAAAAAAGTTGGCAATAAAAATGTTGCATAAAAACTCTTATCGCAATCCACTTCCGCATCATCTGTATCAAATTATTGACAAAATAGACGATGATATATTCAAATATGGTATCAGTTGTGAGCCTATTGGACTTGACGGCATGTCTGATAGAATGAGAAAACAAGTAAATCTCTTTAACCTTATTGATGATTGGGAGCGTTTTTTTGCCCTTATTATCCTTTATGATATTGGCGGAAAAACTGAAGCGAAACTGATTGAAACGGAATATATTCGTATGTATGAATTAAAAAATGGACGTAAACCGCGTGGGAATATTAGGTATTAATGGATTGATTTTGAGTATATCTGATACTCATAAAACAAAACCCGCCTTGAAATGGATGTTTTCAAGGCGTTTTTTTGTGATTTATACTGAGGGGGTGCTTAAAACCCAATAGCACAATTCGGTAGCAAACCTTTAAACCGTTCTTGTTCTGCATCTGAAAAAAAGTTATAGACCAGATTCAGTTCAGTTAAATTCATCAACTGCGTGTTCATGCGTCGCATCCACTCGGTTTAAACCTTGCCATTGTTGGCGATGATTTGTATAGCAACAAAGCGGATAGGTTGTATCTTCATGCGGCTTATTTGGAATTTACGCATCCTGTGAGTCAAGAGGTGATGAAGATTGAGGTTGAGGCGGCGTTTTAGAAGTTTGTTTAGACATTCATTTGATACCCCTCAGTAAAAGCCCATGCAACGTGTTTTGCATGGGCTTTTTGATTTATATCCCCTCAGTATAAACGCTTGTTTTTTACAAAAGAAAACTAAGAACTTGCCAAATTAGCTACTTATAGTCCACAGACTTATTTGTTTCTATTCTCCACCTTTGTTCTTAAATTTTTTAGAATGGGTACAACTTACACGAAAGAAGAGAAAATCTACCTTGAACAATTGGGTAATCGCATACGTGAATTGCGAATAGAAGCGGATTTATCACAAGAGAAATTGGCTTTTGCCTGTGACCTTGACAGAACTTATATTGGCTCTGTTGAGCGGGGTGAAAGGAATGTATCTGTATTGAATCTTTGCAAGATAGCAAAAGCATTAAAAGTAAAAACAAACCAATTATTAGACTTTTGATATGAATAAAGACTTTAAAACACCGCCAAAGTCCGTCAGAATGTTGACTTCTCCCGATCTTCTTATCCAATACTTCTCTGAATTGATTGGCAAACCTTTTAGATTGACAGGAAAAACGAGAACAGACGGGTCAAATGTTCGGAAACTAATCGCTTCGGTTTTAGAAAAAAACGCACTTCCGCAACCCGCAGAAGTGGATGAATTTGAAATTGTACCGCCCAAAGGAAAAGGCGTTCCTAAAATTACTAGAGAATTTATTGATACGTATATTGTTACAGGTAGCGATTCATACAATTTACAAGTTTGGAATAGGCTTCCTGCAAGTCCATCGCTTTTGATTAAATATGAATCAGGGGAAAGCCTCAAATGTACGGATGTACGATTCAGTTTTGTTAAAATTGATGTTTCTAAAAATATCATTGCTTCAATTATCATTCTAACGCCTGAATATATTGAACAGAAATTTGGTAAATTCGGTAAGCCTACTGTCAAACAGCAGTTATTAATATCGAGTAAAGTCAGAAAATCAATTTATGAAAGCGAGACTAAAATTCTTTCTTTTCCAGATTCTGAAAAGCTATCTCAAATCGTGATAGAGGATTATACATCCCCAAAAGTTGCCGTGATTGAAATGCCCAATCTCAAGAAACTCTTTTCGATAGCTTTATTAAAAGAAATAGTTGCTGAAAAACTTATCGGCTTTAAACTTGATGCAGCAGCAACAAAAAATAGAGGTCAAGCTTTAGAAAAGAAAGTTCTTGAATTACTGGGATATGATATGCAGAAAAAAGACTTGCTCTATGGTGCTTTTCCTGATATTACTAATCAGCTTTTGGAAGTGAAAGTACAAGACAGTCCGACTGTTGATTTTGGTAAATTTTCGCCTGAAAAAGAAAACACCATTTTTGAATCCTCTAATCTAACAACTTTTGATGTGCGGTATTTGATTGCTTTAACAAATCCTAAAACAGAAATTATTGAAGGCGTGATTCTTTTACCAGGCGAAAGACTTGGCGAATTGTTTTCCTACATCAGTACACAAAGTTACAAATGCCAAAGAAGTATGCCTAAAGCTTTTTTTGATGCGCACTATGGAAAATGTGTTTTTAATCCAGATTGAAAACAGGTTCAACACCAAAAGATTCCCCAACTTTTATCTCTAATTGATGCGCTAATTTTGCTGTTATATCCTTATCATTAGACGCATTTAATTCTTTTACAAGCGCAATAATCTCCTTTGAAACCGTTGAATTAAAATCTGGAAGCGGATATTTCTCAACATATTGCGTAAAATACCGCCTTCTGCCTGAATATAACTTATTGTTAAACACCAAATCATGGTATTTAGTCATTAATTTAGAATTAGCAATGCCTTGAATGAGTAGTAATTTCTCGACATCGTTTTCATGAGTTGCCATAATCCAATAACAATTGCCATTGACTATTTTGCCACCTTTGTCAAAGTAAAAACGCGGATGTAAACTAATATCTGGGAAAACAAGTTTAGGGTGTTGCCAATTATCGGGCTTATGCGATACCCACAATTCAAACCATTGCCGACCTGCATCTATCAAATATTTCCTTGCTTTTAAGGTCGTTTCATGTTGCAAAAAATAGTTTTTCGCCTTTGGGTATTTATCAATATCCACGGTTGATTTCTGCCCATTTATAGAGATATGTGGATAAAGCACTTTCAATTTAAAATTGTCAGTTGCATTCCAAGGCTCAATATTTTCCTGCGAAATCAAGTCTTTTAACAACTCATCTTCTGGTTTATTGTCTCCTAAATCTGCCCATTTGTCGCTGATAAAAACTTTATCTGCTGTTGATTTTATACCTACCCGAACTTTGAAAAAATCTTCTACTTTATGTTTAGCAGCCGTATTGATTTTTGAGACCCAATCGGATTCATCTCCCGAAAACATTTCCCAAGCAGAAGTAGAATTAACCGCATATTTTAATGCACCCGAAGATTTTTTATAGTGTTTTTGTCCCGTTGTAAAATAGCCCGATTGACCACTTAACAGAACATCATAAATACTATCAGCAAAAATTAAATCACCTTTATAACCGTTTAATTCTTCGTAAATTTTAATGAATTTAGCGGGTGAAGGCTGCTTTTGTTTTCTTTTTCGACCAATAAAAATGGCAGGTAAAACAGCTGCATCAAACAGTTTCGTATCACCCAAATCAATGAGTTCCAATATCTCATAATTGTGTGAAAGGAATTGCCGAATACTTTCGCCACTTTTGGTTGATAAATACCGATTTGACGTAATAACGCCAAGTATGCCGCCTTCTTTTAGGCTTTCTGTCATAGCAATTAAAAACGGATAATACAGGTCAACGCGTCCTTTTAGATTGAATTTTTTAGCCAATTCTTGTGCTTGTTCTGTTCCCAGTATTTGAGTTCTCACATAAGGCGGATTGGCAATAACGATGTCAAAAGCCCCATTTATGAGTGATTTTTTATTAGAAAACAAATCTAAAACCCCTTGTTCTTGCGAAATATCAATAGCTTGTAAAAAATCACCTTGTACTAATTCCGTTGTCCCTGCCCCAAATCGAAGCATTCGTTCTTTGGCAAAACTCAAATATTCCACATTCTCATCGTAACCCGTTAGTGTAAAGTTTATATTAGAATGCGTCAACTTATCACCTAATGCAACAAGCAATTCACCCTCTCCACAGGCAGGGTCTAATATCTTTTGCTGCGCACCTTTAGTATATGCAGCAAGTCTATCCGCTAAAAAAACGGACAATCCTTTCGGTGTAAATGTCGCACCTGTATTTTTTATTTGCTCTTTTATGGTCATTCAAAACGCTTAGTTAGTCCAACAAAGATACTTAGAATCAGCACAGTTGTCTTTGTTTTAGAAGATATTTTGTGGATAACCCCCCTCAGTATAAAAGCCCATGCGATGTGTTTCGCATGGGCTTTTTGATTTATACCCCCTCTCCGTAGTATCCTTTGGACAGTAACAGAAGCTTTTTCCATTGTCTTAGTGCTTTAAATTATCAACTCTTTACTATATTTGTCTTTTATCATTCAAAAATCTAAACTAACTTTGCAAAGTATGTTAATACGATTCAACTAATTCTAATACCAAAACCTATTTAATAATCTCAACATGTCTGATAACAACCAATTACTACAAAAATTCATTCTTGAACTCCAAAAAATAATAATGGGCAATTATAAAAAATGCCATTTCTTAATCGAATCACAAGGGCTAAAACCTGAATGTAAAACATTGAGAGGTTTGGCTACCTTACAAGGCAGATACCTTGAAATCGAAAGACAATATAACACAGGTACGATTCTTCTAAGAGATTGGGACGAATATTCTAAAATTTATATCGCAAGAATGAATGAATGTTTGTCAAATTTAGAGGAGGAAGAATTAGAAGAAGGCACTTTAGAAATTTTTTTCCAAGAAAAAGAAGAAGAAAACCAAAAACATACTGAGGGGGGAGATGATGGAATTGTATTTGAAAATTCAGAAAATATTGAAGAGTTATTCTCTAATAAAGAAAGGATTGTTTTAGAAAGAATTAGTATTGACAAAATAATTATTCCCGAAGATAGTGATATTTTAAATACACCAGAAAGGCGGTATGAGTTTAGAAAACGAATGATGATTATCCAAGATTATTTAACGTTAGAATCTTATGGAAAAGCATTAGATGAATGTGAATTCATTCTCAAAAATTTAGAACTACAATCGAGCCAATTACATGAATACCACACTATTAGCTATTTCAAAGCAAGTGGAGAAGAATATGGTATTATACAAGATATTCAAAATCAAAAGGAAGATACTTTGAAGAAACTCGCCTTGTGCATAAAGAGATTTCGGTTATTTAATGAAAATAAAAATAAGATATTGACTTTTGAAAACAATGTCAAATATATCTGTTTTAGAATGAGCCTAATTTTACGAGAATACTATCGGGGTTCAGAATATAACTACAACTACATTAATCGAGGTGATAATCCAGATTTGAGGAAACTTGTATGTATTTATCTAAAGACAGGATTATCATTAGTGACTGATATTTATAAAGGAAACATACCGATAACAGTTTTTCTTGAGGATGCTTTACTTGAGATTAATGGAGGCAGAAAATTAAATTGGTTAGAAGTTACAGTAGACTGGAAAATAAGAAACCGCGATAGTTTCCGTGCTCTTGAAATGCAGTATGAAATCATCAATATTTTAAAGAAAACGAACTCTTGGGATACAAGTAGAAAGCGACTTTACAGAAACTTAGCTATAAAATACAGTAATTTAAAAATCTCAAATCGTAAAAATAGTTCTACTTTAGAAGTAAGACAGGCTTTTAGGCGTTTTTTTAAAGCCTCAATAATTGCTTATAAATGTTACGAAGATACAAGATTTCTTGAGCTATTTAAAGCGGAATTACTACACATGGGCAAATTAGATTGGTTTGAATTGAGCGAAACGGGAAAATTAATTGCAAATAGCGAATGTAATCAGATAGGTTACGACCCGAATAAAGATTTAGCAAGACTTCAATCATATTTTAATCAGTCAGAATTCCAAATGTCCAGAGATACGCTTTATAGCGAACTTAAACGCCAAAGAGAAATAAAAATAATTAGAGATAAGGTTGAGGAAACGGATAATAGATATGAGACATTAAAACGGAATACAATAAATAAAGATATCTATTTCCGTAAAGAAATCATTGATTGTATCCACGATTGGGAATCCGCCTATAAAGAAGTAAAATTTGATAATATAATTAGCAAAGCAATCAAAGAACTAATTGGAAAAGAAAGCTTACTTTTTTGGTTTGAATTGAATGAAAATGCGGAATTAATTAACCATCACGAATGTCACAATTTGGATTTTGATGCAAAAAAGAATTTGAATATTTGGCTTGACAATTCAAAAGATTATTATCAAATCAAGGATTCAATTTGGAAAGAAATAAGATTAAAAGCTGCTGAAATTATGGCGCATGAAGCAAATTTAAAATATCAACAAATTTATAATTAATTTTAATATCATGACCGAAGAAACCAGACGTAGAGAAATAATTATTGATTGCCTTCATAATTGGAAAATAAGTTTTCAAGTTACTGGGAATCAAGCTTTGATTGACAAAAGTATTAATATATTAGTCGGAGAAAATCAAAGGGAATTAGAATGGTTTCAATATTCACAAATTGATGAGTTTGTGAATATTGAAGAGTGCGAAAGATTAGGATTTGATGCTAAAAACGAGCTAAATGAACTGTTAAAGTTAAAAAACAATCAAAATGACTCTTGGGATAATATACGTAAAAAAGTTTTCAAGAGGTTTGCAGACCAAACTTTCCCTAGTAAATTGAATGCAATTACTGGTGAAGTAAATGGTTCAGAAAAGAGAAATAAATTAATAATGTTTATCAAACAATGTGAAAATAGTTATCTTATTTCACAGAATGAAATGTTTATACAACTTGCTAAAAATGCGAAAAAGGTTGTTTTTCAAGTCAACGATTGGATTCAATCAAGGGCATACGATGAAATAGGCGTAATTAACAATCCTACAACGGGTGAAATTAGTAACAATTTTATTAAACTGATTGCTGAACCTAAAATAGAAACTGTCATTTTACCACCATCTTATATAATTGAGGAGAAAGATAATGTAGATAAAAATTCATTTAAAATATGGTATTTAAAATATGGTTTACTTATGCACATATGCATTTTTTGTTTTTGTAGTATCATTTATTGGTTGATTTTTGGATGGGATTCATTTCTACTTTTAGTATTTATATTAGCGACTTTATTAGCGAATCTTCTATTAGCGATTTGGTTTAGCTTTTTTTATCGAGAAAAAAATCGTTAACTTATGATTTTCCGAAATTAATAAACGGAAGTTTTAAACTCTCCATTGATTTCGCAATTTCAACACTTAAAATAATAATGAAAGAAATTAATTCAATAGTTCGATTTTCAAAAGAAGTCAAAATAAAGGCAGATTCGAGTATTTATCCCAAAAATGATGTGAGAATAGATTTTTTAAATTTAATTGGAAACTTGACTCATCAATTTCATTTAGAAAAAATTGCTTTAGAGCTATCTGATTTTTTTGTTGATGGCAAATTATTGTGTATTGATTCGGAGATTTTTCATAATCAAATCAATGATTTTGTCGAACTTGCAAAAAATGATGTACTTTATAAATCTTTTCAAAATTCTATAAATAGAGGATTAATAATTGATTCTTGGTCAAGTTTCGAAGTTTGTCTTTCTTCAATTTGTAATGAAATACTTTCAGCAGAAGATAAACATAATATTCAAAGTAAAAAATATGAAAGTGTATTGAAGTGCCTCAAAAAATACAATCTTGATGGAGATACAAAGAATAAATTAGAAAAAATGTTGGTAGAAAAAGAGTTTTGGTTAACTAGTACTAATAACAAATTCACTAAGCTGTTTAGCATGCTGAAAGCAAAATCAAAATATCGAAGAAATATAGATGAAGATCGGGTCTTTTTAGAGTTTTTTGGCAAATTGAGAAATACAATGCATTCGAATTTTGTTTACTTTGGAAACAATGAAGAACCTTATATTTTTGAAAATGCAGAGTTCAAATTTGATAAAGGTCATTTAGTCGTACATGAAAGAGAATCAGATCCTTTTTTGATTTTAAAACTAATCGTAAGGCTAACAGAAATCTATATTGAAATTATTTCTCATTTTGATGATATTGAATTTATCCCTTATCCTGACCAAAATGCAGAAAAATATTGATTTACCTTTGTGACCCCCTCAGTAAAAAAAACCGCTGAAAACCTGTACACAGTTTCTAACGGTTCATATTTAAAGTACGAAAAGTCAAAAATTATGTGGTGGGTGTCTCCCCATTGCTGTTATCGCCCCCATTTTTCTTTTTGTAGGCTTCACGAATAACGAGTGCATGCAGTATCATTTTGATTATTATCCCCTCGGTAAAAAAATCCTTTTTCGGTTCTTTTTTTACGGAAAACGGTTTTTGAAAAGCATTTTCCGTAAAAAAAGACGTCAAAACGGTTTTGAAGAAAGCATTTGGGGTTTCTGAAAACGGAAAATGAGTTTTAGAAACGTGTTTTGGGTTTCTGAGAACGGAAAATGGTTTTGAAGAATGGATTTGGGGTTTCTGAAAACGGAAAATGGGTTTTAGAAACGTGTTTTGGGTTTTGGAAAACGGGAAACGGGTTTGAAAAGTGTTTTGTTGAAAATATTCATCAAGAATCGTAACTGGACTTATGTTTGTTGGGGGTTTAACCGCTTTTACTTGATTTTGAGTCAATTTTATTTATGCTCCAAAATACAAAATTTACAACTTGGCATAAACTAATTTTCAGATGCAAATAAAATACATAACTTTGAGCTTGCTTATAAAAAGCTATCAATTTTGGTAGAACAATACAAAAAGCACGACAAAACTTTCGCAAATTAATAAGTTTGTGGTCTTTTAGAAAGACAGTGCAAATTGACAAATAATAAGAAATGAAATCAATTGTTGGTATAAAAAAAGGGATTGAAAATGCAGAACCGAGTAAAGTAATTGCTCGGAAGCTATTTCTCTCATATTCAACAGAAGTTTTTAAAGAAAATGAAGACAAAGAATTTTATATAAAAGATCATATTGCTAGACAATTTGATATTCCTTTTAGCTCAATAGAAATAGCAGGTTCGAGTAAAACTGGTTTAAGTTTTTTCAAAGACAAAAAATTCGAACCAGGTAAGTCGGACTTAGACATTGCAATAATAAGTTTGCCACTTTTTAATAAATTTTCTGAAACATCTCATTTGCTTTCAAAAGGTTATTCAGACTTGACTGTTTTTCCTTTATATAAAGGTCTAAGCACAGCACAACAATTTAGAAAAGGAATGTCAAATAACGGGTTTGTAAATCCATTTTTTATGCCTAATTGTGAATTGAAATCAAAATGGCTTGACTTTTTCAATTCACTTTCAAATCATCATTTTGATCTTTTTAAAAATATTAATGGGGGAATTTATGCATCAGAATATTTCTTTGAATGCAAACAAGAAGAATGTATCAATCAATACAAAAAAAATCCAGAATTATATGACAAAATATCAAGTTAGATCAAGAGAATTAATTGACATAGTAAACGAAATTAAAAATAAGAGATTGATAATGTCTCCATATTTTCAACGTAATTTAGTTTGGCGTCAGTTACACAAAGTTGATTTTATAAAAACAATTTTATTAGGATATCCATTTCCTCAAATTTTTATTGCTCGTGGCAGCATAGATTTGGAAACTATGTCAACTACCTCTTGTATTGTTGACGGACAACAGCGTATGAATGCTATACACGAATATTTGAAAGACACATTTAAAGTTGATAACAGATATTTTTCTGAACTAAATCCAAAAGAAAAGGAAACTTTTTTAAAATACCAAATACCAATTATTGACTTAGACATTGACAACGAAGACCCTGAAATAATTGAAATTTTTCAGAGATTAAATAGAACGTTTTATGCTTTATCAGGAATTGAAAAACTTTCAACCGAATATGCCGCTTCTGAATTTATGCTATTAGCTAAATTTTTGACTAAAGAGTTTAAGCTAAACAACAATGAAGAAGAAGACTATTTGCCTCTTCAAATTGATCCTACTATCCCAAGTTCATTCATTGAATGGGCTTCTAATAAAAATATAAAATTTATTGATAAGCTATTAATTGAAGAAGGTATTTTTACTACATATGAATTGACTAGACAAGTTCATTTAACATTCACATTAAACCTTATGTCCACATACATAAGCGACTTCTATAATAGAAATGACTTTATTAGTAGGCATTTAGAAGAATTTGCAGAGATATTCCCAAGAAAAGATGAATTATTTGAAATCTTGGAATTAGCATCAAATAAATACATAAAATTAAAACTAAAGAAAAAGTCTTATTGGTATAATAAGGCAAATGCCTTTTCGATAATGTGTTTATTTATTAAAAACTGGGAACACATTAAAGACCTTGATGAAAAAGACATTAAACAAAAACTTGAGAATTTTGAACAACAAATACCAGCTGATTATCAAATAGCGGCAAAAGAAGGTGTAAACAACAAACAAGAAAGATTGGTGCGAAACAAACATTTAGCGACATTAATATTAGGATAATAGAAAAAGAACGAATTACCAACAGAGGTTTGAACGCAAGGCAGGCTGATGTGCTAAATTCAACATTATTATTTTCTATTAGCTTTGGTAATAAATTAAACTTTACATTTTCTAATTCTGCCCTGCTTAAATCTCCAAACTGTTAGCTATAAGTTAACAGAAGGTGAGACAGAATTACTAATTCTGTCTCACTTTTCTATACTAAGAGGTGTTATTTTTGTCAATCATTCAGCATTTCCGTATCGTTTTTGAGACAAAAGTCATAACATTTGTAAAAACCTACCCCCTCAGTATAAAGCACAAAAAAAAACGCTACCCAGTTTCTAACAGACTTATATCAAAAGTACGAAAATCCCAAAATCATAGGCGGGCATAAGCACTTCTATCCTATCGCTCGCACCTTTTTTTTTCATAATAAGATGAGCCTTTCCGCTATGCTTGATATTATTTTTTAAGAAAATGGGTTAAATTTTTAAAAAAAGCGGGTTTGAAATGTTAAAGTTTACAAAACAGCGATTTATTTGTGGTATAAATTTTGATATTACAAAATAATAAATGAATATTTGCACAATACCTTACCGTATTTAAAGCAAAATAAAATGTTTAAGCATTTATTAATTTAATTTTTTCACCACAAAAAACGTTGAATATGAATAACGTTAAGACCCGCGAAGAAATCTTAATACTTCGCCAAAATGAGCTGTTAGCTCGAAACAATTACAATGCAGCTCTTACAGAGTATATTGAGGCATTGAACATTTCTACAAATTCCAAAACCATATCTTGTGGTGATGACCGTTTTCTCATTATCCAAAAAGTGTTGAAAGGTTTTGAAGTTAACACAAACCTTGTGTTTCCTGAAGAAGTTGATAGACAAGGGTTTGAAGAGGATGCGGACGAATATCAATATCTGATAAATATCGTTGCGAATGTTGAAAAAATAAAAACAAAAGTATCCACTAAGAAAGTGAGTTTGGGTGTCAAATTGGCGGATGATTTCCAAACGATTCACAATCATGTGACTTTGAAGTCAGCTAAAAATGATAAATATATTGATGTCTCAAAAGATACGGCGGTTTACCACGACCCGAAAGGGAAAAGAAAAGAGTCTCAATTGGCTAAAAAAAGGACTGAAAGAGCTGCGAAAAAACAATCCCCGACAGCTTAAAACGATTCGGACGAGATAGGGTAAGCTATCTCGGTGTATCAAAAAATAATGTAGCGATATCTGATTGTAGATGTCGCTACATTTGTTTTTAATGTCACGACATCTATAAACGGATATCGCTACATTCGTTTTTAATGTGGCTACATTGGTTTTTAATGTAGATAGTTTGTTTTTATATTTTTGAAAAAACCATTTCCATCACCGTAGTTTCCCAATGTTCCGCCTGTGCAACCATACCCTCTGCTTCTGCCAAAATACGCTCGATATAGGCTTTATCCTCAAACCCCGAAGCATTTATTTTCACATTCAAATAAGCCCCACGCACTGCCGCCCTTGCACACAGCGCACCGACTCCCGCATCTGAAACCGAATTGGGATTACCTATATCAGCCATTTTTTGAATAATGCCAAAACTTTCCAACGACAAGCGCATCGTACTGAGGGGTACTTCAATCGCTAATTTTGTCGCAGCTGTCATAGCTTCTTTGCGTATAAATCGTTCATTTTCAGAACTTTTGGGCAAATTCATAGCGTTCATAATGGCATTAAAAGCGGCTGTATCTTCATCTACTTTGTGCAATAGCGCATCTTTTAGGCGTTGTCCTTCTTCTGCAATGTCGCTGAAAATTGCCCATTTATCATCCCACCCGCTTTTATGACTACTCAAATTCGCCACCATCGTTGCCAATGACGCACCCAACGAACCGATGTATGCGGCAATAGAACCACCACCTGGAGCAGGACTTTCAGATGCTGTTTCGTCAGCAAAAGCTTTTAAAGTCATTTTACTGAGAGGGGCATATTGGACATCTTCGAGCAAATATTCAATCACTCTTTTTTGTGGGTCAAAAGGTGATAATTCATCTAAACCAAAGGTTTTTACAGCTATTTTAATCAATTCTGCTTCCGAAACACCTACTGAACGCTGTTGTTTTTTCAAAAAATACTTACCCGCATCCACCAAAACTTGTTTCGGTACAAGCCCAACGAGTTCAGAGCCCGTCACACGCATACCTCGTTTTTCTGCAGATTTACAGCATTCATCAAAGGCAATATGTAAAGGTGTTTCCCTTAAATTGGTCAAATTCATAGAAACTTGTGCCACGCCATACTCTTCAATAAACCAACCAATACCTTTGACCGATTTGCAAGCACCTGCCTCACGTTTAGGTTCACCTGATGCATCTAATATCTTTTTGCCTTTATCATCTAACAAAATACGACCTTGTTCACGGACATCAAAAGCGACTGAATTGGCACGCCGAACACTCGTTGTGTTTAAATTGACATTATACGCCACTAAAAAATCTCTTGCACCAATAACAGTTGCACCTGCTTTGGTATTAAAAACGGCAGGACCAAAATCGGGTTTCCAATCTGGTTTTTGTAGTTTTTCTTTCAAACCTTCGTATTCACCTGCCCGAATTGTTGCCAAATTGCGTCTTTCAGGTCTTGTCGCCGCTGCTTCGTACAAAAAGACGGGAATACTGAGGGGGTCACCAACTTTTTCAGCCAACCTCCTCGCCCACTCTGCTGTCTCTGCCATCGTGATATTGGCGATTGGCACAAGCGGACAAACATCGGTTGCGCCCATACGTGGATGTTCGCCTGTGTGACGTGACATATCAATGACTTCGGCTGCCTTTTTGATGGCTCTAAAAGCCGCTTCAATCACTGCAGCAGGTTCGCCAACAAAAGTCACAACCGTACGATTTGTCGCTTTTCCTGGGTCAACATTGAGCAGTTGAACACCTTCAACGGCTTCGATTTCGTCTGTAATTTGACGGATTACTGAGGGGTCGCGTCCTTCACTGAAATTGGGAACACATTCGATGAGTTGTTTCATAATTGCAAAAATTGATTTTATTTGATAAAGTAAAAACGGCTTTATAAAAATGCGCTTATTCGACATGGAATAAGCGCATTTTGAAGTCAAAAAGTGATATTTGACACGAATTCCACTAATTACACGAATTTAATGAAATCTTAAAAATTCGTGTAATTAGTGGAATTCGTGTCAAACATTAATTCACTGAAAAATAAGGTACTTGAGTTGTAAAAACATTATAAAAAGTCAATGGACAAATCACGTATTTCATATAACGCGTTAAAGGTAAAGCTCGAATCATCACCAAAACTTCTGCCTCTGTATCAGCATTAAAAACAGCCCAAACTTTACCGCTTTCAAGCGAAACGGCATAACTGACCAATTTACCTTCTGTAAATAATTCATTGATGACTGAACGTTGTTCGGGTATGCGATTCGAAAAGCGGTCGGTTAAAACGGTGGGCATTGAGAAGTCCACCATGTATTGATTCGTGTCGTTAGGCATATTTTATGTGACCAATTTTAAGCTTGGTTATTGTCACAAAGTTAAGGGAAAAAAGACAATGCGTGGGGATAGAAATGCCCTGAATCAAGAAAATAGTGTTAATTTGCGTCTTTCTTTACGTTTATTTTTCCACATACAAAACTAAAAATCTTAAAAAAATGACACTTTTATTCGACTTAATGGGCAATGTCGGCAGTTTTACGCTTGTCAAAATGCTCGTTCCCGCTTTAATGTCTATCCTTTTTTTACAATCAGGTTTGGACAAAGTTTTTGACTATAAAGGCAATCTCGATTATTTCAAAGACCATTTCAAAAACTCCCCCCTCAGTAAAACAGTCGGTTTACTGATGCCGACGATTACGATTTTGGAAGTTGCTGCGGGTATTACTTCTGCTATCGGTACGGTTTCGTTACTTTTTGGCAGCGAAATTTGGGCTTATGTTGGTTTGATGTTGGCAGGTATTTCGTTGTTGGCTTTGTTTTTTGGGCAACGTGTTGCAAAGGATTATGCAGGTGCCGTTTCTTTGGCGAGTTATTTTATTTTAGTTGTTGTTGGTTTGTTGATATTGACATGAAATAAAAAAACGCCAGCACGCTTTAAAGCATTACTGACGTTACTCAATGAGAGAATCATACAAACTAAAACTGACTATATCTTTTAATGGATAATGGATAGTTTATAATGGATAGTTTTATAATGGATAATGTGATAATGGATAATGTAAAATGTAAAATGGATAATAATATGTTTTAATATCAAATATTAATTATGCATTCATTTTACATTTTACATTTTACATTTTACATTATCCATTATCACATTATCCATTATCCACTATCAACTATCCACTAAAAAAGAGTCGGCAACAAAACCCGATAAACAAGGGCAACAACTATGACCAAAACAAGGACGACCAAAGTTCTTAGGACAAGGACAAAAATCTTAAACTGAACGACGATTCGAACATCGTTCAATCGTTTTTTAAGGCGAACTTTAGCCCGTTTTTTTGAGTCATTTTTACCAACACGTAGCCGCCAAAGCAGACCACGCGCAACAGTATCCATTAGGAGATTTTACCATAATTTGGGCTTGTTACCGACCCGCAGAAACCCAAAAGCTACTCAATTTGAATCTTCAAAGCGAGAAACTCTTGAACGAGTTGCTGCTTCAAAGTTTCGCCTTGTGCGGCAATTTGGCTCTGTTTCGCTCCAATTTCGCCTTGACGCAGATAAAAAACACGCATATCAAGGTCATATTGTTTAGCAAATTCAACTTCCGTCAAACGAATTGTATCTTTTATCGTCTTTTTCAGACCGTTCAGTTGTCCTTGAATGTTTTTATACTGCGCTTGCAAATTGTCAAACACCGTTTGGAAGGCTTCAACCTCCCCCTCAGTATAAGCCAGCTTTTGCTCACGAATGACAACACCAAACTGTGCCGTAGTTTCCGTAGGTTGCAAAGTCTCGTTGGCAGTCAATATTTGATGCAAAAAACCTTTCTTTTTGGTCACTTCGTTACCCAAAACAGCGGCTTCACTTTCCAAACGCAAAGCATTTTTGACCAATTTGGCATCAATGCGTTCAAGCACTTCGGCAGAACAAGCAAACAAGATGTCTTCAACACGGTCAAAGTTCAAAACAGAATCAATAAGCCCATTAACAGCTTGTCTTCGTGTTGGAAAATCTAAAGTCTTAGGCAAAGTCACATCGCCACCGTTCAACTCAACGATTTTGGTTGTATCAAAGCCTTTGATAATGGTCAACGCCTTGTTAAATAATTGAATTCCGTTACCCAAAATGGCATTTTCCCCATTGTTTTTAGCTACTTTTTGTAGCACATCAAAGCTTTCAGGTGTCAGTTTTCGCACCTTACTTTCACGGACAGATACGCCTTTATCCGTTAAAACACTCAATTCAGTGTTGTATAACTCAACAATTTGAATGTTTTTCAACAAATTGGCATTGTCGTTTGTGTTGTCGTTTTTACGACCATTCGCAACGGTTGCTGAAATACCTTGTTCGGCAAAGTAAAAATCAACAAGCGGGAATACTTTTTTAAGCAATTCTTTCATTTCTGAATTTTTTGATTTTGGATTTTTATGGATTTAATTCGTAGCTCAAATTCTTATACGCTCTTTGCGAATACGCTGTGTATTACTGTTTTTGCGGCGATCAAAAATGTAAATAATGTCGCCTTTTTGCGCTTTGCTTTTTGCCCAAGTTTCTGCAAAATCGTAATTCCAAAAGCCTTTATTGAGCAATGATTCACTCATTTCGCCATTGGGTTTGGCATACGCGCAGTCCAAACTAAACCTGAATTCTGAATCATGCGACACGACAAATGCCTGAAATGGGGGTTTGTTCAATGACAAAAACGGTTTGGTATTTTGCAATGTCTGACCTGAAATAAAATTACCTAAACGACCACCAATGACACCGACATAATTTATAATAACGACTTGATTAGCAATCCATTCTGCGTAATAGTATCCACGTTTCATACGGCACAAAGGCTCAACTTCATACAAATGCCAACCCTTATTTTGGATGTCATAATATATGGTGTGATGCGCCGCAGGTTTATCCGTTACGAAAATGCCTTGCTCGCACCACTGATAGTTTTTTTTCACTTGTCGTGACGCTGTCAAAGTCTGTCCGACTTGAAAACGGCGAGGCGAAGCATGAAAAAAACGTTTGTCTTCTTTTTCGTAACGCATTGTTATTCAATATTTTATAAAGTAATTATTTAACTTTTGCAAAAAGCACAACATCAAGCGGCAATCCCGTTTCAGGTTTGATATAAAACTTTTTGCTAAAACCTTCTCGTTCAAAACCCGCTTTTTCTAAAGCTTTTTGTGAAGCAATATTCGGCTCAAAAACCGTTGCTTCAAGACGTATCAAAGGTGTTGTCTCAAAAATAAAATCAGTGAACCCCCTCAGTACATTTGTCATAATGCCTTGATTTCTAAGAGATTGGGCAATCCAATAACCGATTTCAGCTTTGTGGGTCGCACTCTCTTTATCGTTCAACATCAAACCAATACCGCCTATCAGTTCTCCTTTTTTACGAATCGCAAACTTCACAACAAAGCCATGTTTTGCTTCCATTTCGCGGGCAAAATTGATGAACCACGCCGCACTTATTTCAGTGTATGGATACGGAATCATGAGCGTATTGTCAAAAATCGTTTTGTCATTCAAATGCTGTACTAAGGCAGCTTTGTCCGTTTCTCGAATTTCTGTCAATTCAATTTGGTCGTTGATTGTTAAAGTTTGATTCATTGTAATGATTTGATTTATAAAAATAAAAATTCAAAATATTATTCTAAAACAATAAAATTAAGTAAACATAAATCAAAATTTAAAAATTAATTTCATTTTGATATCCAAACAATATATTGTTTAATGTTTTTTAAAAGGCACGTTATATGTCTTTCCATCAATACCCAAAACGACGTTTTCAAAAGCCTGTTTTGCTTCTGTCAAAATGAGATTCAAATCATCATATCGGCTTGAATAATGACCAGTTACCAACTGCCCAACATGAGCCAATTTTGCCATTTGTCCTGCCTGAAAAGCCGTAGAATGTCCAGTTATAGCAGCTTGTGCCGCCATATCATTTAAAAAAGTCGTTTCGTGGTACAGCAAATCCACACCATATATATGTGTTGCAATCGCTTCATCAAAAGCGGTATCAGAACAATAAGCAAACGAACGTGGTTGCGACGGTGCCAAAGTCAATTCAGCATTTGGAAAAACCACCCCCTCAGTATTCACGAAATCTGCGCCTTGTTTAATAGCTTTTATCTCTGTGAAAGGAATTTCGAGTGCCGTAATTTTCTCCGCAATCATGGTTCTGTCCAGTTGTTTTTCTTTAAAAACATAACCAACACAAGGAACACGGTGTTTCAAAGGAAAACTTTTTACGACAATACCTTTATTATCAATCAGTTGCGTCTCAACACTGTGGTCAACTTCGACAATATCAATCACGAAAGGAGATATGTATTGTGTCAATCGAAAGGTCGTCGTTACAAGTTCTTCAATACCTTTTGGCCCGTAAATCGTCAACCGACGTTTGCGAGATCCCATTGCCATCGAAGTCAAAACACCCATCAAACCAAAAACGTGGTCGCCATGCAAATGCGATATGAAAATGTGGTCAATTTTCGATTTTTTTATACCCAAATCGCTCAATCGCATCTGTGTACCTTCACCGCAGTCAATCAAAAACAGCTGTTCGTGAATATTTAGGATTTGTCCCGACATAAAACGATTCTTATAAGGCACAGCGGCATTTGTGCCAAGTATGGTTAATTCAAATTTCATAAGTCATTTTTTTGCTACGAATTACACGGATTTTACGAATTACGACATATAAATCATAACCTTTTGTCATTCTGAACGCAGTGAAAGAACCTATATAAAACTTTCATTTTCAATTATTTATACCAATTCTTTCACTGCGTTCAGAATGACAAAAGGTTATGATTTATATGTCGTAAAATTCGTAAAATCCGTGCAATTCGTAGCTCAATTTAGGCAATCAAACGGCGATATTTTTGCAATAATGCCAAAATACAAACGCCATAATCAGCCGTTGAGTTTAAATACTCATTGCCCAACCAAGCCAACATCAATAAAGTGGCGAGTTTGATTTCGGGTTTAAAGACAACTACGACGCGTCTCGCCAAAACGAGGGCTACCAATAGCTGCCATCTTGAAATTTTCAAGCGTGTCATCGTCGTAGTTTTAGTAGTTAGAAACTCTTTTTTTGTACGGAAAGGCAGACTCGAACTGCCACCCTCATGCTCCCAAGGCATGCCTTCTACCATTAAAGTATTTCCGTAAAATCAAAATTGTTGCGGGCGCGGAAAGACTCGAACTTCCAACCCAACGGTTAACAACCGTTCGCTCTGCCATTGAAGCTACACACCC
>JAYVFS010000014.1:0-19932 GCA_043772905.1 Saprospiraceae bacterium | reverse complement strand
CTCCAAAATATAATAACAAATCACTAACGTATTCTTCTATCATTTTTTTTTCGCTAAAGTTACTTTTTTTCTACTTCTCCGAAGTTACCAGTATTTATGTTTCTGGAAAAGAAATACCTTTTAAATATTGGTTTGAATGGAATAATCAGAAACAAGAAGTTGGTACTTACCAAAAAGGAGACAACCAAAGGCATCCAAATAAAGATGAAATCTATCTGCAAGAAAAATATGCAGGAGAAGATTTGTTTTTCTTGTTGAATGACAATATGCAAGATTTATTTAAGAATGATGCTCATTTGATGGGTAAACTCATGAATTTGAGGTTAAAAGGGCTTACTGCAATTAGCTCAAATGGCGGTGGTTCTGAAATAAGCGGAACTGGTGGAAGTGGTGGCAATGTTTCGGTTGATGAAAACAAAAAAGAGGCAATTGATAGTATTAAAGACTACAACCAAGAATTATTAGAAAAATTGAAACTGTTAGGGCAAAAAGAATTAGATTCTATCCTGAAAAAAGCAAAAGAGAACGAGGAAGAATCAACTGCAAGTGAGCTTATTGGGCGTATTGGGGAAGAACTTGCAATGAAATGGTTAGAAGAAAGAGAACTCGACCCAGAACACGTCGCTGTAACTCGCGGACAAAATGAATATGATATTTTCGTTCTAAAAGATGAAGACAAGGTAAAAAGATATATAGATGTAAAAACGACTACAAAACCTGTTATTGAAAATGATGCAAGTGTACCGTTGCATATTCATAAACACGCTATGAAATTTTTAGAAAAACCAAATATAAACTATTTCATTATGCGTATTAGTTTGGCAGATTTGGGTATTCACAATTGGAACGAAGAGCTTAAAAAAGACTTCAAATTCAAAGGAGAAGACCTTAAAATGGATGATAAATTAGTTGCAGCTATTCAAGATAAGGTCAATGATTTTTGGAAAAATCCACAAAATCGAATATTATTTAAAGAAAAGGTAAAAGAATTTAGGCTCACTATCCCTAAAATGGTTCTTGCTGAAATGGAGAATTAGGAAGGAGTAGTATGAAGATACCTCCCCCTCAGTATAAGTAGGTAAAAAACGACTAAAAAACATAAAATAACGCAATAAATACAATTTGTTTCTCATGAGCATTATAGCAAATATTTTCAAAAATCCTTATAGCTATTACAAAGAGATAGGTATTGAAACAATCAAGCAAAAGGCAGGTCAAGTCGAGCAAGTAACCCGTTCGGTATGGGTGACAGACTGTGCAAAAAACAAATTGTGAAACCCGTCAGATAATTTGTGAACGGAAAAAACAAATTGTGAAACGACTCGGCACGGGTCTTTCACAAAATGTTCTACAAATAGACAACAATGAACGCCTCAACCGAGCGGTGAATTTGTTTTCTGTTTTTGTTTTACTTCATAAAAATTAAGCGGCTACTGGGGGTTCTCGGTAGCCGCTTTGTTGTTAGTTTTATTTAATTGTAAGTTATACCCCGCAACCTGTCTCTATTATAGAGGTAAAACGACAGCAGCACACCCCCACCAAAAATGAGTGCCGTTAAGGCGAGAATCAAAACAGTTGGATTGTGAACATAAAATACTGAGGGGGTGTCTTTTTGATAAAAAACACGGATGGTTTTCATGGTGCTTAAAATGATCGGTGAAATGGGGAATGTGCCTTGTCGCGTTGTACCGTCGTGTTGTAGAATGTGAGAAAGTGTTGCTTCATGTCTATTTTCATTTTGGCTAATTGTATAAATTTCAATAAAGTGAAAAAAAAATCCTCGCAACCAAAGTTACGAGGATTTTTTACATTTATACTGAGGGGGTCAATTTTCAGATTCTTCCAGCATGTGTTCTGCTTTTTTAATTGCCAAAAACTCCTTCATTTCACGCCAACGAGAGCCAAAAATGCGGTTCATGCCTTTGTCAACGACATAGTGTTTAGCAATCAAAATCGCTCCTTTTGCACGACGGATATAGCTTTCGTTGGCACGGAGGGCGATGGAATAACCACCGTCCACATACTCGATGTAGTGCCAATAGCCGCTCGGCATAAAAATAGTTTCGCCCGGTTCGAGTACCGTTTCCCAGCCGTGCGCTTTGGCAAGGGCAGGGTACTTTTCGTAATCAGGATTGTTGATATCCACATAACTCGCTACGGAATACGGCAAATGATACAAGAAAGTGGATTGTTCAGGCGAAAAGAGGACGACACGTTTACGTCCATGTATTTGATTTAAAAACACGTGGCTCATGTCAATGTCGTAGTGCATCGGCGTTATTGCGCCTTGTCCACCAAAAAACATCATTGGGAAATCATGGAAAAAACCGTCCATAATATCTGGAATTTGGAAGTCTTCGCACATTTGTGGTGCGTATTTAAAAATATTCCACAAAAAGATGCGGTAAGGCATGGGTCCGCGTTCTAAAAGTGTTAAATATTCGCCGAAACTCATGTGCATTTCAGGCTCCATATAGCCTTTTCCCGGTTTCGAGTAATTGGGCGACACGACTGGCACGTCAAGTTGCCCATAATTTTTTTTCAAATTGTCAATAGTCCAATTTGTTTTAGCGGGCCATTGATTCATTAAGTCTGTAAATACCACCGGTTGATGCGGGTGCAGATACTCGGCGGCGAAAGTCTCGCGGGTTAAACCGCTTTTTTTTTCGATAGGATTGAGCGTCAGCATGGTGTTGAAGTTTTAAATTGATTCATAGAAATGAAAGTTAAACAGTTAGGTGTTGTTGTAGGATGTCAAGATTCTAAACTCCATAATTCCAACAGTTGAAAAATGAAATAGTTGAGTTTCTAATCTTGAACAAACCAGGGTAATGTGAGTATAAATCCCCGTCAGTGTGAATACATGAATTTGAGATTGAAAACAGTTGTTTCCATAGTGTTAGATTCTAAATATGTTTTTATCTCAAACAAAAAAACGAAACGAGGTATTAATGTGACAAAATTAAGGCAAAAAAAAGTTGAATGTTGAAAATTGCAAGATTATGACGATAATTTGTTTGAAATTATTAGACAAATACAAGAAAGCAGTTTGTTGAGCATCGAGTGCTCACAAACTGCTTTCTTATTCTTACTTCTTATGATGCGCTATGATTGACTATTGTCTATTTTTTAACGACCTTTTTAATAAAGTAACTCGTTCCTGCGTAACATTTCAGCATATAGATGCCGCTACTGAGGGGTGTCAAATCGAGTGTTATTTTGCTATTATCGGTTGTTATTTTTTTAGTCATAACTGATTTGCCTTCTATTGAGAACATCTCAATATTAACCGTTTGATTGGCTTTGCCAAGAACCTCAATGTTCAAGAAAGTGGTCGTAGGGTTTGGTTCGAGGGCAATGTCCCAAACACCGTTTTTATTGAGGTTGGCAGCAACGACTTTTGAGAACGATTCTTTGCCATCAAAATCCACTTGTCGTAGGCGATAATAGTAGGTTGTTCCTAAGCGGATTTTGTCGTCAAAATATTGATAATCAACGAGTTTTGAGGCGTCACCTTGTCCTTTTTTGAAGCCCAAAGTCGTAAAATTACTGAGGGGGTTACTGAGGGGTTAGAAATGACGTGAAAAACCACCGGAATAACGATTATACCACCAACTGCACTCTCTTTACGTGCCTTTTGCACAAAAGTCTGTGCTTCACGGTCAATTTGATTGCGGGTTGTACGATAAACAGGGTCGTTTTTCATCATGTAATTATACCGATTCATGGTTGCACAATGGTGGTCTTCTACGTCATTTCCAATAATTTGATGGATAGGGTCAGCCTCTAAGGCTTTGACCTGACCTTTCATATTTATTGTAAAAAGTAGTAGAAAAGAGAGTGTTGATAATACATGTCGTTTAGCAAAAGAAGTATTGAACATTTTGTAGAAGTGTTTGGTTTGAAAAGTGAATGAATTAAGGTGTGAATATATATATAACGGCACTAAAACAAAAAATGACAGTCCTCAAATAAGGACTGCCATTTTTTTATTCTATGAGAAATACTTTTGATACCCCTCAGTATTTTATGCTAACATTAAGCTTTTACCAAGCCTTTTGCTTTTTCCATAACACTTTCAGCGATGCCTTTAGGTGCTTCTTGATAGTGTGAAAATTCCATTGTTGAAGAAGCACGACCTGAAGTGATGGTACGTAAGTGAGTTACATAACCGAACATTTCAGACAAAGGTACGTCCGCTTGGATAGCCACTGCGCCACCCATACGTGTTTCTTGTCCTTTTGGCAAACCACGACGACGGTTCAAGTCACCGATAACTGGTCCGACATACTCCTCTGGTGTCACAACTTCCAATTTCATGATAGGCTCTTGGATAATAGGCTTACATTTTGGTGCGGCTTCACGGAAACCTTCTTTAGCACACAATTCAAAGGCAATTGGTTTCGAGTCAACAGAGTGCATACCACCGTCTGTAACACGAACTTTCATTGACTCGATGTTGTAACCTGCCAAAATACCGTTGTTCATCATCGCTGTGAAACCGTCCGTGATTGGCTTGACATAGTTTTTGTCAATCGCACCACCGACAATTGCCCACTCGAATTGCAATTTCTTCTTGCCTGATTTGTAATCATCGCTGTCAAGGAATTCTTGGTCAGCAGGTCCTAAAGTGAATTCCATATCAGCAAAGAGACCAGAACCACCTGATTGTTTTTTCAACTTTTCGCGGTGTGTATAAGATTGCGTCAAAGCCTCTTTGTAGTTTACTTGTGGAGCACCTTGATTACACTCAACGCCATATTCGCGCTTCATGCGGTCAACCAAGATTTCCAAATGCAACTCACCCATACCACTGATGATTGTTTGAGCTGTATTTTCGTCGTATTTAACACGGAAAGTAGGATCCTCATCAGACAATTTTGCCAACGCCATACCCATTTTGTCCATGTCTTTCTGTGTTTTTGGCTCAATTGCCAAAGAGATAACAGGCTCTGGGAATGTCATTGATTCCAAAATAATTGGACGGTCCAAAGCGCATAATGTATCACCTGTACGAATTTCAGAAATACCGACAACTGCCACAATATCACCTGCTTCAACAGAATCAACAGGAATTTGCTTATTTGCATGCATTTGGAAAATACGTGAAATACGTTCTTTTTTACCTGAACGTGAGTTCAAAACATAAGTACCCGCCTCCAAACGACCAGAATAAATGCGCGTATATATCAAACGTCCAACATATTTGTCCGTTACGATTTTAAATGCCAAAGCAGAGAACGGTTCGTTAATATTTGGGCTACGGCTTTCTTCAGCTTCCGTGTCAGGGTTTGTACCTTTAATCGCTTCAACATCAAGTGGTGAAGGCAAATAAGCACAAACTGCATCCAAACATGCTTGAACACCTTTGTTTTTGAAGGCAGAACCACACATGACGGGTGTCATTTTCATATCAATAACCGCCGCACGAATAGCTGTTTGCAATTCCTCAACCGTAATTGATTCTGGGTCTTCAAAGAATTTTTCCATCAAATCGTCACTGTAACCTGCAACTTCTTCAATCAATAGCGCGCGTGTTTCAGCAACCAACTCAACCATATCTTCAGGAATCGGGATAACGTTAAAAGTCATACCTTGGTCATGCTCGTTCCAAACAATCGCTTGATTTGTTACGATATCGACAACACCTAGGAATTTATCTTCATTACCAATTGGCACTTGCAATGGAATAGCGTTAGCGCCTAATTTCGCTTTCATGTCTTTAACAACGGCGAAAAAGTCAGCACCTGCACGGTCCATTTTGTTTACGAAAGCAATACGTGGTACGCGGTAGCCATCAGCCAAACGCCAGTTTGTTTCTGATTGCGGCTCAACACCGTCAACTGCAGAAAACAAAAATACCAAACCGTCCAATACACGCAATGAACGATTCACCTCAACCGTAAAGTCAACGTGACCCGGTGTGTCGATGATGTTCATTGGATACTCTTCGCCTTTCCAAAACCACTTCGTTTTAGTAGCCGCAGATGTAATAGTGATACCACGCTCTTGTTCTTGAGCCATGTGGTCCATCGTCGCAGCACCGTCATGTACCTCACCAATGCGGTGAGAGATACCCGTATAGTAGAGGATACGCTCGGTTGTAGTCGTTTTACCTGCGTCAATGTGCGCAGCGATACCGATGTTCCTCGTGTATTTTAAATCTGTAGTTGCCATGATTTTTATTAAATTATGCTATTATAAAATTTTTATCGAAATGAATACACCATATATATAAGGTGTGAAAAATGTCCATTAAGTTGATTGAAAAATGCGTCCTTTGACACTTAAACATTTTTCAAAACACCCCCTCAGTATAAAAAGACTTTTTAGAAGCCTTGTAAAAGACTGAATGTTGACAAACAGTCACTATTTACTGAGGGGCATAGAAGCAAGGCGGCATGGGAATGATATTTTGAATTTTAAATAAATTTAATGTCAAATATTTTGCCAAAAAATTTAATTTTCTTTATTCGTCGAATAAACTCATTTAATATGCCGAATAAAATTTTAAGGCTTTTTTGAAGGAAAAAACGCTTTTTTGCTTCAAAAACGTATTTTTTCATTTTTATTTTCAAAACGCCCGCAAAGATGACACTTTTTAGTGAAACGAAAAAACTTTTACTCACTTTTAGCCCGCAAAAAGCGGATACTTAATTTGTATTTAATATGAAAAACCTTTTATTCCTTTTTGCTGCCTTTTGTATGCTCTTATCTTCAAACCTTATTTTTGGGCAAAAAGTACCTACATCACTGATAACACCTTTCGAGCGCGATTCGGCGCATACAACCACTCATACTGAGGGGGTCGCTTATTATCAAAAATTAGCGCAAACTTTTCCGACAAAAATCAAACTCGCCACTTTTGGTTCAAGTGATGGTGGCACACCTTTACATATTGCGATTATCAGTGCCGACCAAACGTTTACGCCCGAATCAGTGCGCAAAGCAGGTAAACTCGTTCTGTTTGTCAACAATGCTATTCACCCTGGCGAGCCAGAAGGCGTTGATGCGACCATGCTTTTTGTTCGTGATTTGTTGATAAATGCTAAAAAAGATGCGTTTTTGAAGCACATAACCGTTGTTGTCATCCCGTTTTATAATGTTGACGGTGCTTTAAATCGCAGCGCAACCAGCCGTGCCAATCAAAATGGGCCAGCAGAATATGGCTTTCGAGGCAATGCCCAAAACTTAGATTTGAATAGAGATTTTGTAAAATGCGATACACGCAACGCCGCAGCTTTCAATCAAGTTTTTACAAAATGGCAACCCGATGTTTTTATTGACAACCATACTTCAAATGGTGCAGATTACCAATATACGATGACGTGTATTGCAACACAGCACTCAAAACTGGCACCACAACTGGCTGATTATCAACAAAATGCGTTGCTGCCGCAATTGTATGCTGCTATGAAAACATCGGGATTTGAGATGACTCCTTACGTCAGTTTTGACGAAATACCCGACAATGGTATCAACGGTTTTATGGATGCGCCACGTTATTCAACGGGTTATGCAGCGTTGCATCATGCTTTGGGTTTTATGCCTGAAACGCACATGTTGAAGCCTTTTCCTTCGCGTGTCAGAGGTACTTTGGCATTTTCAAAAGCTATTTTCAAAATATGTTTTGATGATAAAAATAAAATTTTAAATGCTAAAAAAACAGCCATTAATTTTTACAAAACAAATAAAACGACCTTTGAACTGCAATGGAAACTCGATACAACGCAACGTAAATCATTGGTATTCAAAGGTTATGAAGCCAAACATAAAGCCAGTGAGGTATCAGGTTTGTCTCGTTTATGGTATGACCGCAATGCACCGTTTGAAAAAACGATTCCTTATTTTGATTTTTTTACCCCCTCAGTATCTGTCCAAAAACCGACGGCTTATATCGTTCCACAAGCCTATCAAAAAGTGATTGAACGGTTGAAATGGAATGGTGTCGATATGCGTCCTTTGAAAGCGGACACAATGATAGATGTAGAGATGTACCGCATCAATAATTTTAGAAGTTCCCCAAATCCTTATGAAGGTCATCATCCAAACAGCAATGCTGAATTGGGTATTGAAAAGCAAAAACGCCTCTTTCACAAAGGCGATTTTTGGATTGATTTGAATCAAAATGCCAATCGTTACATTGTCGAAACGCTTGAACCGCAAGGCATGGACAGTTATTTCGCATGGAATTTTTTTGACGGCATTTTGAATCAAAAAGAGGGGTATTCCGATTATGTTTTTGAAGACCTCGCTGCGGAGTTTTTGAAAAAGAACCCAGTTTTAAAACAAAAATTAGAAGAGAAACGGCAATCTGACCCCAAATTTGCTGCTGATGCCGGTGCACAATTGGATTTTGTTTATAAAAATTCACTTTATTTTGAACCTAATTTTCGGCTTTATCCGATTGGGCGTGTAATGAAAAAATAAAAAAAAATGCCGCATTTCGACGAAACGAAATGCGGCTAAAAAGATGTTCAGACAAGTTCGAGGGAAAAGTTTATAATTTACTGCTTAGGCGTGCTTAATAGGCTTGGTGCATTAGCAGGAACACTTGCTTCAGCAGGTTTTTCATTTACTGTACCGTGAATCGTCAAAACGCGAGCTTGATCGCCTTCGTTTGTTTCAACAGTAACAGTTTTAGTGAAAGGTCCTGGACGTTGTGTGTCATAACGTACTTCAATTTCACTTGTTTCGCCTGGCATTACAGGTTCTTTTTTGTAGTTAGGCACTGTACAACCGCAGCTACCACGAGCGTTTTTGATGACAAGCGGTTCAGTACCTGTGTTTTTGAATACGAACTTACGGAGTGGGTCAGCACCTTGTGCAATTGTGCCGTAGTCCATATCAATTTTTTCGAAAGTCATAACGGGTCCAGATACCAATTTTTCAGTCGTTGTTGTTGCTGTTTGAGCCGAAGCGAAAGCAACTAAAAGAGCGACCATAGAGAATGTTGCAAGGAATTTCTTCATTTTGAAAGAGATTTTATTGTTAAATTGAAATAAATTTTATAAGAAATAATTTTGATTCAAAGTTACAAACCCTCGAAAGATTTGCCTGTTAATAAGCTGTTAATCTCTGTTATTCAAAAGTAAATTTTTATTATTTAAAATAAAATAATTATGTAAATATTTGAATATCAAAATTTTAACAGAAATAATAAAAGTTCAAATTTTGGATTATCGTTTGCTGCCGGAGCTGTTTGCGCCCACTGAGCCATTGCTCTTTTCAACAACTGTGCCTTTAATTGTCAGTGTGTGTTGCGGGTTCGCTTCATTTGTTTCAACATAAACAGCTTTTGTAAACTGTCCTGCACGATTCGTATCATATTTAACTTCAATGATACCTGTTTTACCAACAGGAATGGCTTCGTTTGGCCATTTAGGAACAGTGCAACCGCAGCTGCCCCGTGCATTTTTAACGACAAGTGGTTCAGTACCCGTATTTTTGAATTTGAAAATGCGGACACCGTCTGCACCGAGTGCAATGTTGCCATAATCAATTTCAGACTTCTCAAATGTCATCACAGGACCACTCTGTGCCGTTACAAAACTGGCGAATAATGCCAAGAATAAAAACGTGGGAATTATTTTTTTCATGTTGTTCAAATTTTAGAATTTATTATAAATATTAAGAACGATACAAAGGTATGGGAACAACAGCATATTCTCCTGTTAATGAAATGTAAATAAATGTTATTTATATTTAAAATTTGTTAAATTGTTTTTTAATACTTTTGCAACTAATTGATTATTAGGTAGTTAAATAATTTTATTAATATTTAATAGAAATAAAAATTATGATAAAAATTTTAATTTATATTAAAAAGGTACTTTAAATATGAAATAATAATGTTATTTTATTGTACAACCAAAATACTTTTTTTCTTGTTTTTTTTGTTTAAATACTGAGGGGGTATAATTTGTTATAGTGATTAGAATTAGTTGGTTGAACAAAAATGAAATAACAGTGCATTACCAAAATTAAATTTGGAAAGTTGTCATATTAGAGCCGAACTACCATATTTTAATATTGAAAAACAATCTTGTAAGAAATTTTGTTACCTTTGCAGTCAGAATCCAGAAGGACTACTATTTTCACTCAACCATATATGAAACCATTCAATAATGACTGAAAATCTCGAACTTAATATTACACTCGATTCTCATCCCTCGACAAATAGCCCAATAGACTCTTTTGCAGATGCGGTTAAAGCCTACATCGACGAAGTGTTGCGAGATTACGAACTCTGTGTATTGAGCCGTGAAATCAGCCTTATCGGTCGCCGCGAGGTCTTAACGGGCAAAGGGAAATTTGGCATTTTTGGAGATGGGAAAGAGACGGCTCAAGTTGCCATGGCGCGAACCTATAAGAAAGGAGATTGGCGGGCAGGCTACTATCGCGACCAAACGCTTATGTTCGCTTTGGGTATCTCTACGCCAGAAGCGTTTTTTGCACAACTTTATTCAGATTGCGACAATGACCCATTTAGCGGTGGTCGTCAAATGGATGCCCATTTTGCAACGCCCAATGTGGATAAGAAGACAGGCGAGTGGACAAATCACTTAGACATATATAATATGTCGTCGGATGTTTCCTCGACTGCGGGGCAAATGGGTCGTGCGGTTGGTTTGGCTTTAGCTTCTAAAAAATATCGTGAAATTCCAGAATTGAGAACTTCTACGAATTTTTCTAATAATGGAAATGAGGTTTGCTTCTGTACGATAGGGGATGCCAGTACTTCAGAAGGCGTATTTTTTGAATCCATCAATGCAGTCGCGGTCATGCGTGTTCCATTAGCCGTTTTCATTTGGGACGATGGTTATGGCATCAGCGTACCGACTGAAATGCAGACGGCAAAAGGCAGTATTTCAGAAGCCTTGCGCGGTTTTGAAATGGATGAGAATGGCAATGGTATACATATATATACGTGTAAGGCTTGGGATTATGCCGCTATGTGCGAAATTTTTGAAGAAGGTGTAGAGAAAACGCGTCGGACACATATTCCATCTGTGTTTCATGTTCAAGAAATGACGCAGCCACAAGGTCACTCAACCTCAGGCAGCCATGAACGGTATAAATCGAAAGAACGTTTGCAATGGGAACGAGAATTCGATTGCAATGTCAAAATGCGTCAATGGATTCTTGATGCTCAATTTGCCACAGAAGATGAATTATTGGCTATTGAAAAACGGGCGAAAGCACGTTCCCGCGAAGCTAAAACGAAGGCTTGGAGTGCTTTTCAGAACCCTGTAAATGCTGAAAAAACGCGTTTGACAGCTATTTATACTTCAATTGCTCAAGCTTATCCAGAAAAATCGGTTGAAATCAATGCCGCACTTACAAGCTTAAACGGCTTGCGAGAACCTCAGCTTTTCGAATTAATGAAAAATGCACGTCAATTGAGTTTGATACTGAGGGGGGAGATTTCAAGAGCTACGAATACAAGTGATTCTCCTTTGGCTCTGTTGAGTAATTGGATAATGGAGAAAAAGAAGCTTGCCGAACGTCGATATAGTACAGATTTGTACAGTGATTCACCGAAAGCCGCGTTAAAAGTACCTGTGGTTTTTCCTGTATATTCTGACGAATCGCCTACAAAAAACGGTTACGAAATCATTAACGCTTATTTTGATTACATTTTTGAACACCGCAATGATGTCTTTGCTTTTGGTGAAGATGTTGGGCATATCGGTGATGTCAATCAAGGTTTTGTTGGTTTACAAGCCAAATATGGTGAAGAACGGATATTTGATACGGGTATTCGCGAATGGACAATCATGGGACAGGCTATCGGTATGGCTATGCGTGGTTTAAGAGCGTTTGCAGAAATTCAATACCTCGATTATATTTATTATGGTCTAACGCCACTTGTGGACGACCTAACGACTTTGCGCTACCGTACCAACGGCTTGCAACAAGCACCGTGCATAATTCGGTCAAGAGGACATCGCCTTGAAGGTATTTGGCATTCGGGTTCGCCTATGGGTGTGCTTGTCAATGCGTTGCGAGGCATGTATATATGTGTACCACGCAATTTTGTTCAAGCAGCAGGTATGTACAACACGCTTTTGCAATCAGATGACCCAGGTTTGGTCATTGAATCGTTGAATGGCTACCGTTTGAAAGAACGTTTGCCCGATAATATGGGCGAATACACCGTTCCTTTGGGCGTTCCTGAGGTGATTACTGAGGGGGAGGATGTGACGCTGGTGACTTATGGTTCATGTGTGCGTATTGCGCAAGAAGCGGTGGCTACATTAGAGGAACAAGGCGTTTCAGTTGAATTGATAGACGTTCAAACGCTATTGCCTTTTGATTTAGAACACGTCATTCTTGAGTCGTTGAAAAAAACAAGTCGTATTGTTTTTCTTGATGAAGATGTAGCAGGTGGTGGAACGGCTTATATGATGCAAGAAGTGTTAGAAAAACAAGGCGGTTATCAATACCTTGATGCCAAACCTAAGACGATTACTTCAAAAGAACATCGTCCGCCTTACGGTTCTGATGGTGATTATTTTTCAAAACCTAATTTGGAAGATATTATTGAAGTTTTACTTGAAGTCGTTTCAGAATAGTACTATTTCGGAAATATTAAATTATAAAAATCCCTGTTTGACAATTTAAGTCCAACAGGGATTTTTTGTATAAACAAAATCAACATTACAGAACTAAAATTGACTTGAATTTTAGGCAAAAAAAAATCCGCTCCTATGGTGGGAAGCGGACGTCAACTAAACAACAAGAATGTATGAAAACTAAACTCATACGCAATTAATAGACCACAAAATTGCGACTTTAGTTCCATACGATGGGTAAACTTTTTCTTAAACTTGATTAAACAGTTCATTATAAACTTTTTTGCTCTTTTTCAGAATAATATTTGATTTGTACCGCTATTTTTTAATAAAAATTTTGTGACGCAACCCTTTAAAATGAGATTAAAAGATATGAAAAAAATATTTTTTTGAAAAAATCCGAAGTCCAATGGCGCTTATATACCTAAAATCCAATTTTTCCTTTTTTTCGACCTGAAATTTCTTGCTTCAATGCACCCATACGAATAGCCGTTACAGCCGCTTCAACGCCTTTGTTACCATGTTTGCCACCTGCGCGGTCAATAGCTTGCTGTTCTGTATTAGGAGTCAGAACGCCAAAAATGAATGGCTTACTCATCGTTATCGAAAGGTTTTGCAAGGCATTAGCGACCGACAAATTGATATACTCATCGTGTTTTGTCTCTCCTTTGATGACGCAACCCAAACAAATCACCGCATCTACTGAGGGGTATTGTCCTACCAACAAACGCGCTGCCACGGGCAATTCGAATGTGCCGGGTACTTGAGCGAGATAAATTTTATCTTCTGCTACACCATGTTTTTTCAAAGTCTCCAAGCAGCCTTCATAGAGCGTGTGGGTGATGTGTTCATTCCAATCAGAAACGACTATGCCGAAAGTCATATCTTTTGCTGAGGGAATGTTTGAGTCGTCGTAGTGCGACAAGTTTTTAAGTTCTGATGCCATTTTTTATATTTATTATTTTTTCTTACAAACAATCTGGTTTTTATATTTAACCGAAATCGAGCGATAGGTTTTCCAGCCTTCGTAAGGCATGGCTTCTTTGTAGAAGGTTTTAAGGCGTTCTAATTTTTCATCGAGGTCGTCGAGCGTACCTATGCGTATTTTTTGATCGCCCAAAATGGGTATCAAAGTAAATTCTCCAGACGCATCCATGACGATTTGTTGAACCATCGGCGCAAAAAATGGGTCAGCATTCAGCCTTTGAACGAGTAAAAAGACATCTTTCAGACCATATTTTTTACGCAACAAAAAATCGTTGACATGAGGTGGAACTGCACCCGTCACGATGGGAACTCGCGCTGAAAAATATTTCGACAAAGGCATCCGAATGCCATATTTGTCGAGATAATAATTCAAGCCATTGTTATCAATGACGCGCAAAATGGGTTCCCGTTGAGTGATTTTAATGTTAAGATTGCTCGAAGCATCAATATAGGCTTCTGCATTTTGAACAAAAGGGTCGGTTTCTAAAACGGCTTCAACGCGTTTGACATCAACAGCCCCGACTTTTGATTGCGATAGATCTGCTTCAAAAGCTCGTTTTATGATGAGTTGAATGTCTTTTTCCTTGATAAAATCGCTTTCTCCATCAGACAAATGGGTAATGTCAACAAGAATCTCTTTGACAGAACTACTTTTTTTACGGAATATAAAAAACATAACAAGTGCTATCAGGAAAAACCCCAAGACGACACCCCCCATTTTTTGACGATTGACACGATATTTTTTTTGTTCTGCCACGGCTATTGACTTTGGATATTGAAAAAATAGAACATTACAGTATTTCAGCCGCTAAATTAGATAAAAAAAATAAAAAAAGGGCAAAATGCAAAGGGCAAGGGGCAAAATGCAAATGAAGCCCCCTCAGTAAAAAACACTTTTTTAGATATGATTTCTTGAACTTTGTTCAATATCTGTATACGTTTTGCCCTTTGCCCTTTGCCTTTTAAAAAAGAAGCGGATGAAATTTGACTTTACCGAGCGAATTAAATTCAAGGGTAGGGGAGGGGATTTTGATGAAATTAAAAGTTCGAGCAAGGGTTTTGATGAACTTTGATTTTGTTTTGATGCGGCTTAAATCAATATCGAGCGACAAGTAATATTGCCGATAACGAGGGTAGGCGGCATCTGATAAACGAAAATCGGGGGCGGTAGCAGGCCATTCGTTTTTGTAACCACCGTACATATTTTCTGCGCCATAGCCTACGGCGACGTTTAACCAATCGGGCAAGTTGCTATTTTTATAAAAACTTTTAGGATTGAACGATACCCAAAAAATGAGGGCGTTGTAATCTTTGAAAAACGTTTGAGTGTAGTTATTGCCGTACAGGTCATTCGTGCGTTCACGTATGGTCGTTGTTTTTGAGCCATCAATCGAAGGAACTGGTGTCAAAGGGTATTTTCGAGGTGTATTCGATACTTTAATAACGATGCGTTGTTCATCCCAAGCGGCTTGTTGCAAACCAAAAAGGGCACAACCAGCTGTATTGGCTGTAATATCAGACCATGAAAAGCCCCATTCAGTTGAAAAACCGTCGAGGGTTTCTAATGTCGCTTGAAAAAAAGTGCCGACTGCCATACCAAACCAAGCGGCATTTCGATTTTTCATACCCGACCACCGCATCGCTCCATAGACCCATTTACTCCCTTGATATGCAGAAATGACATGCCCAGCCTTATCCATTTGCATCCATTCGCCTTCATCATCGAAAAGATGAAAACGGCTGCGTGGATATTGAGCATACCAAACATTGTTGAGCAAAGCAATGGAACTGATATAAGCCGCGCTTCCTGTGCCAACCAAAAACCAAAAACGACGACGATTAAACGTATCAGATGGCGTCAATAAATTGCTCAAAGATTGGGTTTTAAGGTTTGAGTTGTGCGAAAAAGTATGTGTAAAAGTGCTGTTATAGGCGTTCATACTGAGGGGGTGCAATGTGGATTTGGGTTTTACGCCAAACGTATTGATAGAAATCCCAGTAGATTTATCTATATCATTTAAACTCATTTGAGCAAATAAAGCATTGAAAATCAATAGATTAAAAACAAAAACAGCAGTGAATATTTTTTTCATTACATCGGATTTTAAGCACAAAAGTAATTTTAAATGAATAGACCCAAAGTATTATGTGATTATATTTTATGTAAAGTATTCGTAAAAGTCCAATCGATACTAAATTTATTGTTATAAGTATTGATTGTCAAATACGCCCTAAATTCACCATTCACCATTATCAACTAACCTAAAAAAGGTATCTTTTGTTAAAAATTTAGAAATAATTGAGAAAGTTGTAACTTTGGTCACTTTTTTGAAAGTATGAACAATAGTTAAATCTTACAATCTTACGTCCCACTTCCAAAACCGATACAATCCGTCCATGAACAGAATCTTATCCACTTTAGCTTTTGTCTGCCTCGTTTGGGCTACTATACAAGCGCAACAAATGCCACTTTTCACGCAATACCGCGAAATGCAAGGGGTTATCAACCCTGCTGCTATCAATTATGCCTTTTTTACAGACCATCACAAGGGTTCCGTGGGCGTTTCTATTCGCCGTCAATGGCTTGATATGCCCGGTCCTCCGACGACTCAAATACTGAGGGGGGAGTATTTTGCTGCCGACCACACAGGCGTAACGGTTCTCGCTGGCGGTTATTTAATGAATGACCAAACGGGACCAACGGGCTTTACGGGCTTGTACGGACGCATTGCGGGTGTCATCACTTCTGATGCCGAATACAGCGGTTTGAGCTTTGGTTTAGCAGCGGGTGGTGTTCAATATCGTGTAAAAACGTCGGAACTTAAATTGCGTGATGCTGACGATATTCAAGCTACGCAAGACCGCACTCAATTCTATCCCGACCTAAGCATTGGTGCGTTTTGGTATCAACGGCTTGACGGTACTGCCGACGAAGACTATATATATGCGGGGGCGAGTATCCCTCAAATCATGGGTTTAGACCTCTCTGTTCCGACTGGTACGGCTACGCAAGATGTGCGTTTGCAACGTGTTCGGCACTATTATGCGCAAGCGGGTTGGTATCATTTTTTTGGCGAGGGTTCATTTATTGAGCCTTCCGTTTGGTTGCGTTATGTGCCAAATGTGCCTTTGAGTGTGGATATGAATGTCCGTTATCAAGCGGCTGGCAACTTTTGGATTGGGGCTGGCGGTTCGATTCAAGGCATGATACACGCCGAAGTGGGTTTCATTTTAGGTAAAAATATGGGCTACGACAGCAATATGAAATTTGGTTATGGCTTCGATTATTCAACCAAATCTTATGGCCCTTTTGTCGGAACGACGCATGAAATTAATTTGAGTTTTGCATTTTAATATAGTGTTGAAAATACAAAGCCGTTGATAATGAATGAGTTATCAACGGCTTTTCTTTTTCGCCAATGTGTCAAATCTCAAAAAACACTTACCATTTATGAAATTAGCGTCATTTTTTCATGTAAATTTGGACTTCATGCAACCCCCTCAGTATAAACTCTGTCAATTAGAACATATTACTCATCGGGACATAAAATACGACTTAACAAGGTGGATCAACATTATAGCATAGTTGAAGCGTGTAAACGGGGCGACCGCAAGGCACAATTTGAATTGTATCGGCTTTACTCAAAGGCGATGTACAATATCTGTATGCGTATGCTTGGGTCAGTAGAAAATGCAGAAGATGTTCTGCAAAATTCATTTATTGATGTTTATACAAAACTCGACTCGTTTCGTTTTGAGTCGTCTATTGGTGCTTGGATAAAGCGGATTGTCATCAATAATTGTATCAATTTTTTGAAAAAACGACGATTGGCGTTTTCAGAATTGACAGAAAGCAATGCTTTCATTCTGGCTGATGGAGACTCTGATATTTCCTCGGGTGCGATGCTCTTTTTGTCTGATAGTCATTTAGATGTTGCAGAAATTCAAAATGCCATACAAAAATTGCCCGATGGCTATCGTGTCGTTTTTACTTTATATGCCATGGAAGGTTATGACCATGAGGAAATAGGTTCTATTTTGGGCGTAACTGAGGCAACTTCGAAATCGCAATACAGCCGTGCAAAAGCGAAATTGAGAGATATTTTACAGTCGCCACGTCATGTACGAATTGGGTAAAAGAGTTAAAATAAAATTAGTATGAAAAATTTAGAAAAATATATTGTTAACAATAAAGAGGCTTTTGATACCGAAATCCCTAACCTTCGTGTTTGGGCAGCAATAGAGAAGCAATTAGCTCCTGAATTGGATTTGGAAGCTTTTATTGAAAACAATAAAGCTGACTTTGATACCGAAATTCCCAACCTGAAAATATGGGCGCAAATAGATAAAACCATTAACCGCCCTGCGGAAAGGCGTCATATACTGAGGGGGTGGTTTTTGCGATCAGCTGCCGCAATAGCTTTGCTGATAACAGGAGCAACTGCTGGTATTTTCATGATTGAAAAGAGGGTTGATACGCTTGTCGAAAAACAATTAGAACAAGTGTCTCCTGATTTTCAAAAAACAGAAAAATATTATAACCAACAAGTTCAAGCCAAATTGACGCAATTAGCGAGTTATGAAAATGCTGACCCCTCAGTATTGTCCGATTTGAAGCAAATTGATGTGGTACAAGAGGAGTTAAAAGCGGAATTACAAAACGCACCTGCTTCAACTCGTGAAGAAATAGTGCGCCGTGTCATTGATAATTATAAAATAAAAATTGGTATTTTAGAACGTGTTTTAGAGCATGTGGGCGATAGCTCCCAAAAAAATTTGAACAATAAACAAAAAATAAAACAGCAAAATGATAGTATTTAATATGAAAAAGACACTTTTCTTATGGCTGCTCTTCGCCTCAACAAGCCTTGTGGCATGGGCAAACCCTGTTTATACAGACCCGGGTGATGGTCAAAATAAGGATTCAACCAAATGTGGATATCAGGATTTTACGAAATATTACAATAGAACTTTTTCTGTCAACAAGAGTACAACGGTTGTTTTGTCCAATAAATATGGCGCAATAGATGTGCATACAGGTTCAGGTTCACAAGTTATTGTTAAGGTAAAAGTGACGGTGGCTTCTAATACACAATCGCAAGCAGATAGGGTTTTTGAACGGGTTAATATTGCTTTTATTGAAGGGCCAGAGTTTGTCAAAACAGAGACAATGATTGAAAATCAAGCGAAAAGCACCCTTGTTTGGTCAAGTAATGAATCTCAAAGCTGTGATTTTCGGATTGACTACGATGTGACGATGCCTGCTGGTAATCGCCTCGATATATCAAATCGGCATGGTAACTCGACGATTGCAGCTTTAACAACATCGGTTAAAATTGATCAGAAATACGGCGATTTTCGCCTTGATGGGGCATCTTCCGCAACCGTTTTTTTAGCTTATGGTGGTGGACAATTGTGTAGTTTAAACACCTTAAACGGAAGTGTCAGTTATGGTAAATTGACTTCTCCGAGCATCAAAAATGGGCATATAAAATCCATTTATTCGCAATTCCGTTTCGACCAAATCGGCTCATTGGAGGCTCAATCTGCTTATGATACGTATGATATTAATGACATAGATAATTTAAAAGTTAATTGTAAGTATGGTGAAATCAATGCGTTAAATGTTGGCAATTTGAGTGGCGAAGGTAGTTATACAAGTTTTAAAATTCAGAAATTAACAAATAATGCTGATATCGAAAGCCTCTATGGAACGATTCGGATTAGTAGCCTCAAAAATAATTTTGGTAATATTAATATCAATGGAACGAATACAAATTGTGTCTTAGTGATTGACCCTACTATCAGTTATTTGTTGGATATGAATGGTTCTTATACCAATATGAATCAACCCGCTTCGTTGCGTACAACAGTAGATAATAGAGAACCGGCGCATCGTGAAATTATGGGTCGTGTTGGGAGCGATTCGAATACCAAAAGTGCGATTCGGGTAAGGATGACTTATGGTGAGTTTAAGATAAAATGATTGGCCTGTGTAGGTATAGTAGACGGAAAACCAATTGGTTTTCCGTCTACTATACCTTGTTTCTTATTCAAATCACTTCATTTTAGCAATTTCTTCTTTGATTTTTGCAATACGATTTTCAGAGCTTGGGTGACTGCTTGCAAATTCACTTTGGCGTTGACCACCAGAAGCTTCATTTAAGATTTCCATGACGCGAATCATTTGTTCTGGTTGATAACCAGCTTCATACATATAATGTATTCCGTACTTGTCACTTTCCAATTCATCGTCTCTGCCGAATTTCATATTAATTATGGAACCCACATATTGAGCGATTTGGGCTGTACCCATACCACTGCCATCACTTGTACCGACGGCAACACCTTGTACGATACCTTGCAG